>NZ_DAOLAC010000007.1:0-120220 GCF_035325325.1 Phycicoccus sp. | reverse complement strand
CCGGGTCCATCGACCCCAGCCGGCCCGCCAGCTCGGCATCCACCCGCAGGCACGCGTCGACGTCCAGGCCGGCGCACGCGTCGACGACCTTCTGCGCGGCAATCGTCCCGACCGACCCCTCGACCAGCAGCCCACGCACCCGCGGGAACCGCTCACCCAAGGTGGCGCCGAGCGTCACCTTCCGACCGGCAACCCCCTCGGTCAGCCCGGCCTCCAGGCAGAACATCGACGCCGACATCGGGTCCACGAACCCCACCGGGTGCACCCGCTCCACCGGACCACTCCCGGACAGGCGCACCTCGACCCGCGCGCCCCACGAGGCAGCCACCGCGACCAGCCCGTCAGCGGAGTTGGCCAGGTGCTGAGCCTCCCCGGCGAGCGCGAACGCGTCCTCCGCCGCCAGCCCCGACCCGCCCTCGGCCAGCTCACGACCCAACGCCGAGACCTCCGCACGAAGGCCCGCGATGCGGCTCGAGATGCTCCCCCTGTCCATGCCTCATCGTACCGAACGCACGTTCGAACGGCAAGCCCCTGTGGAGGACAGTTCGCCCTCAGCAGAACGAGATTCGACAAGCATGACGAAGGCTCAGCGACCCGCCACGCCATCCCACTCGTCGCGGAGCATCGCGTAGGTGAAGCCGTCGACCCAGCCGAGCTCGGCGTGCCACGAGTCGCGCACGCCGTGCTGCTCGCGGCGCATCCCGACCTTCTCCATGACCTTCCACGACGCCATGTTGTCGGCGAAGCAACCGGCCGTCACGCGACGTAGCCGAAGCTCGCCGAAGGCGATGGCGACCAGCTCGCGGGCCACCATCGTCCCGTACCCCCGCCCCCACACCTGCGGAGCCAGGTTCCAGCCGAGCAGGCCCTCACTCCGGCGGTGCGCCTCCTCCCCGTCCTGTCCCATGCCGTCGACCACCTCGAGATAGCCCATGCCGACCGGGTCGTCACCGAGGAGGACGACGCAGGAGTGGTCGTGCGGGTCCCGGGCCCCGCGCAACCGGTCGCGCATCGCCACCTCGTCCACCTCGGTCCGCAGCAGCCAGCGGGTGACCTCCGGCAGCCGCCGCCACCGCAGGACCCCGTCGAGATCCGCCTCGACGGGAGGGCGCAGGACGAGATCCGCGACCCGGCGCGGCCAGGAGACGGGGGAGGGGACGTCGAGGGAGTCGGGGGCGTCGGCGGTCATCGATCCGATCGAACCAGACGTCGCTGCGCCGCTCGACCGGGTTTCCGGCCGAGCGGCGCAGCACCACCGAGAGGGCCTCAGGCCCCGGCGCGGCACCCCCCGCACGAGTAGAACGTGACGTCCCAGTGGTTGCCCTCGTCGGCGTACACGTTGCCGGAGGCCGCCCGGTACTGGGGCGCACCGTCTCCGCGCAGCCCGATGTAGGTGTAGGTGCCGTGGATCCAGCCCGTGAGGCAGCTGGTCCGCGAGAAGTCGAGCTTGTAGCCGTTGGCGTGCGAGTACGTGCCGCTCGCGTGCCCGACCTCGGTCCCGCCGGTGATGTTGAGGGCGCACCCGCTCGCACGCCTCAGGGTCACGCCCCCGTCGACGGTCGCCTGCCGGAGGCCGTCGAACGAGGTGCACGTCGGGTTGCTGCGGGACGTGCAGCCTCCGGACGAGGACCACGTGACGCCGGCGGCGCGGAACTGCGACTCGGCGCTCGCCTGGGTCACGGCCGAGGCCGGCCCGGCGAGGCCGACAATGGCGACGACGACGGCGAGGCCGGCGAGCAGGGTTCGCAGTGGGCGACGCACGGTGGTGCGGGTGGTCGTGCGGATGGTCGGCACGGAGGCCATGGAGGGTGTCCTTCCGGTCGTCGGGGGACGACGACTTCGCCCCCCGGGTGGTGTCCTCCTCCACCACCATGGCTACCGGGCAGCCACCCCACCGGCAACTCGGAGACGCCCCGGCGCGAGGATCTCCGGCGAACCCACCGGTCGGCTACAAGTCCTGCGGCGCGATTGCTAGATTGACGCCGTGTCTTCGCGCCGTCCCGCCCTGCTCGACCTCGACCCGGCCGTCGTCCGCAAGGCCCGCAGCCTGGCCCGCAGGGCAGGCAAGCCGGTCGTCGACCTCGCCCGGGCCCACACGACGGTCTCCGTCGAGCGGGCCACCCTCCGCCTCGCCGGGCTCTCCGGCGCCGACCACGAGGGCACCCCGTGGGTCAACCACCTCGTCGACGCGGTGCGCGGCGAGGTCGGCCTGGAGCACGGGGTCACCACGCCGGTCTGGGACGCGCTGCGCCGCGGCGAGGCCCCCGACCTGCTGACGCTCGCCCAGAAGGCGAGCAGCGGGGGAGTGGCCTTCCGCCTTCCCGAGGGCCGCGACCTGACCGCCTCGCGCCGGGCCGCCCGCAGCGCCGTGGCGAAGGGCATCCGCAGCGTCGACGCCCAGCGCCGCGCCCGCGAGCGGATGGTCGCCACGGTCGGCGACGCCCCGCGCACCCCGTGGGTCTACCTCATCGTCGCGACCGGCGACATCCACGAGGACATCCCGCAGGCGCAGGCCGCGGCCCGCGAGGGGGCCGACGTCATCGCCGTCATCCGCTCCACCGGGCAGTCCCTCCTCGACTTCGTCCCCGAGGGCGCGACCCGCGAGGGGTATGCCGGCACCTACGCCACGCAGGAGAACTTCCGCCTCATGCGGGCCGCCCTCGACGAGAGCAGCCGCGAGCTCGGCCGCTACGTCCGGCTCACCAACTACGCGAGCGGCCTGTGCATGCCGGAGATCGCCACGCTCGCCGGCCTCGAGCGGCTCGACATGATGCTCAACGACTCGATGTACGGCATCCTCTTCCGCGACATCAACCCGATCCGCACCTTCGTCGACCAGCGCTTCAGCCGGCAGGTGCACGCCCGCGCCGGCATCATCATCAACACCGGCGAGGACAACTACCTGACCACCGCCGACGCCGTCGAGGCCGCGCACACCGTCACGGTCAGCCAGCTGCTCAACGAGTACTTCGCCAAGGAGGCCGGTCTCGAGGACTGGCAGCTCGGCCTCGGGCACGCCTTCGAGATCAACCCCGACCTCCCGGACTCCTTCCGGATGGAGCTGGCCCACGCCCTGCTCGCCCGGCAGCTGTTCCCGAAGGCGCCGCTGAAGTGGATGCCGCCGACGAAGCACATGACCGGCGACGTGTTCCGCGGCTACCTGCTCGACGGCTTCTTCAACCTCGTCGGGGCGATGACCGGCCAGGGCATCCTCCTCGTCGGGATGATGACCGAGGCCGTCGTCACGCCGTGGCTCTCCGACCGCGACCTGGCCCTGCAGAACGTCCGCTACGTCATGGACGCCGCCGGCGGGCTCACCGAGGACTTCCACCCGCCGCGCGACGGCTTCATCCAGACCCGGGCCCGGCAGGTGCTCTCCGAGGCCGTCGACCTGCTCGAGACCATCGTCTCGGACACGACGGCGAAGGGCACCACCTACCCGCAGCCGCTGCTCGCCGCCATCACCGACGGCACGTTCGGCGCGATGAAGCGCCCGCCGACCAAGGGCAAGGGGCTCGACGGCGTCGTCGTCAAGGCCGACGGGTACGACAACCCGGCGACCGCCCTCCTCGAGGAAGGGGCCACCCGATGAGCACGGAGACCGCCGGACCGGGCCCGATCGTGCGGCCCTACGGCGACACGACCGGCGACGGCATGGTGCAGGTCTCCTTCACCCTGCCGCTGCCGCACGACAAGCGGGCCGAGGGGGCCGCGCTGCAGCTGGCCGCGAAGATGGGGATGAGCCCCGCGCTGCTCGTCCACGCCAAGGCGATGGGCCCGCACTTCACCTTCTTCGTCGTGTACGGGTCGGTGACCCACCTCGTCGACGTGCGCGAGGTCGAGGTCGTCGAGCGTGAGTTCCCGCTGCTCGGTTCGGCCGAGGTCAACCAGGCCATCCGCAGCCACCTCGGCCGCAAGCTCGTCGTCGTCGGGGCGTGCATCGGCACCGACGCGCACACCGTCGGCATCGACGCGATCCTCAACATCAAGGGGTTCGCGGGGGAGAAGGGGCTCGAGTACTACCGCGAGATGAAGGTGGTCAACCTCGGCGCCCAGGTCCTCGTGCCCGAGCTCGTCGAGACCGCCCGCGAGGTCGGCGCCGATGCCGTCCTCGTCTCGCAGGTCGTCACCCAGAAGGACGCCCACATCCACAACACGACGACGATGTCGGCCGCGTTCCGCGAGGCGTTCCCGGCCGGCGAGGTGCCGCTGCTCGTCGTCGGGGGTCCGCGCTTCGAGGAGGGCTCGGCGAGGGCCCTCGGCGTCGACCGCGTCTTCGGCCGGGGCACGACGCCCGGCGAGGTCGCCTCGTTCCTCGTCCACGAGCTCGTCGCCCCCCGCACCGTCCCCGACCCCCGAGGAGAAGAGCGATGACCCGCGCCGAGGTCGGCCAGAGCGTCACCCACCGCCGCTACGTGCCGTACTCCCACGCGCACTACGCCGGCAACCTCGTCGACGGCGCGTACAGCCTCGCGGCCTTCGGCGACGTCGCCACCGAGCTGTGCATCCGCACCGACGGCGACGAGGGCCTCTTCGCCTCCTACTCCGACGTCCAGTTCGTCGCGCCGGTCCGGGCCGGCGACGTGATCGAGATCGAGGCGCGCCTGGTGCGGGTCGGCACGCGGTCGCGCGAGATGGCCTTCGAGGTGCGCGTCGTCGGCCGCGGGGCCCCGGAGCGCGGGGAGTCGGCGGCCGACGTCCTCGACCCGCCGCTCGTCGCGACGACCGCCCGCGGGGTCGTCGTCGTCCCTCCAGCCGGGTGACCTACGGTGGGCCGGTGCCCACCCCGCCCCGGCTGCCGGCCGGCCTCGCCGCGGCCGTCCTCGCCGGCCTGGCGCTGTGGCTGTCGTTCCCCTCGTACGACCTGTGGTGGCTCGCGCCGGTCGGTGTCGCGCTGCTCGGATGGGCGACGCTGAGCGCGGGCGCCCCGCGCGGCGTCCTGCTCGGCCTCGTCGCCGGCCTCGCGTTCTTCGTGCCGACCCTCTCGTGGTCGGGCGTCTACGTCGGGAAGCTGCCCTGGTTCGCCCTCGCGGTGCTCGAGGCGCTCTACCTCGCGCTGATGTCCGGCGTCGTCGGGTTCGCCGGACGGCGCCTCGTCCCGGCCGGCCACTCCCGGGCGGCGCTCCTGCTCGTGCCCCTCGGCTGGGTCGTCCAGGAGTGGGCCCGCTCGACCACGCCGTACGGCGGGTTCCCGTGGGCCCGGCTCGCGTTCAGCCAGGCCGACGGCCCGCTCGCCCACGTCGCGCGTTGGCTTGGCGCGCCCGGGGTGACGTTCGCCGTGGCCGTCGCCGGCGCCGGACTGGTCGCCCTCGCCTGGGGGCTGCTCGGGCGCCGGCCGGTCTGCGTCCTCACGGGGGCGGTCGTCGCGGCCCTGCCGCTGGCCGCCGGGCTCATCCCGCTCCCGACCGACGGGCGGACCGAGGTCGTCGGCATGGTCCAGGGGAACGTCCCGCAGGCCGGGCTCGACTTCAACGCCCAGCGCCGCGCCGTGCTCGACAACCACGTCAAGGGAACCCTGGCCCTCGCCGAGCGTGCCCCGAAGGACCTCTCGCTCGTCGTGTGGCCCGAGAACGCCTCGGACATCGACCCCTTCCGCAACGCGGACGCCGACCTCGAGATCCGCGACGCGCAGCGGCGGCTCGGGGTGCCGCTCGTCCTCGGCGCGGTGCTCGCCGAGCCGCCCGGCGCGAACTCCAACGTCTCGCTCTTCTACACCGGTCCCGGTGCGCCGCAGCGGTACACGAAGCTGCACCCCGTGCCGTTCGCGGAGTACATCCCGCACCGCGAGTTCTTCGCGATGTTCACCCCGGCCGCCGAGCTGGCCGGGAACTTCGTCGCCGGGCACACCATCGGGGTCTTCCGGGTCCCCGCCGCGGGCGGCACCTACGCCGCCCTGCCGACGATCTGCTTCGAGGTCGCCTACGACGGCCTGATGCGCGACAGCGTCGCGGCGGCCGACAGCACCGACTCCGTCATCCTCGTCCAGACGAACAACGCGACCTTCGGGTACACCGACGAGTCCGAGCAGCAGTTCGCCATCTCCCGGATCCGCGCCATCGAGCACGGCCGCAGCGTCGTCCACGTCTCGACCGTCGGGGTCTCCGGCTTCGTCGCCCCCGACGGCTCGGTCACGGGGAAGACGGGGCTGTTCACCGCCGCACAGGGCGTCGAGCGGGTCGTGCTGCGCTCGGAGACCACCCCCTCGGACCGGCTGGGCGACGCCCCGGTCGTCCTCGCCACGGCGCTGTTCGTCCTCCTCGTCCTCGCGTCGGTCCGCTCCGGCCGGCGCGTTAGGGTGGCGCCAGAGCCCAGCCACCCCGAGGAACACCCCGTTGCCTGACACCCCCCGCCCGCCGCTCGAGCGCGTCGCCGTGCTCATCCCGACGTACAACGAGCGCGAGAACCTGCCCGCCGCCGTCCACGGTGTCCGCGAGGCGGTCCCGGCCGCCGACGTCGTCGTCCTCGACGACGCCTCCCCGGACGGCACCGGCGCGGTCGCGGACGAGCTCGCCGCCGCCGACCCGCAGGTGCACGTCATCCACCGGCCCGGCAAGGAAGGCCTCGGCGCCGCCTACCTCGCCGGCTTCCGCTGGGCTCTCGAGCGGGGGTACGACGCGGTCGTCGAGATGGACGCCGACGGCTCGCACCGCCCCGAGCACCTGCCGGCCCTCCTCGCGGCGGCCGAGCACGCCGACGCCGTCATCGGCTCGCGCTGGGTGCCGGGCGGCAAGGTCGTCAACTGGCCGCTGCACCGCAAGGCGCTCTCCGTCGGCGGCAACCTGTACGTCAAGGTGCTCCTCGGCATGCCGGTCAACGACGCGACGGCCGGCTTCCGGGTCTACCGCACGGACGCGCTGCGCGAGATGGGCCTGGAGGACGTCGCGTCGCAGGGCTACTGCTTCCAGACCGACCTCACCTGGCGGGCGGTCCGGGCCGGGCTCACGGTGCTCGAGGTGCCGATCACGTTCGTCGAGCGCGAGGTCGGCGCCTCGAAGATGAGCCGCGACATCATGACCGAGTCGCTGCGCCGGATCACCGGCTGGGGCGTCCGGCACCGTGCCGCCCAGGCACGCGAGCTCGTCCGGCGGCCGGAGCGGTGGCACACCCTGTGACCGCCGCGGGAGACCGCCGGCCCGGCGGGCGTCGCCGGGCGCTCGTCCTGCGCGGCGTCTTCCTCGCCCTCCTCGTCGTGCCGCTCCTCGAGATCGCCGTCATCGTCCTCGTCGGGCGAGCGATCGGCGGGTGGCCGACCTTCCTGCTGCTCCTGCTCGAGTCACTGCTCGGGGCGTGGATCGTCAAGCGCGAGGGCGGCCGTGCCTGGGCCGCGCTGCGCGGTGCGCTGCGCAGCGGGACGATGCCGAGCCGCGAGCTCGCCGACGCCGCGCTGGTGCTCGTCGGCGGCACCCTCCTGCTCACCCCCGGATTCGTCACCGACGTGGTCGGCTTCCTCGTCATCCTGCCGTGGACGCGCCCGATCACCCGCGCCTGGCTCGAGGCGGCCGTCGCCCGCCGCCTGCTCGGCCCCTTCGGCGACTGGCCGGGTCCGCGCGGCGGGGGAGGCGGACGGAACGGGGACGGCCCGCCGGACGTCGTCCGGGGCGAGGTCGTCGAGTGACGTCCCCGCGCACGACGGAGCGCCGGCCACCACGCGGGTGACCGGCGCTCGCGCGTCCTTCGGAGGCCCGGTGCGTCAGGCGGTCTTGCGGGTCTTCTCGCCGCGCGACGCGCGCAGCAGCGTGAGGCGCTCCTCGAGGAGCTCCTCGAGCTCGGGGATGGAGCGACGCTCGAGCAGCATGTCCCAGTGGGTGCGCTGCGGCTTGACCGGCTTGCCCTCCGGCTCCGGACCACCGCCCTGGAGCTTCGCGACCGCGCCGCACCGGCACTCCCACGTCGGGGGGACGTCGGCCTCCACGGAGAAGGGGAGCTCGATGGTGTGCCCGTTGGGGCACAGGTAGGTCGTGATGTTGCGCTCGGAGGGGACGACGTTGTCGTCCGTCTCCATGCTCAGGGCGCCGAGTCGGCTGCCGCGCAGGCTGCGTTCTGCCATGGGTGTCTCCCGGGGGTTCTTGATGTCCCGACCGGGGTCAGCGCGGTCGGGTCAATGGTGAGAGAACGTGCGCCCGGGGTTCGTTGTTCCGCACGGCCCCGGATGCCCCCGCACGTTGTGACACGGATCACACGGCCGGTCAGACGACGCGGGGCAGCTCGTTCCCCGCGTCGATGATGCCCGCTCGGACGTCGACGCGTCGGAGAACGAGGTAACCCAGGCCGAAGAACACGATGAGCGCGACGATCGCCGGACGGTAGGAGTCGGTCAGCTGGTGGACCAGGCCGAAGAGGAAGGCCCCGAGCCAGGAGGTGCCCCGCTCCATCGCCTGGTAGAGCGCGAAGAACTCCGCCTCGCGCGAGCGCGGCACGAGCTGGGAGAAGAGGGAGCGGCTGAGGGCCTGGCTGCCGCCGAGGACGATGCCGATGAGCACCCCGAGCACGACGAACGGCACGAACGCCTTGGCCGGCAGGAAGAAGGCGGCGACGACGATCGCGGCCCACGCGACGAGGCTGCGCAGGATGGTGCGCCAGGCCCCCCAGCGGGCGGCGAAGGCCCCGAAGAGCAGCGCCCCGCCGAAGGCGACGAACTGGACGAGCAGGATCAGCGTGATGAGCTGGCTGCTCTCGAAGCCGAGCTGCTCGGCCCCGTAGATGCTGCTCGAGGAGATGACGGTCTGGATGCCGTCGTTGAAGAAGAGGTAGGCGAGCAGGAAGAGCATCGTGTTCGGGTAGCTGCGCAGGTCCCGGAAGGTGTGACCGAGCTGGGCCAGGCTGCCGCGCACGACCCCCGCCCGCGGCGCGTCGAGGTCCTCGCGCGCCGTGCCGCGCAGGCTCCACAGCCCGATGACCGGGATGAGGGTGAAGACCGCCCACCAGAGCCCCGCCGACAGCATGCTGATCCGGACCGCCATCGCCGTGCCGCCGACGAGGTCCGGCTGGACGACGATCGCCAGGTTGGCCGCGAGCAGGAGCCCGCCCCCGAGGTAGCCGAGCGCCCAGCCCCGGCTCGAGACCTTGTCGCGGTCGTCCGGGCGGGCGATGCGGCAGAGGATCGAGTCGTAGACGACGAGCGAGGCGCCGAGGCTGATCGAGGCGATGATCATCATCGACGCGCCGAAGCGCCAGTTCGTGCCGGCGAGGAAGAACAGCCCGCACGCCGCGGCCGAGCCGACCCAGGCGAAGAGGCCGAGCAGCCGCGCCGGCCGACGCGAGCGGTCGCTGATCGCGCCGACCGCGATGAGCAGGACGGCCGAGGCGATGGTCGAGAGGGTCACCGTGTAGGAGGCGACCGAGCCGGGGGAGAGGGGAGCGGTGAGGACGAGGGCGAGCGCCGCGACGGCGAGCGGTGGCACGAGGGCCGAGGGGCGCACCGGGAGCCGGGCACCGCGGGCGAAGGCGACGGCCGAGCCGACGAGGAGGACGAGCAGGCCGATGGTGACGACGAAGGCCAGCGTTGCGACCCACCCGGGCAGGCCGGCCGCGGCCGGCACGACGTGCAGGTCGGTGCGGCAGACCTCGCCCTCGGCGATGCCGGGGCAGGCGGCCTCCTTCGCGACCGACGTGAGGTACGGCCCGAAGAGGACCGTGCCGACGGTGGTGACGAACGCGGAGTTCGCCCAGTCGTACCAGTACCAGGGGCGGTGGTAGCGGGCGGTCTCCGCGTAGGCGTCGACCGCCTCCGACTGCGTCGTCATGACGCGAAGCGTTCCACACGACCGGCCGTGCGCGCCGTAGGTCGCGCTACTCGGTCGAGCGCGTCACGCGCGCCCCGCCCGGGCGGCCGTGGTCAGCCCGCGTACTCCCAGTGCCAGGGCTCCGGGAGCGAGCCCCCGGCCTCCGCCCAGCCGGGGTGGAACCAGCCGTAGAGCGGGGCGTTCTGGCGCATCCAGTGGTGGGCCGCCGACCCGAAGTCGTCGACGCCGCCGCAGAGGTCGACTGCCCGGCCGAGGCCGTGCCGGCTGGTGCCGGGGGTGGCCGCGAAGGCGCCGCGGGTCGCCTTGACGGACACCTGCTCCGGGTAGGAGCGGTAGGAGTCGGTGACGCACAGCGGCGCGCCGGTCTGGGCCGCGTACGCCTGGCTCATCGCGTTGAACGCGGCCGCTGCGGCGGGGGAGAGGCGCTCCCCGGGGGCGCTCCACACCGGGCAGAGCGCGGCGTCCGGGAACATCCCGTTGGGGTGGTCGCCGGTGTCGTCGCTGCACGGCTTGCCGACGTGCGCCGTCTCGATGACCGCCGTCGACAGCGCCGCCCGCAGGCGCTCGGCCGCGGCGCGGGCCTGGGGGGTGCGGGCGCCGACGAGGGCGTTGGCGATCGGGCCGGCCTTGTCGACCTCGGCCATCTGCAGCGTCCGGAGCCGGCCGATCTTCGCGCGCTGGTCGCGCATGAGCACGTCGAGCTTCGCGTGGGTGGCGGAGATGCGCCCCCGGGCGTCGGTGGCCTCGGCCTCGGCCTGCTCGGCGGTGGCGGTGAGGCGCACCTGTTCCGCGGTGAGGACCCGGACCTCCTGGAGGGCGCGGGTGCGCTGGTCGGTGAGGTACGACAGGTCCCCGAGCGGGTCGCTGACCTGGCTGTCGTCGGCGTCGAGGGCGGAGAACATGCCGGCGATGTCGGAGTTGCCACCCCCGCCCGAGTAGACGTCGAAGACCCAGTCCTTGACGACGCCGCGGGCGGTGGCCAGCCGCCCCTCGAGCCGGACGAGGTCGGCCCGGGCGGAGTCGGCCTCCTCGCGGGCGGCGGACTCGGTCTCGGTGGCCGCGGCGAGCTCCTCGAGGACCGCGTTCGAGCGGACCGAGAGCTGGTCCATGGTGCGCATCTCGGCGGCCACGGCCGAGCCGGAGCCCTCGATGAGCGCCGCGATGCGGTCGGCCTCGGCGATCTGGGCCGCGAGGGCGGCACCGCTGAGCGGGGGCTCCTCGGCCGGCTCCTGGTGCCCGCCGTCGCCGTCCGGGGGCAGCACGGTCGGCGCCGGGGTGGGAGTGGCGCTGCTCGTCGAGGTGGGGGTCGGCGTGGGGGAGCCGGAGGTGTCGCCCGTGGGGGTGGGCGACGGGGCGGGCTCGGGCGCCAGGAGGTCGACGGTGAAGAGCCGGCCGGAGTCGGTGCTCTGCCCGCTGGTGTCGGCGAGGGCCGGACCCGCGGCGAGGACGAGCGGCACGACCGTCACGGCCAGGGACGCGACGACGCGTCGCAGACCCACCCCACGGCCCTCGGAAGAACGCACCACGACTCGTTTCGTCTCATCAGGGCGCCCCGCGGGGCACCCGGTACACGCCCTGCTCGTGCACCTGGCTCCACGATAGGCGGAGGATCCACGGTGCGCAGGGGGTGGGAGCAAAAAGGTCATCGAACCGTCAGGCTGCTGACAGGAACTCGTACCTCACCCGCCCCTGCGGCCCCGGGGGACCACCTCGGGCGCGCTCGTCCACAGGCACCCGCACCCGGAGCCCTCGTCCACAACCTCCGGCAGGAGGGTTGCCACCGACCGCGTCTGGCGGTGTGCTCGACGCCTGGCCGGCACCGGGCCGGCCCGAGCCCGAGGGGGAGCCCATGACACCGACCACGGACGAGCCGGACCTCAACACCGTCCACCTGCGCGGGCGGGTCACCTCGCTCGACGAGCCACGCAGCCTCCCGAGCGGCGACGTCGTCCACGGGCTGCGCGTCACGGTGACCCGCGCGCTCCGCCCCGGGGCGTCGCGGGCGGCCGCCGACACCGTCGACGTCGCCTGCTGGAGTCCGGCCACCCGACGGGTCGCGGGCCGTCTCGTCGTGGGGGAGCGGGTCGAGGTCGACGGCGCGATCCGGCGGCGGTTCTTCCGTGCCGGGGCGGCACCGGTCAGCCGCTACGAGGTCGAGGCCAGCCGCGTTCGGCGGCTACCACCCGCCCGCCCCCGGCCGGTCAGGTCCGGAGAAGCACGAGGGGCGGGATCCCCCTAGCCTGTGCGGATGGACGCGCAGACCACGGGGGACCGGACGCACGACGTCGCCGACCGGCACGACCTCATCCGGGTGCAGGGCGCTCGCGAGAACAACCTCAAGGACGTCACCCTCGAGCTGCCCAAGCGCCGGCTCACCGTCTTCACCGGGGTCTCCGGCTCCGGGAAGAGCTCCCTCGTGTTCGGGACGATCGCCGCCGAGTCCCAGCGCCTCATCAACGAGACCTACAGCGCGTTCGTCCAGGGCTTCATGCCCACGCTCGCGCGGCCCGAGGTCGACCGCCTCGAGGGGCTGACGACGGCGATCATCGTCGACCAGGAGCGGATGGGCGCCAACCCCCGCTCGACCGTGGGCACGGCGACCGACGCCAACGCCATGCTGCGCATCCTCTTCAGCCGGCTCGGCGACCCGTACGTCGGGCCGCCGACCGCGTTCTCGTTCAACGTGCCCACCCGCACCGCGAGCGGCGTGATGTCCACCGAGAAGGACGGCCGGGTCGAGAAGAGCGTCGTCAAGGGTGCCGTGTACCTCGGCGGCATGTGCTCGCGCTGCGAGGGCATGGGGCAGGTGAGCGACATCGACCGGACGGCCCTGTACGACGGGACGCGCTCGCTCTCCGACGGCGCGCTGACCGTGCCCGGGTACTCGATGGACGGCTGGTACGGACGGCTCTTCGCCGGCATGGGCCTGCCGATGGACGTCCCGATCGACGAGTTCACGGCCCGCCAGCTCGAGACGATGCTCTACGCGCCGCCGACCAAGATCAAGGTCGAGGGCGTCAACCTGACCTTCGAGGGCATCATCCCGCGGATCCAGAAGTCGATGCTGTCCAAGGACCCCGAGGCGATGCAGCCGCACGTGCGCCGGTTCGTCGAGCGCGCGGTGACGTTCCAGACCTGTCCCGAGTGCGACGGAACCCGCCTGGGCCCGGAGGTGCGGGCCTCGCGGATCGCCGGGAAGAACATCGCCGACCTGTGCTCGATGCAGGTCAGCGACCTCGCCGAGTGGGTGCGCGCGCTCGAGGAGCCCTCTGTCGCACCGCTGTTGGCGGGACTCCAGCACCTGCTCGACTCGTTCACCACCATCGGCCTCGGCTACCTGTCCCTCGACCGGCCGGCCGGGTCGCTGTCGGGCGGTGAGGCGCAGCGCACGAAGATGATCCGCCACCTCGGGTCGGCCCTCACCGACGTCACGTACGTCTTCGACGAGCCGACGATCGGGCTGCACCCGCACGACATCCAGCGGATGAACGAGCTGCTCCTGCGGCTGCGCGACAAGGGCAACACGGTCCTCGTCGTCGAGCACAAGCCGGAGACGATCGCCATCGCCGACCACGTCGTCGACCTCGGGCCGGGCGCCGGGTCCGCCGGGGGAGCGGTGTGCTTCGAGGGCACCGTCGAGGGGCTGCGGGGGAGCGACACGGTCACCGGCCGCCACCTCGACGACCGCGCGTCGCTCAAGCCGTCGGTACGGGCGGCCACCGGCGTCCTCGAGGTCCGCGGCGCCTCCACGCACAACCTGCGCGACGTCGACGTCGACGTGCCGCTCGGGGTGCTCTGCGTCGTCACCGGTGTCGCGGGGTCCGGCAAGAGCTCGCTCGTCACCGGGTCGGTCGCCGGGCGCGACGGCGTCGTCGTCATCGACCAGGCCGCCATCAAGGGGTCCCGGCGCAGCAACCCCGCGACGTACACCGGGCTCCTGGAGCCGGTCCGGAAGGCCTTCGCGAAGGCGAACGGCGTCAAGCCGGCGCTCTTCAGCTCGAACTCCGAGGGTGCCTGCCCGACGTGCAACGGCGCGGGCGTCATCTACACCGAGCTCGGCGTCATGGCCACCGTCGAGTCGACCTGCGAGGTCTGCGAGGGCCGGCGCTTCCAGGCGGCCGTCCTCGACTACGCGCTCGCCGGCCGGAACATCGCCGAGGTCCTCGCGATGCCGGTCACCGACGCGGTCGCGTTCTTCGCCGAGGGCGAGGCCCGGGTGCCGGCGGCCCACCGGGTGCTCGAGCGGCTGGCCGACGTCGGGCTCGGCTACCTCACGCTCGGGCAGCCGCTGACCACGCTGTCCGGTGGCGAGCGGCAGCGGCTCAAGCTCGCGGCGCGGATGGGCGAGGATGCCGCGGTCTACGTCCTCGACGAGCCGACGACCGGGCTGCACCTCGCCGACGTCGAGCAGCTCCTCGGGCTGCTCGACCGGCTCGTCGACGGGGGCACCTCGGTCCTCGTCATCGAGCACCACCAGGCCGTCATGGCCCACGCGGACTGGATCATCGACCTGGGCCCCGGCGCCGGCCACGACGGCGGCCGCGTCGTCTTCGAGGGCACCCCGGCCGACCTCGTCGCCGAAGCCTCGACGCTCACCGGGCAGCACCTCGCGGCCTACGTGGGCGGCTGACCGGCCTCACCCGGGTGGCCGCACCCGCCGTGCGACCACCTGCTCGCGGGCTCCGGCGGCGTCCAGCAGGGCGACGAGCGCGCGGGACGCGGCCTCGAGCGGCTCGGACCCCACCGCCGCCCGCACCCGGTCGACGAGGGCGGCACGACGCGCCCGGGTCTCCTCGACCAGGCCCCGACCGCGGTCGGTCAGCTCGATCCGCCGCACCCGGGCGTCCTCCGGCGCGGGACGCCGGGTCACGTGCCCGAGGCGCTCGAGCTCGCCGACCGTCTTCGAGACGGCCTGCTGGCTCACGCCGAGCTCGAGCGCGAGCTCGCCGACGGTGGGGGAGTCGCGCAGGAGGACCTGCACCACGTAGCCGTGGCCCGCACGGACCCCCGGGTAGCCGGCGTCGTGCAGGCCGGCGAGGACCGCGTCGCCGGCGGCGGCCCCGGCGATCGCGGCCAGGACGGTCAGGTCGAGGTCCTCGGGCCGGATGTCGCTCACCGGAGGACCGTACCAGTACACAACCTAGGTTGTGGATAGTGCCGCAGCGGGCTACGGTCACCGTCATGACCGACGTCGAGACCGCCGTGCGCACGCTCTACCGAGCCCTGGAGGACGGCCTCTCGGGGGATCGGCTCCTGGCCCTGATGACCGACGACGTCGTGACCGTCGAGCACCCGAACGCGCTGCGGCCCTCCGGAGGGACCGCCGACCGCGAGGCCATGCGGGTGGCGTCCACCGCCGGAGCACAGCTGCTGGAGACGCAGCGCTACGACGTGCGTGACGTCATCGTCTCCGGTGACGTGGCCGCGGTGCGCTGCACGTGGAGCGCCGTCGTCGCCCGCGACGCCGGACCGTTCCGGCGCGGGCAGCGACTGCGGGCGCACCTGGCCCAGTTCGTCACCCTGCGAGGGGGCCTGGTCAGCCGGATCGAGACCTACGACTGCCACGAGGTCGCCGTCGCGGACTGACTCGGCAGAACGCCGATAATCGACATTATGTCATTCTGCTGAGCTCACCAGCCCGTCCACCCTCCTCCGGCCCCGGCCCGCGGCGAGGACGGCCGACCTACGCTGGGCGTCGTGCCCCGCCTCAACCAGCACGGCCAGCCGATCGGCGACATCGTGGCGTTCACCACCGCGCAGCCCGTGCGCCCGGTGACGCTCGACGGCCGGCTCGTCCGGCTCCGCCCGCTCGTCCCCGACGACGCCGCCGAGCTGGCCGCCGTCCTCGGCGTCCACGACGAGCTGTGGACCTACCAGTCCACCGAGGCGCCCCGGACCGCCGAGGACGCCCGGGCCGTCATCGAGGCGGCCGCCGCGGCGGACGACACGCAGCCGTTCGCCGTCGTCGACCCGGCCGGTGGAGCCCTCCTGGGCCGGGTGCACCTCATGCGGGCCCAGCCGGCCGTCGGCTCGGTGGAGGTGGGAGCCATCGTCTGGTCCCCCGCCCTGCAGCGCACGGCCGCCGCCACCGAGGCCCAGCTGCTGCTCGCCGACCACGTGTTCGACACGCTCGGCTACCGCCGCTACGAGTGGAAGTGCGACTCGCTGAACGCCCCGTCGCGCCGTGCGGCGCTCCGGCTCGGCTTCACCGAGGAGGGCACGTGGCGACAGGCCCTCGTCACCAAGGGCCGCACCCGCGACACGACGTGGTTCGGCATGACCGACGCGGACTGGCCGTGGGTCCGCGACGCCCTGCGCGCCTGGCTCGATCCGTCGAACCACGACGGGCGCGGGCACCAGCGCCGGTCCCTCGCCGCCCTCCGCGAGGACCGGCGATGACCTCCTCCCCCGGGTTCGCCTACGACAACCGGACCGGCCGACCGGGTGGGCGCGGCGTCCGCGCCCTCGGGCTGGTCCTGCCCGGTGTCCGCGGCGTGCAGGCCCAGGTCGAGCCCTACGCGGCCGCCTGGGCGGCCCACAACCGGCGGGCCCTCGCGACCCCGGGCCGGCGCTGGGTCGTCCTCGGCGACTCGATGTCCCAGGCGGTGGGCGCCTCCGCGTGGGACGCCGGTTGGGTCGACCAGCTCGCGACCACGCTCGCCGCACAGGGCCACCCGCTCGTCGTCGTCAACCTCTCCGCCACCGGAGCCCGCACCGCGGACGTCACCGACCAGCAGCTCCCCGTGCTGCGCGCCCTCCCGCCGGCCGAGGGCACCAGCAGCCCTGACCTCGTCACCGTCCTCGTCGGGTCCAACGACCTCTTCGCCGGTGGCGGAGTGCGCCGACGGCTCCCGGCGGAGTTCGCCCGGATGGTCGCTGCCCTCCCCCGCGGTGCGGTCGTCGCGACCCTGCCGCAGCCCCGCGCCGCCGCCCGTGCAGCCAACATCCACATCGAGTCAGCGTCTGCCACAGGGAAACTCGTCAAGGTCGACATGCGCGCCGAAGGCCCGACCAGCTGGCGCGGCCGGCTCGCGCCGGACTTCTTCCACCCCAACGACGCCGGTTACGCGGAGCTCGCGCGGACGTTCGCGCCGCACGTGCTGGAGGCGCTCGGCTCCTAGCCGGCCGCTCCCGGCGTCGACGCGGCAGCACTCGGGACCGGGCACGGCGCGCCCTCGCAGCAGGGCCGGATCCACCCACACCCGTCGCACCGCTCGTGCGAGGTCTCCCAGCGCATCAGGGTGCCGCACATGGGACAGGGTTCGGTGAGGTCGGCCACCTCTCCGACGCTACGCGTGGGACCGGACCCGGCCGCGGCGACACCCCGCCGTCGCGTCGTACGCTGTGCGGCGATGCAGTGCGACTACTTCGACGCCGGCCGCTGCCGGTCGTGCACGCTGATGGGCACGCCGTACGACGCCCAGCTCGCCGAGAAGGAGCACCGCGTCCGCGCCACCCTCGCGCCGTACACCGGGACGATGCGGTGGTCCGCCCCGGTCCGCTCCCCCGCCTCGCACTTCCGCAACAAGGCCAAGCTCGTCGTCGGCGGGCGGGCCGGGCGGCCCACGCTCGGCATCCTCGACCCCGGTGGCCGCGGGGTCGACCTGCGGCGCTGCGGTCTCTACGAGCCGGGCCTCTCGGCCACCTTCGATCCCCTGCACCGGGTGCTCGCGGACCATCGCATCGAGCCGTACGACGTGCGCGGTCGGCGGGGCGAGCTCAAGTACGCCCTCGTCACCCACTCCCCCGACGGCGAGCACCTCGTCCGGTTCGTGGTGCGCACGCAATTCGGGAGCGAGGCCGTCCGCCGGCTGCTGCCGGACCTGCGCGCGGCCCTTCCCTCGGCGCGGGTGGTCAGCGTCAACCTCCACCCGGAGCACAAGGCGGTCCTCGAGGGTGAGGAGGAGGTCGTCCTCACCGAGGAGTCGACCCTCCCGATGCGGGTCGGCGACGTCACCCTCCACCTCGGGCCGCGAGCCTTCTTCCAGACCAACACGAGCGTCGCCGCCGCGCTCTACGCGCAGGCCCGGGCCTGGGCCGACGACCTCGAGCCGTCCTCGGTCACCGACCTGTACTGCGGTGTCGGCGGCTTCGCCCTCCACCTCGCCGCTCCCGGCCGGCGGGTGACGGGGGTGGAGACGTCGGAGGAGGCCGTGGCGGCTGCCCGGCGCTCCGCGGACGAGATGGGTTCGGTCGCACCGGGGCTCGAGGTCACCTTCGTCTCGGGTGACGCCACCACCGATGTCCCCGGCGAGCCCGAGCTCGTCGTCGTCAACCCTCCGCGACGCGGCATCGGGCCCGCCCTCGCGGCCCGGCTGGACGCCTCGAGCGCGACCCACGTCGTGTACTCCAGCTGCAACGTCGACACCCTCGCCCGCGACCTCGAGGCGATGCCCGGCCTCGAGCCCGTCGAGGGCCGCGTCGTCGACATGTTCCCCCAGACCCGGCACGTCGAGACCGTCCTGCTCCTGCGCCGTCGCTGACGCACGGGCCACCCCGTGAAGCTCTCGCGCCGGTTTGACACCGGCTTATCGCTGCCTTGACGTACGACGCCCCTCCGCGGTCGTACCGTCACCCCAGCAGGGTGCGCGTCGAAGGAGACGGAAGTGCGCATCGGGCCTGGCAGGGGCCGCGTCCGGGCGAGCGGTGGCGGCGCCGCGCGCCGTCGGGTCGCCCCCGCGGTGTGGGCCGCCCTGGTGGCGGTCGGAGTGGCGGTACCCGTCTGGGCCCTCTGGCAGGCGCCCGAGTGGGTCCACCACGGCGCCTGGCGGGTCACCTCGCTCGTCGCCGCGCTCGGCGCGGCCTCCCTGCTCGTCCTCACCTACCTCCTCCCGAGCCGCTTCCGGCCGCTCACCGGGTACCTCGGCGTCGAACGGCTCCTGCGCAGCCACCGGGCGCTGGCCCTCGTGGCGGTCGGGCTCGTGCTCCTCCACGTGCTCGCCGTCGTGCTGCGCCCGGGGATCGGCCTCGCCGTCCTCGACCTGCGCACGGCGCCACCGCGCGTCTGGGCGGCGAGCACCGCCACCCTCGCCCTCACCGGGCTCGCCGTGTTCGGCCTGACCCGGCGCCGCCGGCGACCCCGGTACGAGGGCTGGCGGCTGGCGCACGTGGTGCTGGCCAACGTCGCCGTGCTCGCGACCGCCCTGCACGTCCTCTGGCTCGAGGACCTCACCCGGTTCCCCGAGGCCCGGGTGTGGTTCGTCGCGCTCGGCGGCCTGATGCTCGGCGCCCTCGCGTTCCGGTGGCTGTGGCGACCGCTGCGCTCACTGCGGAACCGCTACGTCGTCGACGAGGTGCGCCGCGCGTCACCGACCGCGGTCACCCTCGTCCTCCACGCCACGGGTCACCGCGGGGTGCCCTTCCGCCCCGGCCAGTTCGCCTGGCTGAAGATCGGCACCTCCCCGTTCGTGTTCGAGGAGCACCCGTTCACCATCGCCTCGCCGTCGACCGAGCCGTGGCGCAAGGAGTTCATGATCAAGGGCATCGGTGACTTCAGCGAGCTCGTCGCCGGCCTGCGGCCCGGGCGCAAGGTCTTCCTCGACGGCCCGCACGGCGCCTTCACCCTCGACGGCCTGCGCTCGGACCGGTTCGTCTTCATCGCCGGCGGCGTCGGCATCACCCCGATGCTCAGCATGTTGCGCACCCTCGCGGCGCGGGGCGACCGCCGCCCGGTGCTCCTCGTCGTCGCCGGACGGACCGCCGACGAGCTGCTCCACCGCACCGACGGCGAGCACCTGCGCGAGCAGCTCGACCTGCGCATCGTCGAGATCCTCGAGGAACCCCCGCAGGACTGGGACGGGGAGGTCGGCCGGTTCACCGAGGAGGTCCTCGAGCGCGCGCTCCCCCGCCGCCGCGGCCGTGACGTCGTCGACGTCTTCGTCTGCGGCCCCGGCCCGATGGTCGCCGCCGCGACGCGCATCGTGAGCGACCGGGGCATCCCCTCCAAGCACATCCACACCGAGCTGTTCGACGTCGTCTGACGCCTAGGGTCGAGGGCATGACCTTCTCCATCGCCGCCCACGACGGCGAGGCCTGGGGCGTCGCCGTCGCCAGCAGGTTCCTCGCCGTCGGCTCCGTCGTCCCCCGCGTCGTCCCCGGCCGGTGCGCCCTGGCCACCCAGGCGATGGCCCGGGTCGCCTACCTCGACGAGGTCGAGGACGGCCTGCTCGAGGGGCTGACGGCCGCTGCCGCCCTCGAGCGGGCCACGGCCGGGGACGCCGGGCGCGAGGACCGTCAGGTCGGGGTCGTCGGCGCGGACGGCGCCGCGACGTTCACCGGCTCCGGGTGCATGCACTGGGCGGGTGGGGAGGCGGCCGGGGACTCGCAGACGGCCTTCGCCGTCCAGGGCAACATCCTCACCGGTCCCGAGGTGGTCGAGGCGATGGTCTCGGCGTGGCACGCACACCGGGGACACGCGCTCGACGCCCGGCTGCTCGCGGTCCTCCTCGCCGGGGACGCCGCCGGCGGCGACGCGCGCGGCCGGCAGAGCGCCGCGCTCCTCGTCAAGGCCCCCGGCGCCGGCTACGACGGGTGCGGCGTCGTCGCCGACCTGCGGGTCGACGACCACCCGGAGGCGCCCACCGAGCTCGCGCGCGTCCACGGCCTCTCGACGCTCTACTTCGGCACGGCCGAGGACGTCGAGCCGCTCACCGGACCCCTCCGCGACGAGGTGTCGCGGCTGCTCGCCGCGGCCGGCCACGCGGGTCCCGTCGAGCCGGCCCTGGAGGCGTGGATGGGTGAGGTCAACCTCGAGACCCGGCACTCCCCCGGCGCGATCGACCGGCGGGTCCTCGCGGTCCTGCGGGGCTCCCCGACCGGCTGAGCGCGACCCGGGGCCACCCTGACCGAACTCTTACCGAGTCCTGACATGCCACTGGTCCCACGATGACCGTGCGGCTCCTACCGTGGTCGGAGGTGGTCACACCGCCCGCACCCAGCCGGCCGCCGACGCCCCCAGCGGCGTCGCCTGTCCTCCCCCTCCGGCCGCGCGGGCCGACCACCTCTCGCCCCCGGCGCCGGCCGGCTCACCGGCGCCGGGGGCTCACACGTGTCGGGGGCCGCGAGGGCTCAGCGGGCCGGCCAGGCCCCGGCGCCCTGCCGGGCCACCTCGCCGGTCGGCTCGCCACTCGTGAAGTCGACAACGGTGGTCGGTTCGGTGCCGCACTCCCCCGAGTCGAGGACGACGTCGACGACGTGGTCGAGCGCCTCCTTGACCGCCCAGCCGTCGGTCATCGGCTCCTCCTCGCCGGGGAGGATGAGGGTGGAGGAGAGCATCGGCTCGCCGAGGGCCGCCAGCAGCGCCCGGACCACCGGGTGCTCGGGGATGCGGACGCCGACGGTGCGCTTCTTCGGGTGGAGCAGCCGCCGCGGCACCTCGTGCGTCGCCGGCAGGATGAAGGTGTACGGGCCCGGGGTCGCCGCCTTGACCGCCCGGAAGACGTGGTTGTCGACGTGGACGAGCTGCCCCAGCTGGGCGAAGTCGCGGCAGACGAGCGTGTAGTGGTGCCGGTCGTCGAGCCGCCGGATGCCCCGGATCCGCTCCTTGGCCTGCTGGTCGCCCATCCGGGCCCCGAGGGCGTAGCCGGAGTCGGTCGGGTAGGCGACCAGGCCGCCCTCGTCGAGGACGGCCACGGTCTGCGCGATGGACCGCGGCTGCGGGTCGACGGGGTGGACGTCGAGGTAGCGCGCCATCCCCGCAGCCTAGGCCCGGTTCACTCCGAGCGGTACGTCACCGGGGCGCCGCGTTGGACCGTGCGGGAGACGGTGCACAGCCGGTCCCCGCTCTGGGCGATGGCCCGGGGCAGCCGCTCGCGCGCCCGGTCGCCGTCCTCGCCCTCCGGGAAGCGGACGCGGAAGGTGATCTCGATGTCGGCGAGGTGGTTCCCGCCCTCGTCCCGGCTCTTGACGCCCTCGGAGCCGACCTCGAAGGACGTGGGCTCGGCGATCCGGCTCGTGATGAAGTCGACGTCGGTGGCGCTGCAGGCGGCCATCGCCGTGAGGAACAGCTCGACCGGGGTGAACTCGGCCGAGTCACCACCGCCACCGACGAGCATCGTGCCGCCCCGGACGTTGGTCACCTCGTAGAGGCCCTTCTCGAGGCGGGTCATCGTCACGCTGCGGTGACCGAGGCCGGTGCCTCCGGTGGGCGGGGTCTCGTCGGTCATCTCAGGCTCCCCTTCTCGGCGGCGGCTGACCCCCGCCATCCTGTCACCCGGCTGCGAGGATGGCGGGCATGTCCACCCGCGGCCGTCTCCTCCTCGTCCGGCACGGCGAGACCGAGTGGTCCCGGGACGGACGACACACCGGCAGCACCGACCTGCCGCTGCTTCCCGCGGGCGAGCGGGACGCGGAGGCGCTGCGCGGGCCGCTCGCGGCCTTCGACGTCGGGCTCGTCGTGTGCTCCCCGCTGCAGCGGGCCCGCCGCACCGCCGAGCTGGCCGGGCTGCGCGTGGACCGGGTCGACCCGGACCTGCGCGAGTGGGACTACGGCGGCTACGAGGGGCTGACGACGCCCGAGATCCGTGGGCGTCGCGGCGACGCCTGGACGGTGTTCGAGGACGGCGTCGTCCCCGGCGAGACCCCCGGTGAGACCGTCGAGGAGGTCGCGGCCCGCGCCTCCCGGGTCCTGCAGCGGGTCGGACCGGACCTGGCGGCGCACGACGTCGTCCTGGTCGGGCACGGCCACGCCCTGCGGGTCCTCACCGCGACCTACCTCCGGCAGGAGCCACGCTTCGGGGCCTGCGTGGTCCTCGACGCCGGTGCGCTGTGCGTCCTCGGGCACGAGCACGACCGGCCGGCGATCCGCGCGTGGAACGCCCGCGGGTGAGCCGCGGACCCGGCGCCGTGGCTACGGCAGCGGCCAGGTGTGCACCGGGTCGTTGGCGTCCATCAGCTCGGCGTACCGCTCGACCATCCGTCGCAGGGCCTCGCGCCGGTCGTGGCCCTGCGCCTCGACGTGCTCGACCATCCGGGTCTGCCACTCCGACCCGTTGACCCCGGTCGTCGCCCGGCCCTCGATGATGCCGAGGTAGCGCTCGCGGACGGCATCCGAGACACCCCACTGGCGCAGGCCCTCGTGGGCCATCGGCAGCAGGTGGCGCAGGACCAGCTCGTCGGCGGAGACCTCGCCGAACCCGGGCCAGTAGACCCGCGCGTCCATCCCGTCGCGGGCGGCCCGCCGGAAGTTCTCCTCGCAGGCGGCGAAGCTCAGCTTGGTCCAGACCGGGCGGTCGGCGTGGGCGAGGACTCGGACGGCGCCGTAGTAGAACGCGGCGTTGGCGAGGACGTCGGCGATGGTCGGGCCGGCCGGCAGGACGCGGTTCTCGACCCGCAGGTGCGGCGTGCCCCCGACGATGTCGTAGATCGGCCGGTTCCAGCGGTACACGGTGCCGTTGTGCAGCCGCAGCTCGGCGAGCTCGGGGGCGATGCCGGCCTCGAGCTTGGCCATCGGGTCCTCGTCGGTGATCTCCGCGAGCAGGGTCGGGAAGTAGCGGACGTTCTCCTCGAAGAGGTCGAAGATCGAGGTGATCCAGCGCTCCCCGAAGAACACCCGCGGCCGCACGCCCTGGTTCTTCAGCTCGACCGGGCGGGTGTCGGTGGCCTGGCTGAAGAGCTCGATGCGGGTCTCGGCGTGCAGGCGCTTGCCGAAGAAGTAGGGGCTGTTCGCGGCGAGGGCGAGCTGCACCGAGGACAGCGCCTGCGCGGCGTTCCAGTGCTGCGCGAACTCGTGCGGCGCGACCTGGAGGTGCAGCTGCACGGACGTGCACGCCGACTCGGGGGCGATCGAGCTGCAGTAGGTGGCGACCCGCTCGCCGGTCGGGCCCTCGATGTCGAGGTAGACGTCCTCACCGCGGGCCAGGACGATGGAGTCGTTGAGCGCCGTGTAGCGGTTGTTCGCGCTGATCCAGTCGCCCTCGTAGTGCTCGGGCATGATCGTCGGGAGGATGCCGATGGCGACGATCTTCGAGCCGACCTCCTTCGCCTTGCGGTCGGCGGCGTTGAGGCTCTCGCGCAGGTCGTGCTCGAGTTCGAGGGCGGCGTCACCGGGCAGCGGGCGCGGCGGCACGTTGAGCTCGATGTTGTAGCGCGCCAGCTCGGTCTGGTAGCCCGGGTCGGCGATCGCCTCGAGCACCTCGGCGTTGTGGAAGTGCGGCTGCTGGTGCTCGTCGACGAGGTTCAGCTCGATCTCGAGGCCGGTCATCGGCCGGTCGAACTCGAACGAGCTCTGGGTGAGCATCCGCTCGAAGACGTCGAGGTTCTGGCGCACCTTCTCGCGGTAGCGCTGCCGCTGTTCACGCGAGTAGCTCTGCGCGGTGACCTCGGCTCCCATGACGACAACCAACCACATCCCGCGGTGGCGCGGAAGCCGGAGGCGCGTTTCGGTCCACGGGTCCGTCGGTGCCCTCTCCTAGCGTGGGGTCCGTGCGGTTGCTCCACACCTCCGACTGGCACCTCGGGCGCTCGTTCCACGGGGTCGGGCTCCTCGCTGCCCAGGCCGCGCACCTCGACCACCTCGTCGACGTGGTCCGCACCGAGCGCGTCGACGCCGTCCTCGTCAGCGGCGACGTCTACGACCGCGCGATGCCCGCCCCCGACACCGTCGCCCTCCTCTCCGAGACCCTCGAGCGCGTCGTCGACGCCGGGGCCGCGGTCGTCCTCTCCAGCGGGAACCACGACTCCGCCATCCGCCTCGGCTTCGCCTCCGGGCTGCTGGAGCGGGCCGGGGTCCACATCCGCACCTCGGTCGCCGACGTCGGCCGGCCGGTGCTGCTCGGTGACGTGGCCGTCCACCCACTCCCCTACCTCGAGCCGGCGCTCGTCGCCGACGTCCTCGGGGCCCCGGAGCGCACCCACGCGGCGGTGCTGCGGGCGGCGATGGACCGGGTGCGCGCCGACGCCGCCGTCCGTGGCGGGCGCACGGTCGTCATGGCGCACGCGTTCGTCTCCGGCGGGGTCGGCAGCGAGTCCGAACGCGACATCTCGGTCGGCGGGGTCTCGCTCGTCCCGGCCGATGTCTTCGACGGCGTCGACTACGCCGCCCTGGGGCACCTCCACGGCCGCCAGCGGGTCTCCGACACCGTGCGCTACAGCGGGTCGCCGGTCGCGATGTCGTTCAGCGAGTGGGCGCACCGCAAGGGTGGGCTGCTCGTCGACCTCGCGGGCGCTGCTCCCGTCGTCGAGGAGGTCGACGCCCCCGTGCAGCGCTCGCTCGCCGTCCTGCGCGGGCGCCTCGAGGAGCTCCTCGCCGACCCGCGGCACACCGACGCCGAGCGTGCCTGGTGCCAGGTGACGCTCACCGACCCGACCCGTCCGCTCGGCGCGATGGAACGCCTGCGCCGCCGCTTCCCGCACACCCTCGAGCTGCGGTTCGAGCCGGAGGGCGCCGCCGTGCCGCTGCGCCCGTACGCCACCCGGGTCCGGGAGGCGTCGGCCGTCGAGGTCTGCTGCGACTTCCTCGGGCACGTGCGCGGCGGGCGGGGTGCCGACGACGCCGAGCGCGCGCTCCTCGACGAGGCGGTCACCGCCGCGCGGGTCGCCCGCGGCCTCGCCGACGACGAGGGCGTCGCCGCGCCGGCCCGGGGCACGGGAGCGGCATGAGGATCCACCGGCTCGAGGTCCAGGCCTTCGGGCCGTTCGCCGACCGCGTCGTCGTCGACCTCGACGCCGCCTCGGCCGCCGGGCTGTTCCTCGTCCACGGTCCGACCGGCTCGGGCAAGACGAGCCTCCTCGACGCCGTCTGCTTCGCCCTCTACGCGGACGTCCCGGGCTCGCGCTCGCGCCGGTCGCTGCGCTCGGACCACGCCGCACCCGGCACGGCCCCGGTCGTCGTCCTCGAGGTCACCGTCGCGGGTCGTCGACTGCGGCTCACCCGCTCCCCCGAGTGGCACCGCCCCAAGAAGCGCGGCGACGGCACGACGCGCGTCCAGCCCTCGGTGCTCCTCGAGGAGCGCCGCGGCGGCACCTGGGAGGGGCTGAGCACCCGCCACGACGAGGTGGCCGACGTCGTCAAGGACCTCCTCGGCATGGGCCTGCAGCAGTTCGCCACCGTCGTCCTGCTCCCCCAGGGCCGGTTCGCGACGTTCCTGCGTGCCGAACCCGAGGAGCGTCGCGAGCTGCTCCAGCGGCTCTTCGACATCGGGGTCTACGCCGACGTCGAGCAGTGGCTGGCCGACGCCCGGCGCGACGGCGCCGCCGAGCTCGAGGCCGCGCGCGCCGCCCTCGACCACGACCTCGTCCGGCTCTCCGACGCCCTCGAGCCGCTGGCCGCCGGCGACGACCCGGAGGCCGCCGGGCCACCCGTGGCCGAGACCCCCCTCGACCTCCTCCCGGCGCGGCTCGACGCCGTCGCCGCGGACGTCGCCACCCGGCTCACCACCTCGCTCGCGGCCCTCGACACTGCCGAGACCGTGGAAACAGGGGCCCAGCAGGCGCTCACCGAAGCCCGGGCCGTCGCCGCGCTCCGGCGCCGCGGCGAGCAGGCGCGCGACCGGATCGCCGTGCTCGACACCGAGGCCCTGACTCATGAGGCCCTCCGTGACCGGCTCGCCGCCGCCGACCGCGCCGCCGCGCTGCGGGGCCATCTCGCGGCGCTCGAGCGCCTCGACCGCGAGGTCGCGGAGCACACCGAGACCGTCGTGCGACGCGCCGCACGGCTCGACGCCCTGGAGGTGACCACGGGCGAGGCGCCGGCCGCCGAGCTCGCCGACCGGACGAGCGCGCTCGACGACGCCGCCGCGGCGATCGGGCGGGACGCCGCCGTCGCCCGCGACCTCGCGGCCGCCCTCGAAGAGGGGACCGCCCGCCGGGTTCACCTCGAGGAACGGCGGGCCCGGCTCGCCGACGCCCTGCCGGTGGCCCGCGCGGCGGCCGAGGCCGCCGCGGAGGCGGTCACCCGGCTCACGGCCGAGGGGTCCCGCACCGACGACCTCGCGGCCTCCGTCGTCGAGCAGGAGCGCCGCGTCGCCCTCCTCGACGAGGTCGACGCCGACCGGGCCCGGGTGGCCGCCCTCGACCCCGAGCTGGTCCGTGCCCGCGAGCACCTCTCCTCGGCGCTCGCGGCGCTCATCGGGCTGCAGCAGCGGCGCCTGGACGAGATGGCCGCCGAACTCGCCGGTGGGCTCGCCGACGGCGCGCCCTGCCCGGTCTGTGGCGCGCGCGAGCACCCGTCCCCCGCCGTCGCCGCCGACCCCGTGACCCCCGAGGCGCTGGCCGCCGCCGACGAGATGGTCGCCGTCGCCCGCGCCGAGGTCGCCGCCCTCGAGTCCCGGCGGGCGGCGGCGCTGGCCCCCCCCCGCGCCCCCCCCGCGGGGCGCCCTCGTCGCCGCGCTCGCCGACGCCCGGCCCGCGCTCGAGTCCGCCCGCGAGGCCAAGCGCCGGCTCACCGAGGCCGACGCAGAGCAGGTGCGCACGCGGGCCGAGGCCGACCGCGTGGCCGCCGCCCTGGAGCAGGCGGTCACGGCCGCGACGGCCCTCGACGAGCGGACGGCCGAGGTCGCCGCCCAGGCCGAGGAGGTCCGGGGCCGTCTCGAGGCCGGACTCGCCGCCCACGCCGACTGCCCGTGCGCCTCCAGCGACCCGGCCCGGCACGTCACGGTGCGCCGGGCCCTCACCGAGCTCGCGGCCGCCGAGACCGCCCTCGACGCGGCCCGTGAACGCCACGCCGAGGCCGAGCAGGCCCTCATCGCAGCCCTCGACGACTCCGGGTTCCCCTCCGCCGCAGCGGCCTCCGCGGCCCTGCTCTCGGTCTCGGAGACCGACCGGCTCCGCGACGAGGTCCTCTCCCACGACCGCGACCGCGCCACCGCGCTGGCCACCCTCGCCGAGCCCGACGTCGCGGCCGCCCTGGCCGCCGACCCGCCCGACCTCGCCGCCCTCGAGCAGGCGCACGCCGAGGCCCGCCGGGCCGTGCTGGCGGGCACCTCCGGGCACGACGCGCTGGTCCGGGCCGGCCGGGCCGTCGAGCGGCTGCGGCCACGGCTCGCCGAGCACGTCGCGGGCGTCGTCGCCCTCGCCGACCGGCACGACCGGGTCCGCGAACTCGCCGACACGGTCGGCGGCACCGGCGGCGACAACACGCTGCGGATGCGGCTCACCTCGTTCGTCCTCGCCGCCCGCCTCGAGAAGGTGGCGGCGCTGGCCAACGAGCGGCTCGCCGTCATGGGCGCCGGCCGCTACCTCCTCGAGCACACCGACGACCGCGCCGCCCGCGGGGCCCGCTCGGGCCTCGGGCTGCGGGTCCTCGACCAGTGGACCGGCCGGGTCCGCGACACCGCCACCCTCTCCGGCGGCGAGTCGTTCATGGCCTCGCTCGCCCTGGCCCTCGGCCTCGCGGACGCGGTCCGCGACGAGGCCGGCGGCCTCGACCTCGGCACGCTCTTCGTCGACGAGGGCTTCGGCAGCCTCGACGACGACAGCCTCGAGCAGGTGGTCTCCGTCCTCGACGGCCTGCGCGAGGGCGGCCGGGCGGTCGGCGTGGTCAGCCACGTCGCCGACCTGCGGGCCCGGATCGGGCACCAGGTCGTCGTCACCAAGGGAACGGCCGGGAGCGACGTCGAGGTGCGGGCCGGCGACGCCGCCCCCGCGGCCTGAACGTCCTCAGTCCTCCTCGAACGCCTCGGGCGCCGGGCAGGAGCACACGAGGTGCCGGTCGCCGTAGGCGCCGTCGATGCGACGCACCGGCGGCCAGTACTTGGCCGTCGGGTCGACCCCGTCCGGGTAGGCAGCGGTCGCCCGGTCGTACGGGTGGTCCCAGTCGCCGGCCAGCGACACCGCCGTGTGCGGCGCCTGCCGCAGCACGCTGTCGGCGACGGCGACCCCGCCCGAGCCGACCTCGTCGATCTCGCGGCGGATGGCGATCATCGCGTCGCAGAACCGGTCGAGCTCGCCGAGGTCCTCGCTCTCGGTCGGCTCGACCATCAGGGTGCCGGCGACCGGGAACGACATCGTCGGCGCGTGGAAGCCGTGGTCGATGAGCCGCTTGGCGACGTCGTCGACGGTGACCCCGGTCTCCTTCGTGATGCCGCGCAGGTCGAGGATGCACTCGTGGGCGACCAGCCCGTCGGTGCCCGAGTAGAGGACCGGGTAGTGGTCGCGCAGCCGCGAGGCGACGTAGTTGGCGTTGAGCACCGCCACCTCGGTCGCGTGCCGCAGGCCCTCGCCACCCATGAGCCGGACGTAGGCCCACGAGATCGGGAGGATGCCGGCCGAGCCGTACGGCGCCGCCGAGACGGGGCCGACCCCGGTCTCCGGGCCGGCCTGCGGGTCGAGCGGGTGGTTGGGGAGGTAGGGCGCGAGGTGCTCGCGGCAGGCCACCGGCCCGACGCCGGGACCCCCGCCGCCGTGCGGGATGCAGAAGGTCTTGTGCAGGTTGAGGTGCGAGACGTCGGCCCCGAACCGGCCCGGCCGGGCGACGCCGACGAGCGCGTTGAGGTTCGCCCCGTCGACGTAGACCTGCCCGCCGGCGTCGTGCACCATCGCGCAGAGCTCGGTGATGGTGTCCTCGAAGACGCCGTGGGTCGAGGGGTAGGTGACCATGATCGCGGCGAGGGTGTCGCGGTGCTGCTCGACCTTGGCCCGCAGGTCCTCCAGGTCGACGTTGCCCGAGACCGGGTCGGTGCCGACGACGACGACCTTCATCCCGGCCATCACCGCGCTCGCGGCGTTCGTGCCGTGCGCGCTGCTCGGGATGAGGCAGACCCGCCGGGCGTCGTCGCCGTTGGCCCGGTGGTAGGCGGCGATGGCGAGCAGCCCGGAGAGCTCGCCCTGGCTGCCGGCGTTCGGCTGGAGCGACACCGCGTCGTAGCCGGTGATCTCGCACAGCCACGCGGACAGCTCGTCGACGAGGCCGCGGATGCCGCGCGTCTGCTCGTGCGGGGCGAACGGGTGCAGCTCGGCGAACTCCGGCCAGGTGATCGCGACCATCTCGGTCGTCGCGTTGAGCTTCATCGTGCACGAGCCGAGCGGGATCATCCCCCGGTCGAGGGCGAAGTCGCGGTCGGCCAGGCGGCGCAGGTAGCGCAGCATCGCCGTCTCGGAACGGTGCGCGGAGAAGACCGGGTGGGTGAGGTACTCCGAGGTGCGGGTCAGGGCCTCCGGCCACGCCGGGGCGGCGAGCTCGACGGCGGTGGGCGGCTCGACGTCGAGGGCCCGGCAGACCTTGCCGAGGAGGACGGTGTCGGTCGTCTCGTCGACGCTCAGCCACACCGTGTCGTCGTCGTGGCGCCAGAGGTTGACCCCCTCGGCCAGGGCAGCCGCGACGACGGTGTCGGCCCGGCCGGGCACGCGCAGGGCGAGTGTGTCGAAGAACGGACCGTCGGCGACGTCGACGCCACCCGCCCGCAGGGCCTCGGCGAGGGCGCGGGCATGGGCGTGCACGGTGAGGGCGATGGCGCGCAGCCCCTCGGGGCCGTGGTACACCGCGTACATGCTGGCCATGACGGCGAGGAGCACCTGGGCGGTGCAGATGTTCGAGGTCGCCTTCTCGCGGCGGATGTGCTGCTCGCGCGTCTGCAGCGCGAGGCGGTAGGCGGGCGCGCCGTCGGCGTCGAGGGAGACCCCGACGAGGCGACCGGGCAGGGTGCGCTCGAGGCCGGCACGCACGCTCATGTAGCCGGCGTGCGGGCCGCCGAAGCCCATCGGCACCCCGAAGCGCTGGGTCGTGCCCACCGCCACGTCGGCGCCCCACTCCCCCGGCGGGGTCGCGAGGGTCAGCGCCAGGAGGTCGGCGGCGGCGGTGACGAGGGCACCGGCCTCGTGGGCCGCGGCGGCCAGGGCCCGGTGGTCGCGCAGCCGGCCGTCGGCCGCGGGGTACTGGACGAGGACACCGAACACCTCCCGGCCGCCGGCGGCCTCGCGCAGCGCGTCGGCGCTGGCGACGTCGGAGAGGTCGGCGACGACGACGTCCAGCCCGAGCGGCAGGGCGCGGGTGCGCACGACCCCGAGGGTCTGCGGGAAGACGGCGGCGTCGACGAGGAGGACGGCGTCGGCGGCGACCTTCGAGGAGCGCCGCATCAGCGTCATCGCCTCGGCCGCCGCCGTGGCCTCGTCGAGGAGCGAGGCGCCCGCCGTCGGGAGCCCGGTGAGGTCGGCGACGACGGTCTGGAAGTTGAGCAGCGCCTCGAGCCGGCCCTGCGAGATCTCCGGCTGGTACGGGGTGTAGGCGGTGTACCAGGCCGGGTTCTCCAGGACGTTGCGCTGGATGACCGCGGGCGTCAGCGTGCCGTAGTAGCCGAGACCGATGAGCGAGGGGACGACGCGGTTGCGGGCCGCGACCTCGCGCAGCTCGGCGACGACGGCCGCCTCGGACCCGGCGGGCTGGACGTCGAGGTCTCCCTCGAACCGGATGCCCCCGGGGACGGCGGTCGTGACGAGGTCCTCGAGGGACTCACGGCCGACGACCTTGAGCATCCCGGCGAGGTCGGACTCGCGGGGGCCGATGTGGCGGGCGGCGAAGGCGGGACGGGCGGGCGTGCTCACGAAGGTCCTCCGGAGGCAGACGGTGACGGCGTCCTCCCCCTCTGTCGGAGCGCGTGGTCCCTCCAGAGGTGCCTGTCCCGCGCGGTCCCTTGCGCCTGAGAGGTTCTGGGGAGAATTGCCCCTTCGGCGCCCCGGCCTGCTGTGCCGAGGACTCTCCCGCACGGTGTGAGCGGCACCCTCAACCTACCACCGGCGGGGCCGGTGGACCGGTGCTGCGGGCCTCAGGCCAGGCGCGCGGCGCGACGGGCGCCGAGCTCGTCGTCGGGGTGCAGCGCCTCGGCGCCGCCCTCCCCCTCCGCACGCTCGCTCGGCAGGTCGGAGAGCGTGCCCTCGACCTCACGCCAGACCTTGCCGACGGCGATGCCGAAGACGCCCTGCCCGCCCTGCAGGAGGTCGATGACCTCGTCGGTGGAGGTGCACTCGTAGACCGAGGCGCCGTCGCTCATGAGGGTGATGCCGGCGAGGTCCTCGACCCCGCGAGCCCGCAGCACGGTGATGGCGCCACGGATCTGCTGGAGCGAGACGCCGGTGTCGAGGAGGCGCTTGACCACCTTGAGCACGAGGATGTCGCGGAAGCCGTACAGGCGCTGGGTGCCGGAGCCGCCGGCCGCACGGACCGAGGGCTCGACGAGCCCGGTGCGTGCCCAGTAGTCGAGCTGGCGGTAGGTGATGCCAGCAGCCTTGCACGCCGTCGGGCCGCGGTAGCCGACCTCGTCGTCGAGCTCGGGCAGGTCGTCGGCGAACAGGACGCCCTGCGCGACGGTGGGTGCGGGACGACCGCCCTGCCGCGCTTCTCCCGTGGAGCTCACGCCTACCTCCTGGTGCTGCCGACGTCTCTGGCCGACTGTACGCCGGGAAATGACACCGGCGTCACTCCCTCGGTCACTTCTGTGACTGGTGTGACAGTAGAGACGGATGTGACAGTGGTCAACGACCGTCGACCCGGCACGCTCACCGGCGTGTCGCGGCGCGCGGGGCGGTCGGCACGCGCGAGGCGGTCTCAGGACTCCGGGTCGGTGTCGAAGTCGTCGGCCGAGACCTGGTCGAGGAACTCCTTGAACTTCTCGACCTCGTCGTCCTCGGTCTCGGCCATCTCGACCCCGGCCTCGTCGAGCAGCTCGTCCTCGGCGACGATCTCGGCGCCCGCCCGCAGGGCGAGGGCGATGGCGTCGGACGAGCGCGAGTCGACGTCGGTGCCCCCGGCCTGCGCGCCGCCGTCGATGTCGAGGACGGCGTGGAAGGCGCCGTCGCGCAGCGCGACGATGCGGACCCGGGTCAGGGTGTGGCCGAGGTCGTCGATGACCGACCGGAGCAGGTCGTGGGTCAACGGCCGGGGCGGCACGACGCCCTGCTGGGCGTAGGCGATGGCGGTGGCCTCGGCCGCCCCGATCCAGATCGGCAGGTAGCGCAGCCCGTCGCGCTCACGGAGCAGCACGATCGGCTGGTTGTTCGGCATCTCGACCCGGACCCCGAGCACGTCCATGACCTTCACACGGCCACCGTACCCCGCTCCCCCGCAGCGGTGTCGGGCGCCGGGTCCGGTCCGTCAGCCGCCGGCCGCGAGACCGCCGCGGACGAGCGCGGCGTGGAGGGCAAGGACCAGGTGGGTCACCTCGGCCGCCGCGCGCCGGCCGTCCGCCCCGCGGAGGGTGCCGGTGACCTGCTCGACGAGCCCGACCTCGCGGTCGGCGGCTGTCCGGGCGCCGCGCAGGTGCCGCGCCTGCACCCCGTAGCGGGCGAGGCCGGCGGCGGCCCGCGCCGCCCGCAGGTCGTCGGCGCCGTGCAGCCCGTCGGCGTCCGGGCGCAGCAGGCCGTGGTCGAGCAGGTCGGCGACGGCGGTGTCGTCGAGCCCGGCGGCGGTCGCGAGCTCGGCCCGGGTCAGCCGCAGCGCGGCCTCCTCGAGGAGGGCGGCGGCGTCGGGCACCTCGGGGTCGGGCGCCGGCTCGGGGACGACCGGCCGCAGCTCGGCGCCGGCCGGGACGAGACCGCGGTCGATCGCCGCGAGCGAGTCCTTGATGACCCGCAGCGGCCAGAAGAGGTCCCGCTGCGCCCGCAGGACGTAGCGCAGCCGCTCGACGTCGGCGGGGGCGTACCGGCGGTAGCCGGACCCGGTGCGCTCCGGCGTGACGAGGCCCTCGGCCTCGAGGAAGCGCACCTTGGAGACGGTGACGTCCGGGAACTCCTCGGCGAGGGCCGTGACGACGGCCCCGATGGTCAGGGGGCGCACCGGCGCCTGCCGTCAGTCGCTCGCCGCCGCGTAGAACACGAGGCGGAACTTGCCGATCTGCACCTCGTCGCCGGTGGAGAGGGTGGCCTCCTCGACGAGGTCGCGGTTGACGTAGGTGCCGTTGAGCGAGCCGACGTCGCGGACGACGAAGGTGCCACCGGAGCGGCGGAACTGGGCGTGCTTGCGCGAGACGGTGACGTCGTCGAGGAAGATGTCGCTGTCCGGGTGCCGCCCGGCGAGCACCTCGTCGTCGTCGAGGAGGAAGCGGGCCCCGGTGTTCGGGCCACGGAGGACGACGAGGAGCGCGGTCCCGGGGCGCAGGGCCTCGACGGTCGCGAGGTCGGCCTTGGTCAGGACGTGCTCGGCCTCGCCCTGCGGCTCGACGCGGGCACCCTCGACCGCCTGGAGGCGCATGGTCGTGGGCTCCGGCACGGGCTGCTGGTCGCCTCCGCGCTCGTCGCTGGTCATCTCGTCCCTACCACCCTTTCCTCGGTGTCTCCCGGGGAGTGCCCACCCTAGATCACGACGGCGTGGAAGTCCCGCGCCCGGGGTGACCTGCGAGGTGTGCGCGGCTCAGGAGAGCTGGGAGGTGTACCCGTCGACGTCGAGGAGAGCCGCGACGTCGGCAGCGTCGGCCGGCCGCAGCTCGTACATCCAGCCCTCGCCGTACGGGTCGGAGTTGACGAGCTCGGGGGTGGCGTCGAGGGCGGGGTTGACGGCGGTGACCTCACCGGAGACGGGCGCGTAGAGGTCGCTGACCGACTTGGTCGACTCGACCTCCCCGCAGGTGTCGCCGGCCGTCACGGTGTCCCCCACCCCCGGGAGGCTGACGTACACGACGTCGCCGAGGGCCTCCTGGGCGAAGGCGGTGATGCCGATGCGGACGACGTCACCCTCCTCGCGGACCCACTCGTGCTCGGCGGTGTAGCGCAGGCCTGCGGGGTACTCGAGGTCGCTCATGGTTCTCCTGTCCGGTGCGCGGGTGTCGCGTCAGGGGGTGGGCGTGGGTACCGGCCGAGCGTACTGAGGCGTGCGGACGCTGAGCAACGCGCCCACCTCGACCTTGTCCTGGATCTCGACGGTGGCCTCCGCCCCGGCCCGGCGGACCGTCGCGGTGACCCCACCGGGGATCTGCATGGCGCCGGCGAGGGTGTCGGAGTCGCCGATCGCGCGGATGAGGTACGGCGGGCGCACCTCGGTGCCCGAGACCGAGATGCCGGCGTCGGTGTCGGCGAACCACGTCGAGGCGACGACGCGCACCGACCCCACCTGGATGGCCTCGGCGCCCGCCGCCCGCAGCTCCTGGACGGCGTCGAGGATGATGGTCTGGCGGACCTTGCCCTGCGGGTCGTCGATCCGGACGAGAACGCCGGGTCCGGTGGCCGGCGCCGTGCCGGCGAGGATGCCGAGCGCGTCGAGGCGCTGCTGGGCCGCCCGCTGCGCCTCCTGCTCGCCCGTGGTGCGGCTCTTGAGGAGGTCGAGCGAGGACTGCAGGTCGCGCACCTCGCCGGAGAGCTGGTCGCCGTCCTGGTCGACGTCGGCGAAGATCCGGACCAGCTCGTCCTCGCGGAGGGTCTCCAGCCCCTGGATCGAGGTCTGCCGGACCTGGGCGATGATCGCGAAGCCCAGCGCGGCGGCGAGCAGCATCGCGAGGAGGTTGGACCGGCTCGGGCGCGGCGACCCGGCGCGCCGCAGCCGGGCCCATGCGTGCCGGGCGTCGCGCGGCGCCCGTCCGGGGCCGCCCGGCTCCTCGCTCATGCGTCGAAGAGGTGCCGGCGGATCGCGGCGACGTTGGAGAAGATCCGCACCCCGAGGACGACGACGACGCCGGTCGAGAGCTGGCTGCCGACCCCGAGCTTGTCGCCGAGGAAGACGATGAACGCGGCGACGACCACGTTGGAGAGGAACGAGACGACGAACACCTTGTCGCTGAAGATGCCGTCGAGGATGGCCCGGACCGCGCCGAAGACCGCGTCCAACGCGGCGATGACGGCGATCGGGAGGTAGGGCTGCAGCCACACCGGCACCGCGGGCTGCAGGAGCAGCCCGACGAGGATGCCGAGGGCCAGGCCGATGGCAGGGATCACGACGAGCCGTCCTCCGGGTCGGTGGGCGCCCCGCTCGTCGGGGACGCCCCAGTATCCACCGTCTGCGCGTACCGGGTGGTGAGGCCCACCGCCCCCGGCACCGAGAGGTCGTCGTCGTCGTGCACCTCGGTGTCGGCTCGCACCCCGACCATGTTGTGCAGGGTCGTGAGGTAGGCCCCACCGGCGCCGTCGGCGAAGGCCCCCGGCAGGGTGCGCGGGTCGCCGAGGGCGGTGATGCGGTAGGGCCGGGTCAGGGGGCGGAAGTCGACGATGATGGCCGACCCCGCGAACCGGATGGCAGAGACCGAGGTGATCCGGTTGCCGTTGATGCTCACGGCCTCGGCGCCGGCCTGCCACAGGAAGTTGACGACGTACTGCAGGTCGCGGCTGAGGACGCGCTGCTGGTCGGCCTGGTCACCCGTGGCGGTGTCGGCGTCCGGTGCGTCGTCGAGGGTCACGAGCATCCCCGGCCCGGTCATCGCGACCGCGCCGGCGGCCATGGCCAGCTGCCGTCCGCGCTCGCCGCCCCCGGCGGACGGCCCGAGCTGGGCTGCCTCGAGGGTGGCGACCTGGGCCTGGAGGCGCTGGGCCTCGACGGAGAGGCGGTCGACCTCGACCCGGCGCGACTCGATCTGCTTGACGAGGTCGGCGCGCGCGGCGGAGCGGGGGCTGCTCGTCGCCCTGAGGTTGGCGGCGGCGCCGCCGACGACGAGCCCGATCGCCAGGGTCGCGGCGAGCAGCCGTGGCGAGCGCAGGGACGTCGAGCGCGGCAGCCCCTGCGCCTCGCGCCGGTCGGCGGCGGCCCGGTAGCCCGGGTCGAGGGGGCGCTCCATCATCGTGCGGATGAGCGTCATCGACGCGTCCGGACGACGGCCCCCCGGCGCCGCGCTCACGCGGGGACCGCCCGCTCGTGCGCGAGGAGCCTCCGCAGCTGCATCGCGTAGAGCACGCCGGCCAGCCAGTACAGCGTGATACCCCACCACGCGAAGCCCCAGCCCACCGGCTCGGCGATGCGCGCCACCGGGCCCGTGCCGTCGGCGAGGAGGAGCAGCGGGAAGGCGTAGAGGAGGTTGAAGGTGGCCGCCTTGCCGGCGAAGTGGACCGGGAGGCCGACCCATCCGTGCCGCTTGGCGACGAGGACGACGACGCCCATGAAGGCCTCGCGGGCGAAGAGGACGACGACGACCCACCACGGGAGGATGTCGCGCCAGGCGAGGCCGAGGAGCGTCGAGGCGATGTAGAGCCGGTCGGCGACCGGGTCGAGGAGCTGCCCGAGCCGTGACTCCAGGCCCCAGGCCCGGGCGATCTTGCCGTCGAGCCAGTCGGTGAGCCCCGAGACCATGAGGAGCACGAGGGCCAGCGCGTCGTGCCGGCTGAGGATCGCCCAGAGGAAGACCGGGACCCCGACGAGCCGGAGCGCGCTCAGCACGTTGGGCAGCGTGAGGACACGCGTGCTCACGCCGCCCTGCGACCCCGCGCCCGTCATGGGCGCCACTGTATTGCGTGCGGGAGACCCGGCCGACGGGGCGCCACCTCGTCGGCGCGCCACCGGCCCCTAGGGTGGCGGGATGGGCACGAGCATCCTCGGCGCGAACGAGGCCGACCTGCGGCGCGACCGGACCAGTGTCAAGTGGCTGGCCTACCCGCCGGACGTGCTGCCCCTGTGGGTCGCCGAGATGGACTGCTCGCCCTGCCCCGCGGTCGTCGAGGCGGTGACCGCCGCGGTCTCCCGCGGCGACACCGGCTACGGGTGGGCACCGAGGTACGCCGAGACGGTGGCGCGCTACGCCGGGACGGCGTGGGGGTGGGACGTCGCCCCGAGCTCGATGCTCGTCGTCGCCGACGTGATGATCGGCGCGAGCGAGGTGCTGCGGATGCTCACCGACGAGCGCGGCGCCGTCGTCGTCTCTCCCCCGGTGTACGACTCGTTCTTCGGCTTCGTCGAGGCCATCGGCCGCCGTCGGGTCGACGCACCGCTCGGTGCGGACGGGCGGTTGGACCCCGAGGCGCTGCGGGCCGCCTTCCGCGAGGCCACCGCCGGCGGCGGCCGGGTCGGCTACCTCCTGTGCAACCCGCAGAACCCGACGGGCGCGGTCCACACCCCCGACGAGCTCGCGACGCTGGCCGCGCTGGCCCGCGAGTTCGGGGTCCGGGTCGTCGCCGACGAGATCCACGCGCCGCTCGTCCATGACGGCGGACCCCGCTTCACGCCGTACCTCACCGTGCCGGGCGCCGAGGACGCCTTCTCGGTCTTCTCCCCGTCGAAGGGCTGGAACCTCGCCGGCCTGAAGTCGGCGGTCGTCGTGGCCGGCCGGCAGGCCCGGGAGGACCTCGCCCGGATGCCCGAGGTGCACACGCACGGTTCGTCCCACGTCGGCGAGATCGCGCACGTCGCCGCGATGCGCGACGGGCTCGAGTGGCACGCCCGGCTGCGCACCGAGCTGACCGCCAACCGCGACCTCGTCGGGCGGCTCCTCGGGGAGCACCTGCCGCAGGTGCGCTGGGTGAGCCCCGAGGCCACCTACCTCGCGTGGCTGGACTGCCGCGCGCTCGGGCTCGGGGACGACCCCGCGGCCGTCTTCCGCGAGCGGGGACGGGTCGCCCTCGGGTCCGGCCCGCGCTACGGCGCCGAGGCCGGCCGGGGGTTCGTCCGGCTCAACTTCGCCACCTCCCCGCAGATCCTCGAGGAGGCCGTGCGCCGGATGGCCTCGATCCTCTAGGTCCCGCGCCGCAGGACCGCGACCCAGACGTCCGGGCCGGCCGGGTTGAGGGGGTGCCCCCGGCGCTCGAGCGAGTGCAGCACCACGTCGCCCGCGGCGAGCGAGCGCACCTCGTCCTCGTCGAGCAGCCACGGCGGGTCGACCCCCGGGTCCTCGCCGCGCTCGCGGACGAACTGGACGGCGAGCAGGGTCCCACCCGGGGCCAGCAGCGCCCGCACCCCCGCCACCGCCTCGGGCCGCACCCTCGGCGGGAGCGCCTGGACCGTGAAGACGTCGACGACGAGGTCGAACGCACCCACGAGGTCCGGCGGGAGGTCGAGGAGGTCGGCGACGCGGTAGTCGACGCTCGTGCCGGGATGCCGGTCGCGGGCCAGCTCGACGGCGGCCGGGGCGACGTCGAAGGCGGTCGTCGCCCAGCCCTGCGTCGCGAGGTGCTCGGCGTCGGCCCCGAGCCCGGCCCCGACGACCACCGCGCGGCGCCCCTCCCCCGGGCCGGTCGCGGCGACGTGCTCGACGACCGGCGGGTAGGCCGCGGTCCGGGCCCACGGGGTGTCGATCCGGTCCTCGGCGGCCTCACCCCACAGCTGCACGAACCAACGCGTCGGGCTCTCGGCGACCGAGGCGGCGGCCAGCTCGTCGGCCCGGCGGTCCCAGTCCCGGTCGATGCTCATTCCGGCACCGTAGCCCCCGGCCTCGCGTCCGGGCAGACCGGACGCCGCGCTCCCGGCATCCGGTCGGGCTGACAGGACGCCGCGCTCCTGCCCCGCTCGTCCGTCGCGGCGCTCGCGCTCCCGGGATCCCGTCGGGCTGACAGGACGCCGCGCTCCTGCCTCGCTCGTCCCTCGCAGGGCGCTCGCGCTCCCGGCATCCCGTCAGTCCCGACGTGCGACGAGGGCCGCTGCAGATCGACTCCGTCGATCTGCAGCGGCCCTCGCTCGCGGTCGGGCTGACAGGATTTGAACCTGCGACCCCTTGACCCCCAGTCAAGTGCGCTACCAAGCTGCGCCACAGCCCGTGGCTCGCCCCCTCGCGGGAGCGGTCGAAACCTTATCCCACCGCGCGGCGCCCGACCCAATCGGTCCGGGGCGGAGCGGCGCCCGGCCCCGCCCGGGGCCCTCACCCGGCTTCGTCGCGCTCCACCCGGGAACGGTTCCGGGGTGAAGCGCGGCCGTATCGGGTGACCCGATACTCGTGGGGCGAGGGGGGCGGGACGGCGGGTCAGCGGCGGGCGTTGCGCTTCTCGCGGACCCGGACCGAGATCTCGATCGGGGTCCCCTCGAACCCGAACTCCTCGCGCAGCCGGCGCTCGACGAACCGGCGGTAGCCCGCCTCGATGAAGCCGGAGGCGAAGAGGACGAAGCGCGGGGGCCGGGTGCCGGCCTGGGTGGCGAAGAGGATGCGCGGCTGCTTGCCGCCGCGGACCGGGTGCGGGTGCGCCGCGACGACCTCGCCGAGGAACGCGTTGAGCCGCCCGGTGGAGATGCGGGTCTCCCACGACTCCAGGGCTCGGTCGATCGCCGGGACGAGCTTCTCGAGGTGGCGGCCGGTGCGGGCCGAGACGTTGACCCGCGGCGCCCACGGCACCTGGACCAGGTCGCGCTCGATCTCGCGCTCGAGGAAGTGCCGGCGCTCCTCGTCGGTGAGGTCCCACTTGTTGTAGGCGATGACGAGCGCGCGCCCGGCGTCGATGACCTGCTGGATCACCCGCACGTCCTGCTCGGCGATCGTGTCGCTGGCGTCGACGAGCACGACGGCGACCTCCGCCTTCTCGAGCGCGGTCTGGGTGCGCAGCGAGGCGTAGAAGTCGGCGCCGCGGGTCTGGTGCACCCGGCGGCGGATGCCCGCCGTGTCGACGAACCGCCACGCGCGGCCACCGAGCTCGACGACCTCGTCGACCGGGTCACGCGTGGTGCCGGCGACGTCGTCGACGACGACGCGGTCGGTGCCCGTCAGCTTGTTGAGCATCGAGGACTTGCCGACGTTCGGCCGGCCGAGCAGGGCGACGCGTCGCGGCCCGCCCCGCGCGTAGGCCCCGACCGCCGAGACCTCGGGCAGGACCTCGAGGAGGGCGTCGAGCACGTCACCACTCCCGCGTCCGTGGAGCGCCGAGACCGGCCACGGCTGGCCGAGCCCGAGGTTCCACAGCGCCGCGGCGTCGGCCTCGGTGCGCTGGTCGTCGACCTTGTTCGCGACGAGGACGACCGGCTTGCCCGCGCGCCGCAGCATCCGGACCACTGCCTCGTCGTCGTCGGTGGCGCCGACCGTGGCGTCGACGACGAACATCACGGCGTCCGCGAGCTCGACGGCGATCTCGGCCTGCTCGGCGACGCGCAGGTGGATGCCCGTGGCGTCGACCTCCCAGCCGCCGGTGTCGACGACGGTGAACGGATGCCCGGTCCACTCGGCGTCGTAGGCGACGCGGTCACGGGTGACCCCCGGGACGTCCTCGACGACGGCCTCGCGCCGGCCGAGGATGCGGTTGACCAGCGTCGACTTGCCGACGTTCGGGCGGCCGACGATCGCGACGACCGGCGACGGGCCGCGCAGGTCGGCGTCGTCGTCGAGCCCGCCCTCGGCGTCCAGGAGGGCGCGGTCGTCGTCGTCGAGCTCGAAGTCCTCGAGGCCGGCCCGCAGGGCGCGCTCGACGGCCTCGGGGTCCTGGGTCTGGGTCGGGTCCTCGGTGCTCACCGCACCATCCTCCCGTACCGGGGCCCGCTCCCCCGAATCGTCCTCCTCCGAGCGCCGGTCAGCGCTCGGACTCGGTGGCGGTCGCGACGACGTCGAGCACCGCCTCGATGCTCTCGTCGAGGTCGAGGTCGGAGGTGTCGACGAGGACGACGCCCTCGGCCGCCTCGGTGAACGCGGAGACGGTGGAGTCGGCGCGGTCGCGGCGGACCACCTGGTCGCGGGTGGCCTCGACCGCGGCGGCGTCGGCGGAGCCGTGCAGCTCGGTGGAGCGGCGACGCAGGCGGGCCTCCTCGGAGGCCGTGAGCAGGACCCGGACGCGGGCGTCGGGTGCCACGACGGTCGTGATGTCGCGCCCCTCGGCGACGACGCCCCCGGTGCGCTCGGCGGTCTGCGCCATGAGCCGCCGCTGGGCCTCCTGGAGCACCGGACGCACGTCGGGGTTGGTGGCCACCGCGGTGACGGCGGCCGTCACGTCGGTCTCGCGGATCGCCCGGGTGACGTCGGTGCCGCCGACCGACACGGTGACGTGCTCGGGGTCGGTGCTCAGCTCGAGCGGGTAGCGGGCCGCGGCCTCGGCGACGGCGAGCCGGTCCTCGAGGTCGATGCCCTGCGCGAGGCACCACCAGGCGAGCGCCCGGTACATCGCCCCGGTGTCGAGGTAGCCCACCCCGAGGCGCTGCGCCACGGCCCGCGCCACGCTGCTCTTCCCGGAGCCGGAGGGACCGTCGATGGCGATGGTGAGCGGCGCGGTCATGGGTGGAGAGCCTACTGAGGACCTCAGCCGTGCAGGCGCCAGCCCCGGGCGGCCAGCGCCTCGGCGAGGTCCGTGGCCGCTGCCGGCACGACGTCGACCTCGGCGAGCCCGAAGGGCTGGCCGAGCCCGTGGTCGAGGTGGAACTCCTCGATGTTGGTCCCGATCTCGCCGATGTCGGCGAACAGCCGCCCGAGCTGGCCCGGCTCGTCCGGGATGAGCACCCGGACCGTCGTGTACGCGGTCGGGGCGGCCCCGTGCTTGCCCGGGATGCGGGCCTGGCCGGCGTTGCCGGCCGCCATGGCCCGGGCGAGCGTGCCACGGGCGCCGACGGCGTCCTCGCCGCCCTCGAGCGCGGCCAGGGCCGCGACGACACCGTCCAGGTCGGCGGCCAGGGCGGCGAGCACCTCACGGACCGCTCCCGCGTTGCCGGCGAGGATCTGGGTCCACAGGTGCGGGTCGCTCGCGGCGATCCGGGTGACGTCGCGCAGCCCCTGCCCGGCGAGCGAGACCGCCGCCTCGTCGAGGGTCTCGAGCCGCGCGGCCACGAGGCTCGCCGCCAGCTGCGGCACGTGCGAGACGGCCGCCACCGCCCGGTCGTGCTCCTCCGGCGGCAGCCGGCGCACCGCGGCGCCCGCCGCCCGTGCGACGGAGGTGACGAGCTCGAGCACCTCGGGCAGCGTCACGTCGGTCGGGGTGAGCACCCACGCGCGGCCGTCGAAGAGGTCGTGCCGGCCCGACACCGCGCCGGACCGCTCGCGCCCCGCCATCGGGTGCGAGCCGCAGTAGCGGGCGAGGTCGGCGCCCGCCGACCTCAGCGCCGCGAGGACGGCCCCCTTGACCGACGCGACGTCCGTGACGCCGGCGGCCGGCCACCGCTCGAGCGCCGAGAGCACGCAGGCCGCGGTGACGTCCGGCGGCGCGGCGACGATGACGAGGTCGGGCGAGAGCTCCTCCCCCGGAGCCGGGAGCCGGCCGGCCCCGAGGTCGCGGGCCAGCGCCGCGTGCGTCGGGACGGCGTCCTCGAGGGTCACCTCGTCGCCGTGCCGCGTCAGCGCGAGGCCCAGGGAGGTGCCGATCAGCCCGGTGCCGACGACGTGGACGCGCATCAGAGACCGGCGGCCTTGTAGAGGGCCGCGACCTCCGTGCTCGACAGCGCCCGGAACTTCCCCGGCTTGGTGTCGCCGAGGCGCACCGGCCCCACCTGCGTCCGCACGAGGGACTGGACCGGGTGGCCCACCTCGGCGAGCATCCGCCGGACGATGTGCTTGCGCCCCTCGTGGAGGACGACCTCGACGATGGCCTTGCCCGGCTGGGAGTCGACGACCTTGAAGGAGTCGACCGCGACCGGGCCGTCCTCGAGCTCGACGCCCTCGCGCAGCCGCCGGCCCAGGTCGCGCGGCACCGGGCCGGGGATCTGCGCCAGGTAGGTCTTGAGGACGCCGTAGCGCGGGTGCTGCAGCCGGTGCGCGAGGTCGCCGTCGTTGGTCAGCAGCAGCAGGCCCTCGGTGTCGGCGTCGAGCCGGCCGACGTGGAAGAGCCGCTCCTTGCGGTCCCCGAAGTAGTCGCCGATGTCGACCCGGCCGAGCTCGTCGCTCATCGAGGTGACGACGTTGAGCGGCTTGTTGAAGGCGAGGTAGACCCGCGACTCGTCGAGCTGCACCCGCTCACCGTCGACGTGGACCACCTGAGTGGCCCGGATCCGGACCCCGAGCTCGCGCACCACCTGGCCGTCGACCTCGACGCGGCCCTGGCTGATGAGGTCCTCGCAGACCCGACGTGAGCCGACGCCGGCCGCGGCGAGCAGCTTCTGCAGGCGGACGCCGTCGGGGTCGTGGACGTCGACGACCGGGCGCTGCGGCTCGGGCTTGGGCCGGGTCGGCTGGCTGCGCCGGGTGTTGCCACCCCCGCGGCCGGCTCCCCCGGCGCCGCGCGGCCGCTGCTGGCGGTCCCCGGAGCGCTGGCCGCCCCGGCCCTTCGGCGGGGTCATCCCCGGCCTCCTTCGGCGATCTCGTCCAGCACGTCGACCTCCGGCAGGTAGGGGGCGAGGGCGGGCAGCTCCTCGAGGGACTGCAGCCCGAGGCGCTCGAGGAAGTACGACGTCGTGCCGTAGAGGGTGGCCGTGGACTCGTGGTCCTGGCCGACCTCCTCGATGAGCCCGCGGGTGAGGAGCGTGCGGATGACGCCGTCGACGTTGACCCCGCGCACCGCGGCGACGCGCGAGCGGGAGACCGGCTGCCGGTAGGCGATGACGGCCAGCGTCTCGAGCGAGGCCTGGGTGAGCCGGGCCTGCTGGCCGTCGAGGACGAACCGCTCGACGACCGGGGCGTACTCGTGCCGGCTGTACATCCGCCAGCCGCCACCGACCTGGCGCAGCGTGAACCCGCGGTTCTGGGCGGCGTAGCCGTCCTCGAGCTCGGCGAGGGCCACCTCGACGTCGGCGACCGGCTGCTCGAGGGCCGAGGCGAGGGCCGGCGTCGTGACCGGCTCGTCGACGACCATGAGCACCGCCTCGAGGGCGCCGTGGATGCCGCCGGGGAACTCGGCGACGTCGAGCGCCAGCTGCTCCTCCGGTGCGGCGTCGGGGGCGGCCGCGGCCACCTCCGGCTCGGGCTCACTCATCGGGGGTCTCCTCGGTGCTCGGGGGTGCGGGGTCGGCCGGCGGGTCGTCCTCGCCCGGCGGCGACTCGTCGAACTCGTCGGTGACCTCGATGTCGCCCTCCTCCGGACCGGTCCAGCGCACGGTCAGCTCGCCGAGCGCCTCGGCCTGCTCGAAGCCGATGGCCGCCTCGCGGAACAGCTCGAGGAGGGCGAGGAAGCGCGCGACGACGACGAGCGTGCTGTCGGCGTCCGCGACGAGGCTGCGGAAGGACGCGACCCGCTCGCGGCGCAGCCGGGCGCCGATGACCCCGGCCTGCTCGCGCACGCTGACCTGCGGCGCGTGGAGGTGGGTCAGGCCGACGGTCGGCGGGGCCTTCGGGGTCATCGCCCGCGCGGCGATCATCGCCAGCTGCTCGGGCGTCACGGTCATGACCAGCTCGGGGAGCAGGGCCGCCAGGTGCGGCTCCAGCGCGACCGAGCGCGGCTGGCGGCGGCCGGCGGTGGCCATCCGCTCGCCGAAGGTGTGCGCGATGTCCTTGAAGGCCCGGTACTGCAGCAACCGCGCGAAGAGGATGTCGCGGGCCTCGATGAGCGCGAGGTCGTCCTCGTCCTCGGGGCCGGCCTGCGGCAGCAGCCGGGCGGCCTTGAGGTCGAGCAGGGTCGAGGCGACGACGAGGAACTCGGTGGCCTGCGAGAGGTCCCACTCGGTCTCGCCCTCGCGCGCGGCGCGGATGAACGCGATGAACTCGTCGGTCACCGACGCGAGGGCGATCTCGGTGATGTCGAGCTTGTGCTTGCTGATCAGCCCGAGGAGGAGGTCGAAGGGGCCGGAGAAGTTCTCGAGGTGCACCTCGAACGGGGTCGCCGCCGCCCGGCGGGTGATGACACCGCCGGGGACGACCGCCTCCTGCTCCGCGGCCCCGGGGGGCGAGGACATGCGGGTCAGGCCGCCCCGCCGCGGGCGATGAGCTCGCGGGCGAGCTGGCGGTAGGCCTCGGCGCCCTTGTGCGCGCCGTCGTAGGTCGTGAGCGGTTCGGCGGCCAGCGAGGCGTCCGGGAACTTCACGGTGCGCGAGATGACGGTGTGGAACACCTGGTCGCCGAAGTGCTCGACGACGCTCGCGACGACCTCCTTGGAGTGCAGCGTGCGGCCGTCGTACATCGTCGCGAGGATGCCGTCGATGGTCAGCCGCGGGTTGAGCCGGTCGGTGATCTTCTCGATCGTCTCGACGAGGAGGGCGACCCCGCGCATCGCGAAGAACTCGCACTCGAGCGGGATGACGACCCCGTGCGCGGCGGTGAGCGCGTTGACGGTCAGCAGGCCGAGCGAAGGTTGGCAGTCGACCATCACGACGTCGTAGTCGTCCATCACCGGGCGCAGCACGCGGGCCAGGATCTGCTCGCGCGCCACCTCGCCGACGAGCTGGACCTCGGCGGCGGACAGGTCGATGTTGGCCGGCAGGACGTCGAGGCCCGCGACCTTCGTCTGCTGGATGACGTCGCGGACGTCGTGGCCGCGCTCGACGAGCAGGTTGTAGACCGTGACGTCGAGCTCGTTGACGTTGATGCCGAGGCCGACCGACAGGGCCCCCTGGGGGTCGAAGTCGACGAGCAGCACCCGGCGACCGAGCTCGGCCAGGGCCGCGCCGAGGTTGATGGTCGTCGTCGTCTTGCCGACGCCGCCCTTCTGGTTGCACATGGCGATGATCCGCGCCGGCCCGTGGCTGGTCAGCGGGGCGGGAACGGGGAAGTCGGGCATCGGGCGACCCGTCGGTCCGACCTGTCCGTCGATGCGGATCTGGAACGCCGCGTCGGTCTCGGCCAACTCTCTACTCCCCGGTGCCTCTCGTGCGTCGGTCAGCCTCTCGCTGATCGGGCTCGACCCTATCAGCGCACGCGGTCCTGCTCAGCGGGCGCGCGGGTGGCTCTGGGCGTAGACCTCGCGCAGCTGCTGGACGGTGACCCGGGTGTAGATCTGGGTGGTCGTCACCGAGGCGTGCCCGAGCAGCTCCTGGACGACGCGCACGTCGGCCCCGCCTTCGAGCAGGTGGGTCGCGAACGAGTGCCGCAGCGTGTGCGGCGAGAGGTGCCCGGTGAGCTGGGCCTGCTCGGCGGCGGCCCGCAGCACCGCCCACGCGCTCTGTCGCGAGAGCCGGGCCCCCCGCACCCCGAGGAAGACCGCCGGGGTCCCCCGGCCGTGCCCGCCCAGCGCCGGGCGCCCGCGGACGAGCCACGCCGCGAGGGCGGCGGCGGCGTACGACCCGAGCGGGACGATCCGCTCCTTGCCGCCCTTGCCGCGCAGCCGGACCACGCCCTCGTCGGTGTCGAGGTCGTCGACGTCGAGCCCGACCGCCTCCGAGATGCGCGCGCCCGTGCCGTAGAGCACCTCGAGGAGGGCCCGGTCGCGCAGCGAGGTCGGGGTGTCCCCCACCGACGCCGCGTCGAGCAACCGCTCGACGTCGGCCAGCGGGATGGCCTTCGGCAGCCGGTCCGGGGTGCGTGGGGGCGCGACGTCACGGGACGGGTCGTCCGCGAGGACCCCCTCGAGCGCCAGGAAGCGGTGCAGTCCCCGGACGGCGACGAGGGTGCGGGCGGCCGACGAGGCCGCGAGGGGCCGGTGCTCGGCGTCCCCCTCGCGCAGGCGGGCGAGGAACTCGGTGACGTGCGCCTCCGTCACCTCCTCCGGCCGGGTCACGCCGGCGGCGGCGAGGTGCCCGGCCCACCGGGCGAGGTCGCGGCGGTACGCGGCCAGGGTGTTGGCCGAGACGCCCCGCTCGACGTCGAGGTGGGTCAGCCACGCGTCGACGGCCCGCCCCACGGGCGTGGGACGGGCCGTCGACGGCGGGTCGCTCGCGGTCAGGAGAGCGCCTCGTCGAGGGAGATGCTGTCCATCCCGAAGGCCTCGGCCACCGCGCCGTAGGTGATGTGGCCGGCGTGCGTGTTGAGGCCGAGGGCGAGGGCGCGGTCGGCGCGGGAGGCCTCGAGCCAGCCCTGGTCGGCGAGCTTGGTGGCGTAGGAGAGGGTGGCGTTGGTCAGCGCCCACGTCGAGGTGTGCGGCACCGCGCCGGGCATGTTCGCCACGCAGTAGTAGACCGAGTCGTGCACCGGGAAGGTCGGGTCGGCGTGGGTCGTCGGCCGGCTGTTCTCGAAGCACCCACCCTGGTCGATGGCGACGTCGACGAGCACCGAGCCGGGCTTCATCTGGCTGACCATCTCGTCGGTGACCAGCTTGGGCGCCTTGGCGCCGGGGATGAGGACGGTGCCGATGACGAGGTCGGCCTCGAGCACCTGCTCGCGCACCGACATCGCCGAGGACGCGATCTGGGCCACCCGGTTGTCGTAGCGCCAGAAGCTCATCCGGAGCTTGTCGAGGTCGGTGTCGAGGAGGGTGACGTTGGCGCCCATCCCGAGCGCGATGTTCGCCGCGTTCTGGCCCGCGACGCCGGCGCCGAGGACGACGACGTTGGCGTTGGCCACGCCGCCGATGCCGCCCATGAGGACGCCGCGCCCGCCCTGCGCCTTCATCATCGCGTGGGCGCCGACCTGCGGTGCGAGACAGCCGGCGACCTCGGACATCGGGTAGAGCAGCGGCAGCAGGCCGGACGGCAGCTGCACGGTCTCGTAGGCGATCGCCGTGACCTTCTTCTCGACGAGCTCGCGGGTCAGCGGCTCGTCGGCGGCGAGGTGGAGGTAGGTGAAGAGGGTGAGTCCCTCGCGGAGGCGGTGGTACTCCTCCGCGACCGGCTCCTTGACCTTCATCACCATGTCGGCGTCGCCCCAGACGTCGTCGGCGTCGCCGACGATGCGCGCGCCCTGGGCGACGTACTCGTCGTCGGTGATCGAGGACCCGAGGCCGGCGCCCTGCTGGACGAGGACCTCGTGGCCGCGGCGGACCAGCTCGTTGACGCCGACCGGCGTGATGCCGACCCGGAACTCGTTGTTCTTGACCTCGGTGGGGATGCCGACCTTCACGGTGATCTGTGCCTGTCTCGTGTCGAGGGCCGCGGGCGTCGTTGCCCACGGAGCCGCCTTTCGGCTGGAGCGCGATGGAAGTCTAGTGCTGGCCCGACCGGCCCCGAACCAGGGAGGACCCCCGTGAAGCTCTACAGCGACCTGCCCGCCCGACGCACCGCGCAGGTGCTCGCCGACGTCGGTGTCGTCGGCTGGGTCTACCTCTGGGTCCGGGTCGGCCAGCGGGTCCACGAGACGACGTTGACCCTCGCCGAGCCGGGCCGCCGGCTCGAGGCCGCCGGCACCGGCTTCCGTGGCCGGATGACCGACGCGGGCAACTCGGTCGACGGCCTGCCGCTGCTCGACGACCGGGTCGCGGCGCCGTTCCGCTCGGCCGCCGGGATCGGCGACGACTTCGCGTCGGCGGGCCGCGACCTCGTGGGCGCGGTCGAGCGCCTCGCGACCCTGCTCGGCCTCGTCGTGGCGCTCGCGCCGATCCTCCTCGTCGTCGCCACGTGGCTGCTGCTCCGGTGGCGGTTCGCGCGCCGCGCGACCGCGGCCCAGCGCTTCGTCGACGCGGCCCCGGACCTCGACCTCTTCGCCCTGCGGGCCATGGCGAACCAGCCGATGACGCGGCTCGCCCGCATCTGCGACGACCCGGCGGGGGCGTGGCGGCGTGGTGAGCCGGACGTCGTGCGGGCGTTGGCCGTCCTCGAGCTGCGGGAGTCGGGGCTGCGCCCGCCCCCGCCCAGCCCGCCGGCCTGACGACGCCCCGGCCCCGGCCCCGGGTCACACGCGTATCGGGTCACCCGATACGACCGCGCTCCACCCCGGAACCGTTCCCGGGCGAAGCGCCGCGTTATCGGGTCACCCGATACGCGAGGGACGGGTGGGGTCAGGCGGGGGGCGGGACGACGGTCGGGCGCAGGTCGGCCGCCGGGCACTCCCACGTCGTGGCGTCGGCGTCGACCTGCTCCCCGGAGCGGATGTCCTTGACCTGGTCGCCGCCGTCGTCGCCCGCGCCGGGGAACCACACGAAGGGGATGCCGCGCCGGTCGGCGTAGCGGATCTGCTTGCCGAACTTCGCCGCGCTCGGCGCCACCTCGCACGGGATGCCGTTGGCCCGCAGCGCCGCCGCCACGGCGCGCGAACGACCGCGCGACTCCTCGTCGTTGACGGCCACGAGGACCGCCGCCGGCGTCGACCGGCTCGCGGTGAGCCCGCGCTTGGTCACGAGCAGGTGCACGAGCCGGGTCAGGCCGATCGAGATGCCGACGCCGGGATAGGTCGTGCGACCGTCCGAGGCGAGGGAGTCGTACCGCCCACCGGAGCAGACCGACCCCCACGACTCCGACCCCACGAGCTGGGTCTCGTAGACCGTGCCGGTGTAGTAGTCGAGCCCGCGGGCGATGCTGAGGTCGGCGACGAGCACGCCGGGCGCCTGCTCCATCCCGGCCGCGATGACGGCCGAGAGCGCCTCGAGCCCCTCGTCGAGGGTCGGGTGCGAGACACCGAGCGAGCGCACGGCCTCCACGAAGGACAGGTCGTCGGCGCGGATGCCGGCCAGCTCCAGCACCAGCCGCGCCTGGTCCTCGGACGCACCCGACTCGACGAGCATCTCGGCCACCGGGCCCGGCCCCACGCGAGCGAGCCGGTCGACGATGCGCAGGGTGGTGACGACGTCGGTGAGCCCGATCCCGAGGAAGAAGCCCTCGGGGATCTTGCGGTTGTTCACCTGGATGCGGAACTCCCCCACCGGCAGGCGGCCGAACGCCTCGGCGATGACGAGCGGCATCTCGGCCTCGAAGTGCGGCGCGAGCTCGCCGACGTCGACGACGTCGATGTCGGCCTGGGTGAACTCGCGGAACCGGCCCTCCTGGGGCCGTTCGCCGCGCCAGACCTTCTGCACCTGGTAGCGGCGGAACGGGAACGCCAGCCTCCCCGCGTTCTCGAGCACGTACCGGGCGAACGGCACGGTGAGGTCGAAGTGCAGGCCGAGCGCGGCATCCCGGCCGCTGTCGTCACCGGCCAGCCGGCTGATGCCGTAGATCTCCTTGTCGGCGTCGCCGCCCTTGCCGAGCAGCCGCTCGACCGGCTCGACCGCCCGGGTCTCGAGCGGGGCGAAGCCGTGCAGCTCGAAGACCTCGCGGATGACGTCGAGGAAGTGCAGCTCGAGGAGCCGATCGGCGGGCAGGAGCTCGGGGAAGCCCGAGATCGGGGTGACCTTGGTGGCGGGCGCGTTCACGCGGTCAATCCTCGCAGGTAGGGGTTGGTGGCCCGCTCGCGGCGCATCGTCGTGGCCGGGCCGTGGCCGGTGAGGACGAGGGTGGAGTCCGGCAGCGGGAGGACGACGTCACGCAGCGACCGCTGCATCGCGGCCCCGTCGCCGCCGGGCAGGTCGGTGCGGCCGATCGAGCCGGCGAAGAGCACGTCGCCCGAGACGACCGTGCGGTCCAGTCCCTCCTCGGCCGGGAGCCCGTCGGGGACGACGTCGAGCGCGAACATGACCGACCCCTCGGTGTGCCCCGGGGCGTGGAGGACGTCGACCCCGAGGCCGGCGAGGTCGAGGCGCTGGCCGTCGGCGACGTCGACGACCCGCTCCGGCTCGCGCCACGTCGCCCGCTGACCGAACTGCGCCTCCATCATCGCCAGCGTGCCGGGGTCGATGCTCGTGAGCGGGTCGGTGAGCCGGTACCGGTCCTCGGCGTGCACGTACGCCGCGGTCCGGCCCCCGCACACGGGGGTCACCGAGTAGACGTGGTCGAGGTGGCCGTGGGTGAGCAGCACCGCGGCCGGTCGGAGCCGGTGCTCGGCGAGCACGTCGCGCAGGGTGTCCTCGACCCCGATGCCGGGGTCGACGACGAGGCACTCCTCGCCCGGACCGGGCGCGAGGACGTAGCAGTTGGTCCCGAAGGCGGCGGCGGGGAAGGCGACGGCGAGCACGCGGCGAGCCTAACGGCGGCCTCTGCCTACACTGGGCGCCGCTGTTCGTTCGACGACGACGAAGGACCACGGGGTGACCAGGAAGCAGGAACGCGCACGGGCCCGCCGGCGCTGGGAGAAGCAGCAGGCCCGTCAGGCGCAGCGCGAGGCCGACCGCGCCCGGCTGCTGCGGGTCGCCTCCGTCGGCGGCGTCGTCGTCCTCGTCGTCGGTCTGCTCGTCGTCCTCGGACTCACCGTCGGGCGCTCCTCGGGCACGTCCGACGCGGCGGGCGCGGGCAAGGACAACCAGTCGACCGAGGTCGTCGCCGGGTGCCAGCCGCCCCCCTCTCCGCTCGGGACGGGCGCCGAGCTCACCCTCCCGGACAAGAAGACCGCGGCCGGCAAGACGTTCACCGCGACGATCACGACCAACTGCGGCGACCTCGTCGTGCGGCTCGACGGCACGAAGGCACCGCAGGCGGTCGCGTCCTTCCTCCAGCTCGCCCGCGAGCAGTACTGGAAGAACTCCCCGTGCCACCGCCTCACGACCGGCGCGACCTTCAAGGTCCTCCAGTGCGGTGACCCGACCGGCACCGGCCAGGGCGAGCCGGGCTACGGCTTCGGCGTCGAGAACGCCCCGAAGGACGGCACATACACGCGCGGGACGCTCGCCATGGCCCGCACCACCGACCCGAAGAACGGCAACGGCGGCCAGTTCTTCATCGTCTACGGCGACACGAAGATCCCCGACCCGAGCGGGTACACCGTGTTCGGCACGGTCACCTCGGGGTTGGATATCGTCGACCGGGTCGCCGCGGAAGGGGTCGCACCCAACGACACCTCCCCCGACGACGGCGCACCGGCCGCACCGATCAGCATCCTGCGGGTTGCTGTCACCGAGGAGAAGTCCTGACCGTGTCCGAGGACCAGCCCGTCCCCCGTCCGCCCGTGCCGTCGCCGGCCGCGCTCGCGCGCCGCGTGGCCGCCCGCCCGGTCGCGCCGCCGGTGGCCCCGGCGCCACACTCCGACTCCGCCCGCTTCGGACGGGTCGACGAGTCCGGCCACGTCTTCGTGACGGTCGGTGACGAGGAGCGCGAGGTGGGCGCCTACCCGGGGGCCAGCCCCGAGGAGGCGCTGCAGTACTTCGCCCGCAAGTACGACGAGCTCGCCGCGTCCGCCGAACTGCTCGAGGCCCGGCTGGCCAACCCCGACGTCTCGGCCAAGGAGGTCGCCGACGGCCTCGCCACCCTCAAGGAGCACGTCGAGCAGGCCCACGTCGTCGGCGACCTGGCCGCGCTGCACGGCACCGTCGAGCGCGTCGAGGGCGGCCTGGAGGCCAAGCGCGCCGCCGAGGCCGAGCACCGCCGGGTGGCCCGCGCCGAGGCGGCCACCGCCCGCGAGGCCATCGTCGCCGAGGCCGAGTCGATCGCGGCCCAGCCGGCCGGCAGCACCCAGTGGAAGCAGAGCGGGGAGCGGATGCGGGCCCTGCTCGAGGACTGGAAGCAGCACCAGCGCAGCGCCGCGAAGCTCGACAAGCCGACCGAGACCGCGCTCTGGCAGCGCTTCAGCCACGCCCGCAACACCTTCGACAAGGCGCGCCGCGCCTGGTTCGCCGAGCTCGAGAGCACCCGCGCCGACGCGAAGGCGACCAAGGAGTCCCTCGTCGCCGAGGCCGAGGCGCTCGCGACGAGCACGGACTGGGCCCCCACCGCACGCGCGTACAAGCAGCTGATGGACCGCTGGCGCCAGGCGGGGCGGGCCAGCCGCCACGACGACGACGCGCTGTGGGAGCGGTTCCGGGCGGCCCAGGACGCGTTCTTCACCGCGAAGGACACCGCGGCGGCCGTCGAGGACGAGGAGTTCCGCGGCAACCTCGCCGTCAAGGAGGAGCTGCTCGTCGAGGCCGAGGCCCTGCTGCCGGTCACCGACGTGGAGGCGGCCAAGACCGCGCTGCGGGGTGTCCAGGAACGCTGGGAGGCGGCGGGCAAGGTCCCCCGCGGCGACCTCGAGCGGGTCGAGAAGCGGCTGCGCCGCGTCGAGACCGCCGTCCGGGAGGCCGACGAGAAGAAGTGGCGCTCGACCAACCCCGAGCTCTCGGCCCGGGCGCAGAGCATGGTCGACCAGCTCGAGGCGTCGGTCGCGAAGGCCGAGGCCGAGGTCGCCAAGGCCGAGACCGCCGGTGACGCCACGAAGGCCGCCGCCGCGCGCGAGCGGCTGGCTGCCCAGCAGCAGTGGCTCGACCAGGCCCGCGCCGGCCTCGACGAGTTCGGCGGCTGACCCACTTCACACCTGCACCCCCTTTCCCGTGCGCCCCGCACACGGCAGGATGTGCCCGGCGTGCTGCCGGGCACGCGGGCAGGGAGGTCGTGAGCCATGGGTCGACACGGTGGCACCGTGCAGCGGGGTCGCTCGGCGAGCGTCCTCGGGGTGCTCGGCCTCGCCGCCGTCCTCGGCGTCGGCGGCTGGCAGGCCTGGGAGCGGCTCGGACCGGGCACGACGACGACGGCCCTGACCTGCACCTCCCCGACCGCCGTCCGGGTCACGACGACGCCGGCGATGCGCGACGCCGTGGAGTCGGTCGTGCGCACCGTCACCAGCGCGTGCGCGACCTTCACGGTGACCGCGGAGCCGGCGACCGCGACCGCCCGCCGGTTCGAGGCCGGCGGCACGGGAGCACCGGCCGCGTGGCTGCCGGACTCCCGGCTGCTCGCCGAGCAGGTCGCCTCCGGGACCCAGGGGCTCACCGTCTCGGCACCCGTTGCCGTGACCCCGGTGGTCCTCGCCGTGCCGAAGGGCACCCGCGCCCCGAACCCGGTCCGGTGGGGGCAGACCATCGTCACCGAGGCCTGCCGCCTGCCCGACCCGAACACCTCGACCGTCGGCAGCGTCGCGCTGATGGTCGGGCTCGCCGAGATCGACGCGATGCCGGCCGCGCAGCGCTCGGCCGCGCTCTCCGGCGTCGGGGGGATGCTCAGCCGCGTCGTCCCGGAGGACACCCTCCTCTCGGTGCACGCCGGGCAGTCCGACGCCTCCCTCTTCCCGACGACCGAGCAGCAGGTCAAGGCGGCGGCCGTCGCCGACCTCACCGTGCGGGTACCGGCGTCCGCGACGCCACCGCTGGAGTTCCCGCTCGTCACGAGCGCGAGCTCCCCGAAGGAGCCGGTCGCGGCCCTGGCCCGGGCCCTCACCTCGACGGCCGGGCGAAAGCTGCTGCGGGAGGCCGGGTTCCGCACACCCGACGACCTCTCCCCCGTCGTCGACGGCGGCCCGCCCGCCGAGGCGCTCACCGCGACCCCCTCCCCCGAGCAGGTCGAGGCGGCCCAGCAGATGTGGGCCGCCATCGACCGTCCGACCCGGCTGCTCACCGTCATCGACACCAGCGGGTCGATGAGCAACCCGTCGGCCGTGGGCGGCGGCTCACGGATCGCGGTCGCCAGCCGGGCGGCCTCGGGGGCCGTCCAGCTGCTCGCCGACCACAACGCGGTCGGGCTGTGGACGTTCTCGACCGCGCAGAAGGGCACACGCGACTGGACCGAGCTCGAGCCGGTCGCCCGCCTGGGCGCGAACGACCAGCGCTCGAAGCTGTCCTTCGCCCTCGGCTCGCTCGGCTCCCGGCTCGGGGGTGACACCGGCCTGTACGACACCCTCGACGCCGCCTACGCCTCCGTCCTGGCCGGCTACGACCCGCAGGCGGTCAACCTCGTCGCGATCTTCACCGACGGGGTCAACGACGACACGACCGGCGGGCTGAGCCTCGCCGCCCTCAGGGCCGACCTGGCCAAGCGGGCGGACGCCGACAAACCGGTCACCGTCCTGCTCATCGGGATGGGGGGCGTCGACGCGAAGGCCCTGGCGCCGGTGGCGGCGGCGGTCCCGCGCGGCGGCGGGGGCGGCGGCGCGGTGTTCGTCATCTCGACGCCGCAGGACATCGCGAACGTCTACGTGACGATGCTGCTGCGACGGCTGCCGAAGGGCTGACCGGCCGGCTCAGCGCTCGCGCCGGCCCCCGGTGACGCGCTCGGCGTCGAGGACGCCCTCGACCCGCTGCACCGCCCGGATGACGTGGCCGAGGTGGCCGGGGTCGCCCATCTCGAAGGTGAAGCGCAGCACCGCGACCCGGTCACGGGAGGTCTGCACCGACGCCGAGAGGATGTTGACACCGTGGTCCGAGATGACCCGCGTGACGTCGGAGAGCAGCCGCGAGCGGTCGAGCGCCTCGACCTGGAGCTGGACGAGGAACAGGCTGCCCGACGTGGGCGCCCACTCCACCTCGATGATCTTGTCCGGCTGGGCGAGGAGGGAGTCGGCGTTCGTGCAGTCGCGACGGTGCACCGAGACGCCGTTGCCGCGGGTGACGAAGCCGAGGATGTCGTCACCGGGGACCGGGGTGCAGCACCGGGCGAGCTTGACCCAGACGTCCGACATGTCCTTGACGACGACGCCGGGGTCCCCGGACCGGCGGGACCGGGGGCGGGTGAGCACCGGGGAGGCGGCCTCGGCGATGTCCTCGCTGGCCCCCTCCTCGCCGCCCACCGAGGCCACGAGCCGGGAGACGACGTGCTGGGCCGAGACGTGACCCTCCCCGACGGCCGCGTACAGGGCGTCGATGCCCGGGTGGCGCAGCTCCTCGGCGACGCCGGTGAGGGACTCGACCGAGGTGAGTCGCTGGAGGGGCAGGCCCTGCTTGCGCATCGCCTTGGCGAGGGCCTCCTTGCCCTCCTCGATCATCTCCTCGCGGCGTTCCTTGGTGAACCAGTGCTTGATCTTGTTGCGGGCCCGGGCGGAGCGCACGAAGTGGAGCCAGTCGCGAGAGGGACCGGCGGAGTCGGCCTTGGAGGTGAGGACCTCGACGACGTCGCCGTTGTCGAGGCGCGACTCGAGCGGGACGAGCCGCCCGTTGACGCGGGCGCCGATGCAGTGGTGGCCGACCTCCGTGTGGACCGCGTAGGCGAAGTCGACCGGCGTCGCCCCGGCCGGCAGGCCGACGAGCTGGCCCTTCGGGGTGAAGACGTAGACCTCGCTCGCCGTGATCTCGAAGCGCAACGACTCGAGGAACTCGCCGGGGTCGGCGGTCTCCTTCTGCCAGTCGAGCAGCTGGCGCAGCCACGCCATGTCGCCGCCCGGCTCGGCGTGCCCGTCGCGGACCAGGGCGCCCGGGGTCTTGGTCCCCTTCTCGGCCGGGTCCTCCTTGTACTTCCAGTGCGCCGCGACGCCGTACTCCGCCCGCCGGTGCATGTCGTGCGTGCGGATCTGGATCTCGACCGGCTTGCCCCCCGGCCCGATGACCGTCGTGTGCAGCGACTGGTACATGTTGAACTTCGGCATCGCGATGTAGTCCTTGAACCGGCCCGGGACCGGGTTCCACCGCGCGTGGAGGGCGCCGAGCGCCGCGTAGCAGTCGCGGACGGTGTCGACGAGGACGCGGACCGCGACGAGGTCGTAGATCTGGTCGAAGTCGCGACCGCCGACGATCATCTTCTGGTACACGGAGTAGTAGTGCTTCGGCCGCCCGGTGACCGTCGCCTTGATCTTCGCCGCGCGCAGGTCGGAGCCCACCTCGTCGCGGACCTCGGTGAGGTACTCCTCGCGGGCCGGGGCGCGCTCGGCGACGAGCCGGACGATCTCGTCGTAGACCTTCGGGTAGAGGGTCTGGAACGAGAGGTCCTCGAGCTCCCACTTGATGGTGTTCATCCCGAGTCGGTGCGCGAGCGGCGCGTAGATCTCGAGGGTCTCCTTGGCCTTGCGCTGCGCGCTCTCCTGGGAGACGTAGCGCCAGGTGCGCGCGTTGTGCAGCCGGTCGGCGAGCTTGATGACGAGCACCCGGATGTCGCGGGCCATCGCGACGACCATCTTGCGCACCGTCTCGGCCTGGGCGGCCTGGCCGTAGGTGACCTTGTCGAGCTTGGTCACCCCGTCGACGAGCATCGCGATCTCGTCGCCGAAGTCGCGGCGCAGTGCCTCGAGGCTGTAGGCGGTGTCCTCGACGGTGTCGTGGAGCAGGGCCGCCGCGAGGGTCGTCGGGGTCATGCCGAGCTCGGCGAGGATGGTCGTCACCGCGAGCGGGTGGGTGATGTAGTCGTCGCCGCTGCGCCGCTTCTGGCCCTGGTGCGCCCGCTCGGCGACGGCGTAGGCCCGCTCGACGAGCGCGATGTCGGCCTTCGGGTGCGTGCTGCGGACGATCTGCAGCAGCGGCTCGAGCACCGGGTTGCTCGGCGGCCGGTTGCGCCCGACCCGCGCGAGGGCGGCCCGCGCCCTGGCCCGGGAACCCACCCCGGCCGCGGTGTTCCCCGAGGTGGCGGCCGTCGTGTGCTCCGCCATGGAGTGAGTCTAGACGCGGCTCAGGAGACGACGTGCAGCGCTCTCACGGCCCGTTCGCCCAGCCGCGACCGACCGCCGAGGAAGGCCAGCTCGACCACGCAGTCGAACCCGACGACCCGGGCGCCGACCCGCTCGAGGAGGTCCCACGCGGCGAGGGCCGTGCCGCCGGTCGCGAGGACGTCGTCGACGAGGACGACGCGCGCGCCGGTCGGGACGGCGTCGGCGTGCACCTCGATGGTCGCCGACCCGTACTCGAGGTCGTACGACGCGGCGACGGTGTCGCCGGGCAGCTTGCCGGCCTTGCGGACCGGCACGAACCCGACGCCCATCGCGTGCGCCAGGGCGGCGCCCACGACGAAGCCGCGCGCCTCGACCCCGGCGACGAGGTCGACCTCCCCGCGCCGGCCGTCGGCGAGGGCGTCGACGACCGTCCCGAACGCGGCGGGGTCGGCGAGCAGGGGCGTGATGTCCTTGAACACCACACCTGGCTGCGGGAAGTCGGCGACGTCGCGCAACGAGCGCGCGACGACCCGCGAGACCGCCTCGGGCACCGTCAGCGCTTGGACTTCGGGGTGCGCCGCGGCTGGTTGCGCGGGCCCGAGCGGGCGTACTGGTGCACGGTGCGCCCGGTGAGCGTCTCGCCCTCCTCGCGCTCGGCCGCGCCACCGACGAGGGTGCTCGCGGGGACCGCCTCGCCGCGCGCGCTCGCCTCCTCCGCGGCCGCGACGTCGCGCGCCTTCTTCGCCTGGGTCCGCTCGGCCCGCCTGGCGAGGTCGACGACCGCGGCGTCCTTGCGCCGCAGCGAGACGAGCACCGGCGTCGCGATGAAGATCGAGGAGTAGGCCCCGACGAGGATGCCGACGAAGAGGACGAGGGAGAGGTCGACGAGGACGCCCGGCCCGAGGAAGATCGAGCCGATGACGAGCACGGCCGTGATCGGCAGCAGGCCGATGACCGTCGTGTTGATCGAGCGGACCATCGTCTGGTTGACCGCGAGGTTGGCCGCCTGCGCGTAGGTCATCCGGCCGTTCGCGAAGGCCTCGTTGGTGTTCTCCCGGACCTTGTCGAAGACGACGACCGTGTCGTAGAGGCTGTAGCCGAGGACGGTGAGGAAGCCGATCATCGTCGCCGGGGAGACCTCGAAGCCGACGAGCGCGTAGATGCCGACCGTGATGACGAGGTCGTGGACGAGGGCGACGAGCGAGGCGAGCGCCATCTTCCAGTTGCGGAAGTAGATGCTGAGCATCAGCACCACCGCGATGAGGAAGATGACGAGCGCCCGCAGCGCCTGACCGCTGACCGAGGCACCCCACGACGGGCCGATGAAGGTCGCCGAGACGTTGTCCTCCGGGACCCCGAAGGCCTTGGCGAGCGAGCCCCGCACCTGCTGGCTGTCGGTGTCGGTGAGCTTCTCGGTCTGGACGCGCACCGTGTTGTTGCCGACGAGCGTGACGTTGACGCCCTGCTCGCCCTCGGAGGCGCCGACCGCGTCGCGTGCGGTCTTCTCGTACCCCGAGGGGACCGACGTCGTGGCGACCCGGAACTCCGAGCCACCCCGGAACTCGAGGCCGAGGTTGAGGTGCTGGACGCCGAGCCCGAGCAGCGCGACGACGATGAGGACGAGCGAGCCGAGGTAGAACCTCCGGCGGCTCGCGACGACCGGGATCGAGCGCTTGCCGGTGTAGAGGTCGTTGCCGAAGTCGGCGAAGGAGGTGCTCACGCCCGGCTCCCTTCGGTCTCGCGGACGGCGGGCGTCACGGGGGTGAACCTCCCGCGGCCCGCGTACGTGCGGGTCTTGGCCCCGAGCCGCCGCGGGTCGAGCCCGGAGAGCCGGTGGCCGTCGCGGAAGAACGGCAGCCGGGTCAGCAGGGTGAGCAGCGGGTGGGTGAACCAGAAGACGACGAGGACGTCGATGAGTGTCGTCAGGCCGAGCGTGAACGCGAAGCCGCGCACGCTCGAGCTGGCGAGCAGGTAGAGCACGATCGCGGCGAGGAAGTTGACGCCGTCGGCGATGAGGACCGTGCGCTTGGCCCGGTTCCACCCGGTCTCGACGGCGCTGGCCAGGGACCGTCCCTCGCGCAGCTCGTCGCGGACCCGCTCGAAGTAGACGATGAAGCTGTCGGCGGTGAAGCCGATGGCGACGATGAGGCCGGTGACGCCGGCCATGTCGAGGCGGTAGTTCTGCGCCCAGCCGAGCACCGTGATGGTCAGGTAGGTGAGCAGGCCGGCCACGACGATCGACGAGATGGTCACGAAACCGAGGACGCGGTACTGGAACAGCGAGTAGACGACGACGAGCAGGAGGCCGACGAGACCGGCGACGAACCCGAACTGCAGCTGCTCGCTGCCGAGCGTGGGGCTGATGTCGACGGTCGACTGCTCGACGAACGACAGCGGCAGCGCGCCGAACTTCAGCTGGTCGGCCAGGGCCTTGGCCGAGTCGAGCGTGAAGTTGCCGGTGATGCTCGCCTTGCCGTTGGGGATGGCGCTCTGGAAGTACGGCGCGACGATGACCCGCGAGTCGAGGACCGTGGCCAGCTGGTTCTGCGGCGACGGCAGGGTGACCATCGTCCGGCTGATGTCGGCGTACTGCTTGGTGCCCTCGCCGTTGAAGGTCAGCGCGATCTCGACCGTGCTCGTGACCGTCCCCTGCTGGTTGGTCTGGTAGCCGGCGCTGGCGTCGGAGATCTTGTCGCCGGAGACGGCGACCGGGCCGAGGATGTACTTCGTCGCGCCGTCGTCGGAGCACGTGACGAGCGGCTTGGTGGCGACGTCCTGGATGTTCTCCAGCGCCTTGGGGTCGGAGCAGTTGAGCGCGTCGTAGGCCTGCTGCACGTCCGGGGTGATCCAGGCGAGGTCGGTCGGGCCCTTCGGGGCCGAGGTGCCGGAGTTGGCACTCGCACCCGGGCTCGGGGACGCCGAGGGGCTCGGGGTCGCCGAGGCGCTCGGGCTCGGGGTCGTCGCGGTCAGCGCGTCGTTGACCGCGCTGTTGTTCGTCGCGGAGGCGCTCGGGGCCGGCGAGACCGCCTCGCCGCCGGCGCTCGGGCTCGCGCTCGGTGAGGCGGACGGGCTCGGGGAGCCGCTCGGGCCCGGCGACGCCGAGCCGGTCGGCACGGGCACACCGCTGGTCAGCGCGAGGACCGGCCGGAACTGCATCTGCGAGGACTTGCTGATCGCGTTGCGGACGGCCTGCGTGGGGATCTCGGGGATGCTGACGACGATGTTCCGGTCGCCCTGGGTCGTCACCTCGGCGCCGGAGACGCCGTTGGCGTCGACGCGCTGGACGATGATGTCGCGGGCCTGGTTGATCTGCTGCGCGGAGACCGACTGGCCGGCGTTGGTGCGCGGCTCGAGGATGATCTGGGTGCCGCCCTTGAGGTCGAGGCCCAGCTTCGGGGTGGCCTGGCCGTCGCCCCAGGCGATCGAGTAGCCGAGCAGGCCGCCGAGGACGGCGACGAGGACGGTCAGCGCGATGAGGGCGCGCCGGGCGGCGGTGCGCGGTGCGGGGCCGGCCACCTCAGACCGCCTCGGGGGCGCGCATCCCGATGGCGCGGCGGTCGAACCGCATCGACACCCCGTTCCCGACGTCGAGCGTCGCGACGGTGTCGTCGAGGGCGGTGATCGTCCCGTAGAGGCCGGAGGTCGTCACGACCTCCTCCCCCACCTCGAGCGAGGACTGGAGGGTCTGCACCTGCTTGGACCGGTTCCGCTGGCTGATGAACATCCAGACGAGGAGCAGGAACGGCAGTCCCAGGATGACGAGGTAGGCGAGGCCGGAGCCGGAGCCGTCAGACATCGGAGTAGGTCCTTCGGAGCGGGGGTCCCCCGCGCGGTGGTGAACAGTGGATCGGCCCGGACGCGCCCGGGCCGAGGACCCACTGTAGGCGAGAGCCGGACACCTCACCAACGAAGTGGGCCACTCCCGCGTGCCCGGGACGCCGTGGACGCGCGGATCAGCCGCCGAGCCGCCCCGGGCCGTCGTCACCGAGTGGGAGGACGCTCTGCTGCGGGGCGTCGGCCGGGGGTCGCAGGCCGAGGTGGCGCCAGGCCGTCGCGGTGGCGGCCCGACCGCGGGGCGTGCGGGTGAGGTAGCCCTCCCGGACGAGGTAGGGCTCGGCCACCGTCTCGACGGTGTCGGCCTCCTCGCCGACGGCGACCGCGAGGGTCGACAGGCCGACCGGGCCGCCGCCGAAGCGCCGGCACACGGCCTCGAGGACCGCCCGGTCGAGGCGGTCGAGCCCCGCGTCGTCGACGTCGAAGAGGGCGAGGGCAGCCCGGGCGGCGTCGTGGTCGACGGCGCCGTCGCCGTGCACCTGCGCCCAGTCGCGGACCCGGCGCAGCAGGCGGTTGGCGATCCGTGGCGTGCCGCGGGAGCGGCCGGCCACCTCGGTGACGCCGGCGTCGTCGGCGTGCACCCCGAGCAGTCCGGCCGAGCGGCGCAGGATGGTCACGAGGTCGGCGACCTCGTAGTAGTCGAGGTGCCCGGTGAAGCCGAACCGGTCGCGCAGCGGCGCCGGCAGCAGCCCGGCCCGGGTCGTGGCGCCGACGACGGTGAACGGCGGCAGCTCGAGCGGGATCGCCGTCGCACCCGGCCCCTTGCCGACGACGACGTCGACCCGGAAGTCCTCCATCGCGAGGTAGAGCATCTCCTCGGCCGCACGGCTCATCCGGTGGATCTCGTCGAGGAAGAGCACCTCGCCCTCGTCGAGGCTGGACAGCACCGCGGCGAGGTCCCCGGCGTGCTGGATGGCCGGGCCGCTCGTGACCCGGATCGGGCGCTCGAGCTCGGCGGCGACGATCATCGCGAGCGTCGTCTTGCCCAGCCCCGGCGGACCGGAGAGCAGGACGTGGTCCGGGGGGCTGCCCCGGCGCCGGGCCGCCTCGAGGACCAGGCCGAGCTGGTCGCGGACCCGGGGCTGGCCCGGGAACTCGGCGAGCCGGCGCGGGCGCAGCGCGGCCTCGACGACCCGCTCGTCGTCGGTGCCGCCGGCGTCGACGACCCGCGCCGTCGCCTCGTACGAGCCGTCCGCCTCGCGGATCTCGCTGCGGTAGCGGTCGTCGGCCGCGGCGCTCACCGGCGCAGCTCCCGCAGGGCCAGGCGCAGGTAGGTGGCGACCTCGGCGTCGGCCGGGGCGTCGGCGGCGACCCGCTCGACGGCGTCGCCCGCCTGCTTCCCGGTCCAGCCGAGCCCCACGAGGGCCTCGGTGACCTGCTCGCGCCAGGGCTCACCGGCCCCGGCGGGGGTGGCACTCGGTGCCGGGGCGGCGGCCGTCCCGTGGACCAGCGCGACCTTGTCGCGCAGCTCGAGGACCAGCCGCTGCGCGGACTTCGCCCCGATCCCGGGGATGGCGGTGAGCGACTTCGTGTCACCGGCGGTCAGCGCCCCGGCGAGCTCGTCCGGGCCCATGACCGAGAGCATCGCGAGGGCGAGCCGGGGCCCGACACCGGAGACCGTCTGGACGGTCTCGAACATGTCGCGCTCGGCGGCACCGGCGAACCCGTAGAGGGTCAGCGAGTCCTCACGGACGACGAGGGTCGTCGCGAGCGTCGCCTCCTGGCCGCGGTGGCAGCCGGCGGCGGTGGCCGGGGTCGTGTGGACCAGCATGCCCACGCCACCGACCTCGACGACGACGCGGTCGAGGCCGACCTGCCCGACGGTGCCCCGGACCGAGGCGATCACCGCAGGCTCCCCTCGGCGAGGGCCGCGAGCCGGGCGGCCTGCGCCCCGCGCCACGCGTGGCAGATGGCCAGGGCCAGGGCGTCCGCGGCGTCGGCCGGCCGCGGCGGCGTGTCGAGCCCCAGGATGCGGGTGACCATCGCGGTGACCTGCGCCTTGTCTGCGCGGCCGCTACCGGTGACCGCGGCCTTGACCTCCGTCGGCGTGTGGAAGACCACGGGGATGCCGCGGCGGGCGGCGCCGAGCAGCGCGACGGCAGTGGCGTGCGCGGTGGTCATGACGCTCGCGACGTTGACGTCGGCGAACACCCGCTCGACGGCGACCACCTCCGGCGCGAACCGGTCGAGCCAGCCGTCGAGCTCGCGCTCGAGGTAGAGCAGCCGATCCCCCGGCTCGGCGTCCCCGGGCGTGCGCACCACACCGACGGCGACCATGCTCGCCCGCCCGGGTCGACCGTCGACGACGCCGAGGCCGCACCGGGTCAGGCCGGGGTCGACGCCGAGGACGCGCACGCGGGCTCCTTCACGGGTTAGAACACGTGTTCGGCGACCACGCTACGGGAGGCTCGCGGCGCCCTCGGGCAGCGACACGCGCGCGGGCGCTCAGTCCTCCGCGTCGAGCTCGGCGAGGACGTCGTCGGGGATGTCGCCGTTGGCGAAGACGTCCTGGACGTCGTCGGAGTCCTCGAGGGCCTCGATGACGCGGATCATCTTCTTCGCGCCGTCGAGGTCGAGCGGCACCTGGAGGTTCGGGACCCACGAGGCCTCGGCCGAGTCGTAGTCGACCCCGGCCTCCTGGAGGGCGCTGCGGACCGCGACGAAGTCGGTGGCCTCGGAGACGATCTCCCAGGTGTCGCCGTTGTCGTTGACCTCCTCGGCCCCCGCCTCGAGGACGATCTCGAGCAGGTCGTCCTCCTCCTTCTCGGTCTTGGGCACGATGACGACGCCCTTGCGGTCGAAGACGTACGAGACCGAGCCCGGGTCGGCGAGCTGGCCACCGTTGCGGGTCAGGGCGGTGCGCACCTCGGCGGCCGCGCGGTTGCGGTTGTCGGTGAGGCACTCGATGAGGACCGCCACCCCACCGGGGGCGTACCCCTCGTAGGTGATGGTCTCCCAGTCGGCGCCGCCGGCCGTCGCGCCGGAGCCGCGCTTGACCGCGTTGTCGATGTTGCTGTTCGGGACCGAGGACTTCTTGGCCTTCTGGATCGCGTCGTAGAGGGTCGGGTTGCCCGCGGGGTCACCGCCGCCCTGGCGGGCCGCGACCTCGATGTTCTTGATGAGCTTGGCGAAGAGCTTGCCGCGCTTGGCGTCGATCGCCGCCTTCTTGTGCTTGGTGGTCGCCCACTTGGAGTGGCCGCTCATGAAAGCTCCCTCAGACTGTGTCTCACGATGTCGGCGAACAGCCGGTGCACCCGGTGGTCGCCCGTCACCTCGGGGTGGAAGGACGTGACCAGCAGGTTCCCCTGTCGCGCGGCGACGATCCTACCCGCGGCGGGTCCGTGCTCGACCCGGGCCAGGACCTCGACGGCCTCCCCGGCCTCCTCGACCCAGGGCGCCCGGATGAAGACCGCCCGAACCGGCTCGCCGCCGAGCTCGCGGATGTGCAGGTCCTCCTCGAAGGAGTCGACCTGCCGCCCGAACGCGTTACGTCGCACGAGGATGTCCATCCCGCCGAGCGTCTGCTGACCGGCCGCGCCGTCGGCGAGGCGGTCGGCGAGCAGGATCATCCCGGCGCACGACCCGTAGACCGGGAGGCCGGCGGCGATCCGCTCGCGGAGCGGCCCCTGGAGGTCGAAGGCCCGCAGGAGCTTGTCGATGGTCGTCGACTCGCCCCCGGGCAGGACCAGCCCGTCGACCGCCTCGACCTCGCGGGGACGGCGGACCGTGACCGCGTCGGCGCCGCTGCGCTCGAGGGCGACGAGGTGCTCGCGGACGTCGCCCTGGACCGCGAGGACTCCGATCGTCGGGCTGTTGCTCACGGGGCCCGATGCTACGGGCGGACGCGGCGGGGTCGGTGCTCGGGCCTAACCTGCGGGACGTGGCCTCCCCCGTGACCGTGCGTCCCCGGACCCCGCACGACGTCCCCGCCCTCGTCGCGGTGCTGACCGCGCAGCAGCCCGCCTCCGGGTACCCCGTGCGCTGGCCACTCCCGTTCCCGGTCGAGGAGTTCGTCGTCCGGCGCGGTGAGCTCGGTGCCTGGGTGGTCACCGTCGACGGGCGCGTCGCCGGGCACGTCGCCCTCCTCCACCCAGCGACCGGCTGGGAGGCCGACGCGTTCACCGGCACCACCGGCGAACCGGTCGGCCGCCTCGCCGCGGTCTCCACCCTGTTCGTCGACCAGGACCGGAGGGGCCTCGGCCTCGGTACGCGGCTCCTCGACGCCGCCGTCGCGCACGCGCGGGCCCTCGACCGGGTGCCCGTCCTCGACGTCGTCCAGGAGCACTCGGTCGCCGCCGACCTCTACCGGCGGCGTGGCTGGCGGGTCGTCGGCGAGGTGCGACCGCACTGGCTTCCCGCCGACCGCGCACCGGTGCTCGTCATGACCCTGCCCTGACGCGGGTCAGGTCGCGACCCCGTCCCGCCCGCGTTCCTTGGCGCGGTAGAGGGCCCGGTCCGCGGCGTCGCGCAGGCCGTCGAGGTCGGCGACCTTGCCGACGGCGAGGCCGATGCTCACGGTGACCCGCAGGCCGTCGGCGAGGTCGTCCCAGAAGTCGTGCCGGACCATCTCGGCGACCTCGCGGCAGCGCCGCGCGGCGACCTCGAGGTGGTCGGTGTCGAGGAGCAGGAGGAACTCGTCGCCACCCCAGCGCACGACGAGGTCGGTGCCGCGCACGATGGTCCGCAGCGATGCCGCGACGCGGACGAGGACCTCGTCCCCCACGTCGTGGCCGTGCGTGTCGTTGACGCCCTTGAAGTGGTCGACGTCGACGAGGACGAGGGTGACCTCGTCGCGCCCCGAGGAGTGCGCGCCCTCGAGGAGGGTCTCCACGTGCGCGGCGAGCCCGCGCCGGTTGGCGACGCCGGTCAGCACGTCGACCTCGGCGGCCACCCGGAGGCGGGCGTGCTCGGCGAGCATCTGCTCGTTCTCGATGAGCGAGCCCATCGCCTCGGCGGCGGCGACCCGCGCCTCCTGCCGGCGCAGGGCGAGCTCGCGGGACAGCCGGAGGCCGGCCGTCTCCTCGCCCACCTGGGCGGCCTCGAGCTCGGCGTCGCGGGTCAGGGCGAGCAGGTACAGCTCGGGCTGGCGGATCCGCGTCCACGCCTCGAGGGTGCGTGCGACGTGGCGGCGGGCCGCGCGCGGGTCGGGGTCGGTGAAGGACGCGGCGAGGTCGAGGTAGGCCGCGAACTCGGCGTCGTCACCACGCGCGAGCGGGCGCGGCGCGACCCCGGCCGGCGGCGCGATGGCGTCGACGAGGTTCTCGAAGATGTGCAGGTCGAGGGCCCAGTCCGCGGGCAGCAGCTCGACCGGCACGCGCTGGATGGCCGCCCGGGCGCGGGCGCCGACCTCGTCGACCTCGGGACGCGGGCCGGCCTGGCGCAGCACGCACAGCCGGCGCAGCTGGATCTCGGCGCGGTTGTACATCGCGGTGGCCATCCGCCACGCGTCGCGCTCGTGGTTCTCGAGGTACGCGGCGGCGGCCGAGGTGTGCTCGAGGGCGAGGTCCCACATGTCGCGGTCGAGGTAGCCGGTCGCGCACTCGACGTGGGCCGAGGCGAGCATCTCGTGGCCCGGTGGGGCGTCACGCAGGAGGACGGTCGCCCGGGCGAGGTCGCGGTCGGCGACCAGCCGCGGGCGGGCGTCCTCGACGACGTCGGTCGCGCCCATCGCGAGGCACAGGGCCTCCCAGACGTGGTCCCCCTCGGCCGCGGCGCGGTCGAGGAGGTCGTCCAGGCGGGCCCGCGTGCTGTCGTGCGGGTCCCCGACGGAGGCCAGCGCCCGGACGTACTGGGCCGCCATGACGACGTCGGCCCACCCCTCCCTCTCGGCGCGCCGGACCAGGTCGGCGAGGAGTTCGGTGTCGAGTGCCCCCGGGGTCTGCGCGGGAAGGACCAGCGCGCGGACCTCGTCGAGCAGCGACTGGTGGGCCTCGCTCCGGGCCCGGGAACCGGCGGGTGCCGGCGTCATCGCTGCGGTCATGGCGTGCAGTCTGAACCGGCTCTGACCTGCGGGTGGTGCGGTTCGCGACAACTCGGGCCGAGGACCAGCCGATCGGCCCCCCTCGCCGGGCGCCTCCCGGCGTCCGGCGCACCGACGCGCTACCGTCGGGTCCATGTCGTCTGCGCTGACCGACCGGGCCCGGGCACTCGACACCGAGCACGCCGGCACCGACCTGCGCGGCCGCTTCCGGCTCCCGGCCGGGATGGTCTACCTCGACGGCAACTCGCTCGGTGCGCTGCCGGCCGGCGTCCCGGAGGCGGTCGCCGACGTCGTGCACCGGCAGTGGGGCAACCGGCTCATCGCCAGCTGGAACGAGGCCGACTGGTGGGGCGCCCCGACCCGGGTCGGGGACCGCATCGGACGGCTCGTCGGCGCCGCCGAGGGGCAGGTCGTCTGCACCGACTCGACGACGGTCAACCTCTACAAGACCGTCGTCGCGGCCGCCCGGATGCGCCCCGGGCGCGACGTCGTGCTCACCGACCCGGCCTCCTTCCCGACCGACCTCTACGTCACCGAGGCCGCGGCCCGGGACGCCGGGCTCGTCGTCGAACGGGTCTCCCCCGCGGAGGCGCCCGCGCGCGTCGCCGCGCTCGGGGAGCGGCTCGCCCTCGCGTCGTACAGCTCGGTCGACTACCGCACCGGCGAGCTCTGGGACCTCCCCGGCATCACCCGCGCCGCGCACGACGTGGGGGCGCTGGCCTGCTGGGACCTCTGCCACTCCGCGGGCGTCCTCGAGGTGGGCCTCGACGAGCACGGCGCCGACCTCGCGGTCGGTTGCGGCTACAAGTACCTCAACGGCGGCCCCGGGGCGCCGGCCTTCCTCTACGTCGCCCGTCGCCACCAGGACGACTTCGACCAGCCCCTCTCCGGCTGGAACGGGCACGCGACGCCGTTCGCGATGGCCCCCGACTTCGCGCCGGCCGCCGGCATCTCCCGCGGGCGGGTCGGCACCCCGCCGCTGCTGTCGATGCTCGCCCTCGAGGCGGCGCTGCACGCGTACGACGGCGAGTCGGTCGCCGACCTGCGGGCGCGCTCGCTCTCGCTGACCGGCTTCTTCCTCGAGTGCCTCGACGCGCTCGTCCCCGAGGTCGAGGTGGCGACACCGCGCGAGCCGGGGCGACGAGGATCGCAGGTGAGCCTGCGCCACCCGGGCGCCTACGGGGTCGTCCAGGCGCTCATCGCCCGCGGCGTCGTCGGTGACTTCCGCGAGCCCGACATCGTCCGGCTCGGCTTCGCGCCGATGTACCTTGCGCACACGGACGTCCTGCGCGCGGCCGAGCAGCTGCGGGCCGTCCTCGACGCCGCCGAGCACGAGCGGCCCGAGTTCACCGCCCGCGCCACCGTCACCTGAGGCGACGGCGGCGCGGCGGGGTCACCAGCCGCGGTCGGCCAGGCGGTGCGGCTGCGGGATGTCGTCGACGTTGATCCCGACCATGGCCTCGCCGAGGCCGCGGGAGACCTTGGCGATGACGTCGGGGTCGTCGTGGAAGGTCGTCGCCTTGACGATCGCCTCGGCGCGCTGGGCCGGGTTGCCCGACTTGAAGATGCCCGAGCCGACGAAGACGCCCTCGGCGCCGAGCTGCATCATCATCGCGGCGTCGGCGGGGGTGGCGATGCCGCCGGCGGTGAAGAGGACGACGGGCAGCTTGCCGGTCTCGGCGACCTCCTTGACGAGGTCGTACGGCGCCTGGAGCTCCTTGGCGGCGACGTAGAGCTCGTCGCCCTCCATCGAGCGCAGCCGGTTGATCGCCGCGCGGAGGGTGCGCATGTGGGTCGTCGCGTTCGAGACGTCGCCGGTGCCGGCCTCACCCTTGGAGCGGATCATCGCCGCGCCCTCGGTGATGCGGCGCAGGGCCTCCCCGAGGTTGGTCGCGCCGCAGACGAACGGCACGGTGAACTGCCACTTGTCGATGTGGTTGGCGTAGTCGGCCGGGGTCAGCACCTCGGACTCGTCGATGTAGTCGACCCCGAGGCTCTGCAGCACCTGCGCCTCGACGAAGTGGCCGATGCGGGCCTTGGCCATGACCGGGATGGAGACGGCCTCGATGATGCCGTCGACCATGTCGGGGTCGCTCATCCGCGAGACACCGCCCTGGGCGCGGATGTCGGCGGGCACGCGCTCGAGGGCCATGACGGCGACGGCGCCGGCGTCCTCGGCGATCCTCGCCTGCTCCGGCGTGACGACGTCCATGATGACGCCGCCCTTGAGCATCTCGGCCATGCCGCGCTTGACGCGCGTGGTGCCGGTTCCGGTCGTGGGGGTGGTGTGCTGCTCGGTCATGGACGCGATTCTAGGTCCGCCGAGGGGGTGCGCCGGACCACGGTCCGGGAGGCGCTCAGCGGGCCAGCGCCGCCGGCACCTCGTCGTCGAACTCCACCCGTTCCGGGAGGGCCGCGTGGCCGGCGAGCCGGAAGACCCGGACCACGGGCTTGCGCCGGACCCGCCGGACCTCGCGCACGGCGTCGTTGTGGAACCGCCGGGCCATCCGGACCCGCAGCGAGCTGGAGCCGATCCGGTCGAGCGACTCGGCCACCAGCTCGTCGCCGCCGGCGCGCAGCCCGGCGACGACGTCGTCGGTCAGGGTGACCGCGAGCACCTCGCTCAGTGCCGTCTCCACCTCCTCGCGGCCGCCGAAGTGCTGGCCGTCGAGGAGGTCCTCGGCGAGCGGGTGCTCGGTCGTGCGCTCGACGGACTCGGTGGCGGCGTCGGCGAGGAGCAGCGCGGTGGCGGGGTCGAGCGCGCCGCTGTTCGCGAGCTCGAGCGTGGCCTCGGCCCGACGGACCAGCTGGGCGTCCAGCGCCGACATGGCGCCCTCCACCTTCGCGTGCAGCCGGTCGAGCCGGGCGGCGGCGTACGAGAGGTACCAGGCCGCGACGATGAGGAGGATGACGACGAACGTCACCAGCTGGAGGACGTCGACGTCGATGCCGTTCACGACCCGCCTCCCGGCACGCTGCGCACGAAGCGGCTCCACAGGCCGCGGGGCGCCACGTCGACCTCCGCGTGTGCGCTGGCGAGGACGGTCTCGTAGACGGCCATCACCTGCCCCGACACCCGCGACCAGTCGAAGGTGCGGGCCCGGTCGCGGCCGAGCATCGAGAGCTCCTCGCGGCGGACGGGGTCGCCGAGCAGGCCGACGAGCACGGCCGCGAGGCCCTCGGCGGACCCGGTGGGGAAGGTGACGCCGGTCCGGCCCTGGTCGAGGACGGCGACGAACGCGGACAGGTCGGAGGCCACGACGGGGGCACCCGCGGCCATCGCCTCGACGAGGACGATGCCGAAGCTCTCGCCGCCGAGGTGGGGCGCGACGTAGGCGTCGACCGAGCGCAGCAGCGCCCCCTTGTCGGCGTCGGAGACCGCGCCGAGGACCACCGTGGCCGCCGTCGCGCGGGGGTCGGCACGACGGAGCAGGTCGGTGGCGTCGCCGGGACCGGCGACGAGCAGGCGGGTGCCCGGGTGCGCGTCGAGCACGGTGGGCAGCGCGCGGAGCGCGACCTCGAGCCCCTTGCGCGACTCGTCGACCCGGCCGAGGAAGGCCAGCGTCGGCGCGTCCGGACGGCCGACCCAGTCGGGGCGGGTGGGCGCCTGCGCGAAGCGCTCGACGTGCACGCCGTTCGGGATGATGTAGGTGTCGCCGCCGAGGTGGCGGCGCACCGTGCGGGCGGCGTCCTCGGAGACCGCGATCCGGCCGCGGATCTTCTCCAGCGACGGGCGCAGCAGCGGGTTGGCCGCGTGCATCGCGCGGGAGCGAACCGTCGAGGTGTGGAAGGTGGCGACGACCGGCTCCTCCGCGGCCCACAGCGCCATGAGCGACACCGAGGGCGTCACCGGCTCGTGGAGGTGGACGACGTCGAACCCGCCCGCCTCGAGCCACCGGGTGACCCGGGCCGAGGTGACCGGTCCGAAGGTGAGCCGGGCGACCGAGCCGTTGTAGCGGACCGGGACGGCGCGCCCGCAGGAGGTGAGGTAGGCCGGCAGCTCGGCGTCGTCGTCGGCCGGCGCGAGGACGGAGACCTCGTGGCCCTGGGCGAGGAAGACCTCGGCGAGGTCGCGGACGTGGAACTGCACGCCGCCGGGCACCTCGAACGAGTAGGGGCAGACCATCCCGATCCTCACCGGGCCACCTCCTGCCGGGCGAGGCGCGCCGGGTCGAGGTCGTCGACGAAGACCCGCTGGAGCATGTGCCAGTCGGCGGTGTGCTCGCGGACGACCGCGCCGAGGGCGTCGGCGCACTGCTGGGTCATCGCGACGACCTTCTCGCGGGTGGCGCCGGACGTGGGCACCTCGACCGGCGGGTGGAAGGTGACGACGATGCCCCAGCCGCTCCCCCGTCGCTCGTGGCGGATCGACACCGGGAAGAGCGGGCGGCGCTCGGCGAGGGCGAGGGCGGCCGGCCCCGGGGCCATCCGGGCCGGCAGGCCGCAGAAGTCGACGGTGACGCCGCGCGCGGTGAGGTCGCGGTCGGCGAGCAGCGGGATGAGCCCGGGCCGACGGGCCGCCTCGCGCAGCGCGGGGAAGACGTCCGGGCCGCCGGTGAGCGGCAGGATGGTCATCCCGAGCCCCTCGCGGAACTCGAGGAACTCGCGGAAGACCTCCTCCGGCTCGAGCCGTTCGGCGACCGTCGTCACCGGCCCGAGGTGGACCGTCCCCCAGGCGCCGGCGAGGTCCCAGTTGCCGAGGTGGCCGAGGAAGCACACGACCGAGCCCCCCGCCTCGAGCACCTCGCGCACCGGGCCGTCCCCCTCGGCCCGCACGCGGGCGGCCAGGTCGTCGGGGCCGAGCTCGGGGAGGCGGAAGGCCTCGCAGTAGTAGCGCAGGTAGGAGCGCATGCCGGCGCGCACGAGGGCGTCGAGCGCGGCGTCGTCGAGCTCGGGGCGGACCCGGGCGTAGTTGGCCCGCATCCGGGACGCCCCGCCCCGGGCGACGGTGAGGTCGGCCACGCGGTCGAAGAGCCCGTACGCGACGCGCTCCGGCATCCGGCGCACCGCGGCCCACCCGAGGCGGTGTCCGGCCAGCGTCGCGGCGTCCGCTGCGGCGCGCGGCAGCCCCCTCACGGCGCGACCAGGGCCTGCCGGCGGACCTCGAGGATCCGCTGCACGACCGTGACGAGGCTGGCCAGCGCGAGCAGGGCGAGGACGGTGCCGAGGAAGACGAGCGGGATGTCGAACCAGCCGGTGAGGCCGGTGGCGACGAGGACCGCGACGAGCCGGTCCGCGCGCTCGGCGATGCCGACGTTCGCCGTCATCCCGAGGCCCTCGGCGCGGGCCTTCGCGTAGGAGACGACGCTGCCGAGGATGAGGCAGGCGAGGGCGAGGGCGGCCATGTAGGAGTTCCCGCCGTCGCCGGCGTACCAGAGCACGAGGCCGCCGAAGACCGCGGCGTCGCCGACCCGGTCGAGCGTGGAGTCGAGGTACGCGCCCCAGCTGCTCGACCGGCCGAGCCGGCGGGCCATGATGCCGTCGACGGTGTCGGAGAAGACGAACGCGGTGATGACGAGGGTGCCGAGGAGGAACTGGCCCCGCGGGTAGAAGGCGAGCGCGCCCGCCGCGACCCCGACGGTGCCGATGACCGTCACGACGTCGGGGCTGACGCCGAGCCGGATGAGGAGGGAGGCGACCGGGGTCAGCAGCTTCGTGAAGAAGGCGCGGGCGTATCGGTTGAGCATGGTGCGGCCAGCGTAGTGGGCGGCGCGCGGGCACCGTGGAGGCCCGCGGCCGCGCCGGGTGGCGCAGGTCTCCCGGGCCCGCCCGGCGTTCCCCTTGTGCCCGGCCCGCGGGAGGAGTTGATTGGGGCCATGAGCGGAACAGCGGCCCCGAGCGTCACCGACACCACCCGCCTGCGCAACGTGCTCCTCGTCGGACCGAGCGGCGCCGGCACCTCCCGGCTGTTCGACCACGTCGTGGACGCGCTCGCGCCGCGCCGCGGCGCCCGGCCCCGGGGGGAGGCGTCCGGCGGCCTGCGGGTCGCGACCCTCGAGCTCGGGGAGGTGGTGCTCACCGTCCTCGACGCCCCGGGCAACCCCGACTTCGTCGGGCAGGTGAGGGCGGGTCTGCGCGCTGCGGACGCCGCCCTCTTCGTCGTCTCGGCCGCGGACGGCGCCGACGCCCGCTCCCGCGCCCTGTGGCACGAGTGCGCCATCGTGGGGATGCCGCGCGCGGTCGTCGTCACCCAGCTCGACGCCCGCGATGCCGACTTCGAGGCGACGCTCGAGGACTGCCGGGCCCACTTCGGCGCCGGCATCCAGCCGCTCGGCGTGCCGGTGGCCGGGGCCGAGGGGGCCGTCACCTCCATCGCCGACCTGCTGCTCGGCGAGATCCACGACTACGCGGGCGGGCAGCGGACCGTCCGCCCGGCCGGCCCCGAGCACGCCGACGTCTTCGACACCCACCGGCCGGGCCTCGTCGAGGGCATCATCGAGGAGTCCGAGGACCCCGAGCTGATGGACCGCTACCTCGCCGGGGAGGAGCTCGACTTCGCGACGCTCGAGCGCGACCTGCTCCAGGCCGTCGCGCACGGCACGTTCCACCCCGTGCTCCCCGTCTCCGGCGAGACCGGCGCCGGTGTCGACGTACTCCTGCACCTCGTCGAGGCGGCCTTCCCCCACCCCGGCCTGCACCCGCTGCCGACCGTGACCCCGGTGGGCGGCGGCGAGCCGCTCGCCCTCACCGCCGACCCCGACGGCCCGCTGGTCGCCGAGGTCGTGCACACCGAGTCCGACGCGTACGTCGGCCACCTCTCGCTCGTCCGGGTCTTCTCCGGGACGCTGCGGGCCGACCGTCCGGTCCACGTCTCGGGCCACCTCGAGCTCGTCGACGGGGCGACCGGCGAGGGGCACGAGGCGCACGACGACGACGTCCGGCCCGGTGCGGTGGCGGCCTCCCTCGACGGCGAGCTGCTGACCAAGGAGCAGGCCGTCGCGGGCGAGGTGGTCGTCGTCACCAAGCTGGCCGGAGCCCAGACCTCCGACTCGCTCTCGGACCCGTCCCGGCCGCTGCTCGTCACGCCGTGGGCCCTGCCCGAGGCGCTGCTGCCGGCCGCCGTCAAGGCCGCGACCCGGGCCGACGAGGACCGGATGCCCGTCGCCTTCCGCGAGCTCGCCGCCGAGGACCCCACGCTGCGCATCGAGCACGACCCCGAGACCGGCCAGGTCGTCCTGTGGACCACCGGGCCCGCACACCTCGAGCTGGTGCTGCACCGGCTCCGCGAGCGCTTCAACGTCGGCGTCGAGCAGGAGCCGGTCGCCGTCGCCCTCAAGGAGACCGCCGTCGGGCGCGCCGAGGCGCAGGGCCGGCACGTCAAGCAGTCCGGCGGGCACGGCCAGTACGCCGTCTGCCACCTCGTCCTCGAGCCGCTCCCCCGCGGCTCGGGCGTGGAGTTCACCGAGGTGGTCGTCGGCGGTGCCGTGCCGCGGCAGTTCATCGGCAGCGTCGAGAAGGGCGTCCACGCCCAGCTCGCGAAGGGTCTCATCGCCGGGTGGCCGGTGACCGACGTCAAGGTGACGCTCACCGACGGCAAGGCGCACAGCGTCGACTCCTCGGACATCGCCTTCCAGACCGCGGCCGGGCTGGCACTGCGCGAGCTCGCGTCCGCGGCGACCCTCTGCCTCCTCGAGCCGATCGACACCGTCACCGTCACCGTCGACGACGAGCACCTCGGCGCGGTGATGACCGACATCGGCACGCGGCGCGGGCAGATCGTCGGGTCGGAGCCGGCCGAGGAGCCCGGCCGCTCGGTCCTCGTCGCCGCCGTGCCGCGCCTCGAGCTGCTCGACTACGCCGTCGCGCTGCGCTCGCTGGCCCACGGCACGGGCAGCTTCCGGCGCGAGCCGCGGGGCTACGAGGTGCTGCCGGACCGGATCGCCCGCGACCACCTCGCCGCGGCGGGGCGTTCCGACTGAGCAGCCCTCCCGCCGCCGGCGCACGCTACGGCGCACGCTACGGCGCAGTACTGGCTGTGATGACGTCGATTACTGCGGGGTAGCCCGCATCTCAGGACGGCCAGTGCTCGGCGAGCCGGGCTCGCACGTCCTCGAGGAGCATCGGCAGTGCCTTGGTGCGCGCCACGATGGGCAGGAAGTTGCTGTCCCCGCCCCAGCGCGGCACCACGTGCTGGTGCAGGTGGGCGGCCACCCCCGCGCCGGCGACCGCGCCCTGGTTCATCCCGAGGTTGAAGCCCATCGGCCCGGAGGCCGCGGTGAGCGCGCGGACCGCATCCTTGGTGAGGGCGGCGAACTCGGCGGTCTCCTCGTCGGTGAGGTCGACGTAGAGGGCGACGTGCCGGTACGGGCAGACGAGGACGTGCCCGGGGTTGTACGGGAAGAGGTTCATCACGACGTAGCAGTGCTCGCCGCGGTGCACGACGAGCCCCTCCTCGTCGCTCTTCCCGGGGGCGGCGCAGAACGGGCAGCCCTCGCCGGGGTCGGGGTCCGGGCGCTCGCCCTGGATGTAGACCATCCGGTGCGGCGTCCACAGCCGCTCGAAGCCGTCGGGCTCGCCGACGAAGTCGGCCGGGTCCTCGGTCTGCGGCATGACCCGATCCTAGGCGGGGACCCGGGCCGGCCTCAGCGCAGGTACGACGCGCCGTTGAAGTCGAGCACGGCGCCGGAGGCCCACTCGGCGCCGGGCGCGGCGAGGGCCACGACCGCGGCCGCGACCTCCTCGGGCTCGGCGACGCGGTGGAACGGGCTCTGGGCGCGGGTTGCCTCGGCGGCGTCCTCGTCGGCCATCGCGTAGCCGGCCATCTCGGTGGCGATGAAGCCGGGCGCGATGCTCGTCACCGCGATGCCGTGCCGGCCGAGGTGCTGGGCCATCGACTGCCCGAAGGAGTGCAGACCCGCCTTGCTCGCCCCGTACGCGGGGATGTCCGGCTCGCCGCGGAACGCGCCGCGCGAGCCGACGTTGACGACCCGGCCGACCGGGACACCCGCGGCCGGCGGCACCTCGAGCATGTGCCGGGCCACGCACCAGGTGAGGTTCGCCGGACCGAGGAGGTTCGTGGCCAGGGTGCGCTGCCAGACCTCCACCCAGTCCGCGTACCCGGTGGCGTCGAGCGGGTGGTCGCCACGCCGGCTGCCCGAGGAGCCGGGCGGCACGATCATCGCCGCGTTGTTGACGAGGACGTCGACCCGGCCGAGGGCCGCGACGGCGTCGGCGGCGAGCGTCGCGACGGCCGCCGGGTCCGCGAGGTCGGCCGCGGCGCGCGCGTGGCGCTCACCCGGGAGCGAGCCGAGGACCGCGTCCGCCCGCTCCCGGCTCGCCGCACCGCGGTGGTGGACGAGGACGCGGTCGCCGCGGGCGGCGAAGGCCCGGGCGACGGCCGCGCCGACACCGCGGGAGGCACCGGTGACGAGGACTCCCCGGGAGGGGGTGGCGGGCTGCATCCCGTCACCCTAGGCGGGAGCGTCCAGCCTCAGCTCCATGAGCCGGTCGGACGGGGTGCCGAAGCCGACCCGCTCGTAGAGGGTGCGGGCCTCCGGCACGGCGTTGAGCTGGATGCGGGTGACCCGCTCGGCCGGCGCCCACGCGAGGAGGGTGCGCAGCAGCCGCTCCCCCAGGCCGAGGCCCCGCGCGTCCGGGGTGACGAAGAGCAGGCTGACGTGGAACCACGCGTCCGCCGGGCGGTGCGCGCTCGGCAGCTTCTGGACCCGGGTGCCGTGGAGGACCCCGAGCGGGCGGCCGGTCGGATCCTCCGCGAGCCAGGTGCGGCGGGCCCGGTCGCGCAGCCACGCGTCGGCGAAGGTGTCGAGGAAGCCGGGCGGCACCGAGGCGCCCCGCTCGCGCTCGTCCTGGATGTGCAGGGCACCGACCGAGAACGCGTCGGTGGGCACGGCCTCGCGCACCCGGACGTGCCGCACGGTCTCCACGCCCCCAGCATGGCCCACGGGCCTGCGCCCCGGGAGGGGTCCCGACCACAAAGGTGAGGCCCCGGAACCAGTATGAGTGGTTCCGGGGCCTCGATGACCCGGCATGATGCTCCGCGTCTCACGAGTCGGTGTCCGGTCGCCACCACCGTCATCACCCGGTGGATCCTCGCGGCAGAACCGCGCGGCCTGGCGTCCTTCTCCTTCTCGATCCCTCCGCCACCGAAGTGGTGGAGTGGGATATTTCTATGCCTCGGAGGCAGTGTCCCGCAAGGGGTTTGGGACACCAATTTCCGGGCCTGTGAGGGTCGTCGGCGTGTCGTCGGCGTGTCGTGTGACGGGCGTGACGACGGGTCGACCAGCGACCCCGCGGTCCCACCATCCGGACACCGGACGGTGCGACCGGGGCCTCAGACCTGGGCCTTGGCGCGGATCGCCTCGAGGACCTCGGCCACGGCGTCCTCGACGGGCACGCCGTTCTTCTGCGACCCGTCGCGGTAGCGGAACGACACCGCGCCGGCGTCGCGGTCCTCGCCACCGGCGATGAGGACGTAGGGCACCTTGGCCTTGCTCGCGTTGCGGATCTTCTTCGGGAAGCGGTCGTCGGACTCGTCGAGCTCGAAGCGCACGCCCTGCGCGGCGAGCCGCTCCCCCACCTCGCGCAGGTAGGGGACGAACTCGTCGGCGACCGGCACCCCGAGGACCTGCACCGGCGAGAGCCACACCGGGAACGCGCCGGCGTAGTGCTCGACGAGCACCCCGATGAACCGCTCGATCGAGCCGAACTTCGCCGAGTGGATCATCACCGGCTCCTGGCGGGAGCCGTCGGCGGCCTGGTACTCGAGCCCGAAGCGGTGCGGCTGGTTGAAGTCGTACTGGATCGTCGACATCTGCCAGGTGCGCCCGATGGCGTCGCGGGTCTGCACCGAGATCTTCGGGCCGTAGTAGGCGGCGCCGCCCGGGTCGTCGACGAGCTCGACCCCGAACTTCTCGGCGGTGCTCCGCAGCACCTCGGTGGCGACCTCCCACTGCTCGTCCGAGCCGATGAACTTGTCCTTCTTCTCGCCCTCGGTGGCCCGGGTGGACAGCTCGAAGTAGTAGTCGTCGAGCCCGAAGTCCTCGAGCAGGCCGACGACGAAGCGCAGCAGGTGCTCGATCTCGGCCGGCGCCTGCTCCGGGGTGACGTACGAGTGCGAGTCGTCCTGGGTCATCGCGCGCACGCGGGTCAGGCCGTGGACGACGCCGGACTTCTCGAACCGGTAGACCGAGCCGAACTCGAACAACCGCATCGGCAGCTCGCGGTAGGAGCGGCCGCGCGAGCGGAAGATGAGGTTGTGCATCGGGCAGTTCATCGCCTTGAGGCGGTACTGCGCGTGCTCGAGCTCCATCGGCGGGAACATCGTGTCGGCGTAGTACGGCAGGTGCCCCGAGGTGTGGAACAGCCCGTCCTTGCTGATGTGCGGGGTCCCGACGTACTGGAAGCCCTCCTCGAGGTGCCGCCGGCGGACGTAGTCCTCCATCTCGCGCTTGATGACGCCGCCGCGCGGGTGGAAGACCGCCATCCCGGACCCGAGCTCGTCGGGGAAGGAGAAGAGGTCGAGCTCCGCGCCAAGCTTGCGGTGGTCGCGCTTCTCGGCCTCGGCGAGCCGCTCGAGGTGGGCCTTGAGGTCGTCCTTGGTGCGCCACGCGGTGCCGTAGACCCGCTGCAGCTGCGGGTTCCGCTCCGAGCCGCGCCAGTACGCGGCGGCGCTGCGCATCAGCTTGAAGGCGTTGCCGAGGACCTTGGTCGACGGCACGTGCGGGCCGCGGCACAGGTCGCCCCAGGCCACCGAGCCGTCGCGGCGGACGTTGTCGTAGATCGTCAGCTGGCTGCCGCCGACCTCGACCGCCGCACCTTCCGCGGCGTCCTCGGCCGCGCCGCCCTTGAGGCCGATGAGCTCGATCTTGTACGGCTCGTCGGCGAGCTCGACGGCGGCCTCGGCGTCGCTCACCTCGCGGCGGTGGAAGGTCTGGCCCTCGTTGACGATGCGTTGCATCACCTTCTCGAGCGCCCTGAGGTCCTCGGGGGTGAACGGGGTCTCGACGTCGAAGTCGTAGTAGAAGCCGTCGCGGATCGGGGGCCCGATCCCGAGGCGCGCCTGCGGGTGGACCTCCTGGACGGCCTGGGCGAGCACGTGAGCCGCGCTGTGCCGCAGGACGTCGAGGCCCTCCTGCTCGGCGGCGGTGACCGGCTCGACGACGTCGCCGTCGGCGGCCTCGCGGTGCAGGTCGCGCAGCTCCCCGCCGACCCGGGCGACGAGCACCTCGCGGTCGCCCTCGAAGAGGTCGCCGTACGTCGTGCCCCCGGCCACCCGTCGCTCGCTCCCGGCGACGTGGACGGTGATCTGGGCAGACATGGTGAGGCTCTCCTCGCGATGGGGGTCGCGCCGGTGCTCCGGCACGGTCCGATGCTAGCGAGGGGTCCTGGCACCGGTCGCGGCAGTTCCGCCGGGGTGCGCTCAGCTCGTGGCGGCCGTCGTGGCCGCCGTCGTCGCGACCATCGTCGCGGCGAGGACGGCGTGGACCTCCTGGACGGCGGCACGCACCGCCGGCGCCGCCCAGTCGCCGGCCGTCGCCACCTCCGCCCGGCGGCGCGCCTCGGCCCGGGGCAGGCCGGTGACGGCCGAGAGCCGGTCGGTGGCCGCGAGGAGGGCGACGAGGGCCGCGGTCCGCGCGTCGGTCGGCCCGTCCCCCCCGTTGAGCGCGCCGGTCACCCGCACGCGCAGCCGGTCGGTCGTCGCGGGGTCGACGGTGCGCCAACGGGTGCGCGGGAAGAGGCCGAGCACCCGGTCGTCCTCGCGGGAGAGCACTCCGGCGGCGGCCATCCGCTCGAGGAGGTGGGTGCGCAGGGCGCCCGCGCGGTCGCGCCAGGCGTCCGCTCCCCCGAGCTTCGAGACGGCGTCCTGGGGGCGCCGCCCGTCGGCGACCGCGAACACCTCCCGCAGGAGCGGGTCGGACGGCTCGGCGGTGCCGGTGCGCCGCAGCCGGGCGCGCCTGCCGTCCGGGCCGTCGAGGGCGAGGGCGCCGTCGAGGGTCAGCTGCGCGACGGCCGCGCCGGCGACGGCAGCCTTCATCCGGACCGAGTCCAGGGCCGGGCGCCCGCTCTGCGGGTCAAGGGTCAGGAGCACGAGCTCCTCGGTGAGCGAGAGGGTCATCGTCGCCTCCTCGGGTGGGGTCGGTCCCTCCATCGGAGCACCTGCCGGGCCCGGGCGCCTCCCCCGGTGGGCGGACCCCGCCGTCCAGCCCCGGGTGGGGCCTAGCCTGCCGGGGTGGACCTCCTCGTCGTCAGCCTCGCCGACCGCCCGGACCTCGCGCACCACCTCTGGGACCTCGCGACGGTCTGGCCGCGCTTCATGCAGCAGGACCCGGTCGGCGACCTGTTCTTCGCCCGGGCGACGACCACGTTCGCCGCGTACTCGCTCCTCGCGTTCGACGCCGACGACCTCGAGCACCCGGTGGCACGGTCCTGCTCGGTGCCGTTCGCGTTCGGAGGCGAGACCGGCCGCGACGAGCTGCCCGACGACGGCTGGGACGGGGTCATCCGGTGGGCCTGGCTCGACGAGCTCGAGGACCGCGAGCCGACCCACGTCTCGGCGCTCGAGGTCGCGATCCGTCCGGACCTGCGCGGCACCGGACTCGCCTCCGTCCTGCTCGAGCACAAGCGGGCCAACGTGGCCCGGCTGGGGTTCCACGACCTCGTGGCGCCGGTGCGACCCAACCGCAAGACCGACGAGCCCCACACCCCGATGGCCGTGTACGCGGCGCGGACCCGGGAGGACGGCCTGCCCACCGACCCGTGGCTGCGGCTCCACGTCCGGGCCGGCGCCACCATCGAGAAGGTCTGCCCGCGGGCGATGACGACCTCCGGCTCGCTGGCCGAGTGGCGCGACTGGACCGGTGAGCCGTTCGACACCTCGGGCGAGGTCGTCGTGCCCTTCGCGCTCAACCCGGTGCACGTCAGCCTCGAGCACGACCACGCGGTGTACGTCGAGCCCGGGGTCTGGGTGCACCACCGGCTCTGACCGGCCGGCTCGGGCTCAGTCCTCGACGTCGAGGCGGAAGGTGCCGGTGGCGAACCAGTGCCGCAGCCGGCTCACCGTCGTGCGGACGTACCCGTCGGCCATCGCCCGCAGCGAGGCGGTGCTCGAGCCGAGCAGGTCGTTGGCGAGGAGGAGCTGGCGCGAGGCGACGAGGGCCTCGAGGTCGGCCGGGTCGACGTCCGGCAGGGGGGCGACCTCGGCGTAGCCCTCGCGGAGTGCGGCCTCGGCCCCCTCGGCACCGCTGCGCCGCAGGTAGAAGGTCGTGATGGCGAGGTCGAGGACCGGGATCCCCAGACCGGCGTCGTCGAAGTCGAACACCGCCAGCCGCCCGTCGTGCCACGTGAGGTTCCCGCCGTGGAGGTCGGCGTGCAGCGCGACGACGTCGGCGCCGTCGTAGAGCCGGCCGAACGCCTCCCGGGTGCGGCGCAGGCCCGCGACGACGAGGTCGCGCTCGTCGGCGGACAGCCCTGGCGCGTCCGGCAGGATCTCGCGGTCGCCGAACAGCGGGTCGTCGAACACCGGGAGGTCGGCGCCGGCCGGCAACGTCCACGTGCTGGCCTGGCGGTGGAGCCGCGCCATCGCCTCGCCCAGGGCACGGGCCCACGCCGCCCCCGAGTCCTCCCGCGCTCCGTCGCCGTCGAGCCAGCTCGCGGCCGTGACGAGGACCTCCCGACCGAGGCCCTCCGGCTCCGCGCGGGTGAACCAGTCCCCGCTGGTGGTTCGGAGCGGGCGTGACACGGTGACATCGGTCGTCGTGGCGATGGCCTCCTGCCAGGCCTGCTGGGCGAGGACGTTGGCCGGGGAGCTCTTGGAGTTGGTGCCGACCCGCAGGGCGAACCGCTCGCCGTCGGCCGTGTCGACCCGGAACGTCGTGTTGTACGCGTGCAGCACCGGCTCCATCCGGGCGACCTCGAGCCCGAAGGCGTGTGCGGCCTCGAGGGCGGCCGGCCGCAGCACCTCGACCTGCGACTCCTCGTCGAGCTCGTCGTACCCGGTGGGCGGGACGCTCACGTCCGCGACCCGTGTCGTCCGGCCGGGTCGTGCGGGCCGGCCTCGTCCTCGACGTCGTGCGGCCCGATGACCCGACGCAACCGCTCCCGGGCCATCGGCACCTGCTCCTGGAGCTGGCGGACCGCGGGAACGGACTCGGCGAGCGGGCTGCGCAGCGGGCCGCTGTCGGTCGGCACGGCGGCCGCCGGGGCGTCGGCGCGGACCTCCGCCACGAGCCGCCGCGCCTCCACGAGCAGAGCCCCGTAGGCCGGCCAGGTCCCCGGGTCCTCGGGCGGCAGCGACTCGACCTCGTCCGAGAGCCGGTGGAGGGAGACGTCGGCGGCGTCGAGGTGCTCGGCCATCTCCTGCCGGGCCTCCTCACGCTGGACGCCGAACAGCGCGCCGGCCGCCGCGAGGTGCTCCAGCACGCCGGCGTACCCGGTCAGCCAGTCCGCCGAGGGGGTCGGCAGGTGCTGGGCGTCGTCCGCGGCGTCGACGAGGGTGTGGGCGATCCCCGCGACCGGCCACTGGCTGCGACGGACGGCCTCGACGGTCATCACGTAGCCGTCCCAGTCGATCCGGGCCGGGCGCAGCCGGTGCCGGAGGTTGAACCTCGTGCTCTCGCGGCCCATCTCGATCGCGTCGAGGACCTCGGGCACGGCCTCCCCGATCCGGGTGGCCCGGCCGTGCCAGTCGCGAGCGCGGTCGCCGTCCCAACCCTCGCGCAGCCCGTCGGCCATGTCCTCGAGCAGCCCGCGCACACGTTCGGTCAGCTCGACCACCGCGCGCCGGGGCGCCGTGAGGTGCATGGGCGCCAGGACGACCGCGTTGACCCCCACGCCCACGACGCCGCCCACGACGGTCTCGACGAGGGTGAGGTAGGTGAAGTCGACGTCGTCCCACTTCAGGGTGACGAGCGAGAGCAGCACCATGACGGGGACCTGGATGCCGTGCTCGCCGAGCCGGTCCCACCGGCCGATGAGCAGCGCGAGGAACATCACGATGACCATCGACCACCAGGTCACCCCGACGAGGGTGCCGACCAGCCAGGCGGTGCTCATCCCCACGACGACCGCGACGACGCGTTCGACGCTCTGCCAGATCGAGCGGACGATCGTCCGGTCCACGACGAGCAGGGCGGCGAGGGGGGCGTAGAACGGCGTGGGGCTGTGCATCACGCGGACGGCGAACTGCCAGGCGATGACCGCCGCCACGGCCGACTTCACGAGGAGCAGGGCGTCCGTGCGTTCCGGGCCGGGGCCCCGCACGGCGGCACGGGTGGTCTCCGACCAGCCGTGGACCGTCGCCCGTACACCGCGGCGGCCGACGCCCTGGTCGACTCGAGGCATGGGAGGGACTCTACCCAGCCCGCCCGGTGCTCGGGCGGACCCCTAGGGTCGGGGGATGCGGACCCTCCCCTACGGCACCTGGCCCTCACCGATCAGCCCGGACGACCTCGCGAGCGGTCAGGTGTTCCTCGACGAGGTGCGGGTCGACGGCCCGGACACCTACTGGCTGGAGGGCCGCCCGGCCGAGGGAGGCCGGCAGGTCCTCGTCCGCCACGACGGCTCGGCGGCGAGCGACCTGCTGCCCGCCCCCTGGAACGTGCGCACCCGGGTCCACGAGTACGGGGGCGGCGCCTACGCCGTCGCCGGAGGCACGGTCGTGTTCTCGCACCTCGGGGACGATCGCGTGTACCGCCTCGACCTCGGGGCGGCCGACCCGGTCCCGCTCACCCCCGAGGGCCCGTGGCGCCACGGCGGCCTCGTCCTCCACGACGGCCAGGTCCTCGCCGTCCGTGAGGACCACTCCCGCGAGCCCGAGCCCGCGAACGAGCTGGTCCGGTTCGCCCTCCGTCCCGAGGGAGAGCCACACGTCGAGGTGCTGCACACCGGAACCGACTTCGTGTCGCGCCCGGCGGTCTCCCCCGACGGCCGCTTCGTGGCCTTCGTCGTCTGGGACCACCCGAACATGCCGTGGAACTCCACGCGCCTCCTCCGCGGACGGCTGACCGACGGCGGACTCGAGGACGTGCACGTCGTCGCGGGCGGCGACGGCGTCTCCGTGGCCCAGGCGCAGTTCGGGCCGGACGGGTCGCTGTGGTTCGTCTCGGACGAGTCCGGCTGGTGGCTCGTGCACCGCGACGGCGGCGACGGCCCGCACCCCGTGCACGACGTCGAGGCCGACCACGCCCAGCCCCAGTGGTCGCTCGGGATGCAGGACCTCGCCGTCCTCGACCGCGACCACGCCCTGGTCCACTGGTGGGAGGGCACCGGACGGCGGCTCGGCGTGCTCGAGGCGTCGAGCGCGACGCTCACCCCGTCCACGGACGCGGGCTCGTTCGCCGACCACCTCGTCGTGGCCGGCGACGAGGTCGCCTTCAAGCGGGGCCACCCCGACCGGCTGCCCGAGGTGGTCCGCGGGCCGGCGGGCGGACCGTTCCGGGTGCTCGGCGGCTCCGGCGGGTCGGCCCTCGATCCCGCGGCCGTCTCGCCGCCGGAAGCGTGGACCTGGCGCAACCGCGACGGCGACGAGGTGCACGGCATCCTCCACGGCCCCCGCAGCGCCGACGTCACCGGCCCCGACGACGAGGTGCCCCCGCTCGTCGTCATGGTCCACGGTGGCCCGACGAGCCGCACCGAGGCCACGTACGCGACCGCCGTCCAGTTCTGGACGACCCGCGGGTTCGCCGTCCTGCACGTCAACTACAGCGGCAGCACCGGCTACGGCCGCGCCTACCGCGACCGGCTGCTCGGCCGGTGGGGCGAGGTCGACATCGACGACTGCGTCACCGGCGCCCTCTCGGTCGCGGGTGCCGGTCGTGCCGACCGCTCCCGCCTCGCCATCCGCGGCGGGAGTGCCGGCGGGTACGCCGTGCTGCGGGCGATGACGACGAGCGACGCGTTCGCCGCCGGGACCAGCCTCTTCGGCGTGGCCGACCTCGCGGCCCTCGCGCAGGACACCCACAAGTTCGAGTCGCGCTACCTCGACACGCTCGTCGCGCCGTGGCCCGAGGGCGAGGCGGTCTACCGCGAGCGGTCCCCCATCCACCACGTCGACCGGCTGCACGGCGAGCTGCTGCTCCTCCAGGGCTCGGACGACCGCGTCGTCCCGCTGGCCCAGGCCGAGGACATGGCCGCGGCGATGCGCGATGCCGGACGTGCCGTCGAGCTCGCCGTCTACGAGGGCGAGGGCCACGGCTTCCGCCGCCGCGAGAGCATCGTCGACGCCCTCGAGCGCGAGCTGGCCTTCTACACGCGGGTGCTGCGACTCGGCGAGTGAGCCTCAGTCGTCGAGTGTCACGACGACGTGCGTCGTCGACGGGTCCTTCCGCGACCGCAGCCCCGCCAGCACGTGGCGGCCCGACCGCTCGACGACGAGCTCGACGGTGCTCGGCAGGAAGACCGGCTTCGGGAACCACACCCGGCTGCTCGACGGCCCGAGCGAGCCGCGGCCCAGGGCCGCGAGGGTGCGGGCGTAGGTCCACATCCCGTGGGCGATGTGCCGCGGGAAGCCCATCGCGCGCGCGGCCAGCGGGTGCAGGTGGATGGGGTTGACGTCGCCCGAGACCCCGGCGTACTCGCGCCCCAGGCGCTCCGGCAGGCGCCAGACCCCGGCCACCGGGCCCTCCGGGAGGGCCGGCGGAGCCTCACCGCGCGAGGCGTCCTCGGTGCCCCGGCCCCGGGACAGGTAGACGCTGTCGCACTCCCAGACCAGCTCGTCGTCGACCCGGGCCTCGAGGCGCACGTCGAGGGTGCGACCGCGCCGGTGCGGCTGCAGCGCACCGGCGGTGACCTCGAGGGTCAGCGGCTGCGCGGCGTCGAGGGCCCGGTGCGTCGTCACCCGGTTCTCGAGGTGCACCATCCCCGGCAACGGCACCGGGAAGTCCGGGCGCGCCATCAGCGCGGTCTGCACCGGGAAGGCGAGCACCCACGGGTAGGGCTGCGGCAGGAGGTCGGAGACGTCGTACCCGGTGAGCCGCTGGTAGGCCGCGAGCCGCGCCCGGTCGACCCGCACGTCCTCGACCCGCAGCGTGCGCTCCGGCACCTCGCTCCCCCGGCGACCACGGGCGGTCAGGGCCGCACGGGCCAGCAGCGGGGCCGTCGCGGGCACCGACGACAGGGTCTCGACGGCCACGGTCACGCCCCCAGCAGGCTCTGGCCGCAGACCCGGACCACGTTGCCCGACACCGCGCCCTGGGCATCCGCCGCGTAGAAGGCGATGGCCTCGGCGACGTCGACGGGCAGACCGCCCTGCGCGAGGCTGTTGAGCCGCCGGCCCACCTCGCGCGTGGCCAGCGGGATGCGCGCGGTCATCTCGGTCTCGATGAAGCCCGGCGCGACGGCGTTGACCGTGATGCCGCGGCGCACCAGCCCGTGGTCCGCCGCGTAGCCGTCGACGAGGCCGATGACGCCCGCCTTCGACGCGGCGTAGTTGCTCTGGCCGCGGTTGCCCGCGATGCCGGCGATCGACGACACGAGGACGACCCGACCGCCGTCGCGCAGACCGCCCTTGGCGAGCAGCGCCTCGTTCATCTGCAGGATGGAGAGGAGGTTGACCCGCAGAACCGAGTCCCAGCGCTCGGCGTCGGTGTTGGCGAGCAGCTTGTCGCGGGTGATGCCGGCGTTGTGGACGACGACGTCGAGGCCGCCGTGCCGGGTGGTCGCGTGCTCGAGGATGCGCGTGCCGGCATCCAGGGCGGTGACGTCGAGCTGGAGCGCCGTGCCGCCGACCTCGTTGGCCACCGCGGCGAGCGACGCTCCGGCCGCCGGGACGTCGACGCACACGACCGTGGCGCCGTCCCGGTGCAGCGTGCGGGCGATGTCGGCCCCGATCCCACGCGCCGCGCCGGTGACGACGGCGACCTTGCCGGCGAGGGGACGCTCGGCGTCCACCGGGACCGCGTGGACCTCGCGCTCGCCGACCCGGACCACCTGGCCGTCGACGTAGGCCGAGCGGGCGGACAGGAGGAAGAGCACCGTGCCGAGCGCGGACGCCTCGTGGCCGTCGGCGACGAGGACGAGGTTGGCCGTCGCCCCGGCCCGCAGCTCCTTGCCGACCGAGCGGGTGATGCCCTCCAGCGCGCGCCTGGCGGCCCGCTGGGCCACCGAACCGGCCCGCTCGGGGTCGCGGCCGACGACGACGACGCGGGCGCAGCGGCCGAGCCGCTTGAGGGCCGGCGCCAGGGTGGCCCGCAGGGACTCGAGGTCGGCGGGCGTCTCCGCGGCGGTGAGGTCGACGACGACCCCGCCCAAGCGCGGACCGTCCGGCACTGCGTCGACGAGGGTGGCCCCGGCGGCGGTCAGCCCGTCGCGCAGGGCCGAGACCGCGGGGGTGTCGGCGTGCCCGCCGACGAGCACCGGGCCGTCGACGAGCGGCCGGCCGGGCGCGTACCGGCGCAGCGGCACCGGCTGGGGCAGGCCCAGGGCGGACGCGACCTTCTTCCCGACCCCGCTGTTGACGAACGAGGTGTAGCCGTCGGAGCGCGGCATCTCAGGCCGCCTCGAGGATCGCCACGACGCCCTGCCCGCCGGCCGCGCAGATCGAGATGAGCCCGCGCGCGCCGGAACCCTTCTCGTGCAGCAGTTTCGCGAGGGTGGCGACGATGCGACCGCCGGTGGCGGCGAACGGGTGCCCGGCGGCGAGCGACGACCCGGTGACGTTGAGCTTCGCGCGGTCGATGCCGCCGAGCGGCGCGTCGAGGCCGAGGCGCTCGCAGCAGAACTCCTCGTCCTCCCACGCGGCCATCGTCGAGAGGACCGTGGCGGCGAACGCCTCGTGGATCTCGTAGAGGTCGAAGTCCTGGAGGCTCAGGCCCTGCCGGGCGAGCATCCGGGGGACGGCGTAGGCGGGGGCCATGAGCAGGCCCTCCTCGCCCCCGAGGTAGTCCACGGCGGCGGTCTCGCCGTCGACGACGAAGGCCAGGGGCTTCAGCCCGTGCGCGGCGGCCCACTCCTCGGAGCCGAGCAGGACCGTCGAGGCGCCGTCGGAGAGCGGCGTGGAGTTGCCGGCCGTCATCGTGGCGTCCGGCCCGGTCCCGAACGCCGTGCGCAGCGAGCCGAGCTTCTCGAGGGTGGTGTCGGGCCGCAGGTTCTGGTCGCGGGTCTGCCCGAGGTAGGGGGTCAGCAGGTCGTCGAAGAAGCCGCGCTCGTAGGCGGCGGCGAGCTTCTGGTGCGAGGCGAGGGCGAGCTCGTCCTGGGCCTCGCGGGTGACGCCCCAGCGGGCCGCCGTGATGGCCATGTGCTCGCCCATCGACATGCCGGTGCGCGGCTCGGTCGCGGCCGGGACCTGGATGCCGAGGTCGGTCGGGCGCAGGGCGGCCGCCGCCTTCGCCCGCTCGGCCGGCGTCTTGGCCCGGTTGAGGCGCAGCAGCTTCCGCCGCAGCCTCTCGGGGACGACGATCGGCGCGTCGGACGCCGAGTCCACGCCCCCGGCGATCGCGGACTCGGCCTGGCCCAGGGCGATCTTGTTCGCCACGAGGATGGTCGCCTCGAGGCCCGTGCCACAGGCCTGCTGGATGTCGTACGCGGGGGTGTCGGCGGCGAGGCTGGAGCCGAGGACCGCCTCACGGGTGAGGTTGAAGTCGCGACTGTGCTTGATGACGGCGCCCGCGACGACCTCGCCGACGCGCTCTCCGGCCAGGCCGTGCCGGGCGACGAGGCCCTCGAGGGCCGCGGTGAGCATGTCCTGGTTGGAGGCCTCGGCGTACGGGCCGAACTGGCGGGCGAACGGGATCCGGTTGCCGCCGAGGACGGCGGCGCGGCGGGTGGTGGGCACCGGTCTGGCTCCTGCGTGTGGGTCGGGGCGCGGGCGGACGCCTGCGCCAGATATCCGATACCGACGGTAGCAGGTACCGTCGGTCCCTGCTACCGTCGGTGTCCGTGACCGCGCCCACGACGCCCGACGGCCGCAGCGCACGCTGGGACGAGCACCGGCTGGCCCGCCGCCGCGAGCTGGTCGAGGCGACCGTGCAGGCGATCCGGACGCACGGCGCCGGTGTCGGGATGGACGAGGTCGCCGCGGCGGCACGCACCTCGAAGACCGTCGTCTACCGGCACTTCGCCGACCGCGCCGGGCTGTACGCCGCCGTCGCGGACCGGGTCGACGGGACGATCATCCGGGGCATCACCCGGGCCGCGGCCACCTCGGACGACGCCCCGCTCCCGGCCCGCGACGTGATCCGGGCGGTCATCGCGGCCTACCTCCACCTCGTCGAGGACGACCCCGAGGTCTACCGGTTCATCGTCAACGCCCCGCTCGTCCCACCCGGCGAGCGGCCGGACGGCGACGTCACCGCGGGGATGACCGGCCGCATCGCCGACCACGTCGCCACCCTCGTCCGGGACCGCCTCGCGGCGACGGTCGACGACGCGACCGCCCACCTGTGGGGCGTCGCGCTCGTCGGGATGGTCCGCGCCGCCGCGGACGCGTGGCTCGCCGACGGCGGCGCCGCGAGCGGGCGCACCGCCGACGAGCTCGCCGACGCGCTCACCGGCCTGGCCTGGGACGGTCTGCGCCCCGCCCACTGACCCCGGACGGCGTCAGGCGCTCCACCACGGGCGCAGCGGCAGGCCGTGGTGACCGGTCGCGTCGGTCTTGGCCGCGAGGACGTGGTGCAGCTGGATCTCGTTGCGCTCGAACCCGACCCGTGAACCGGCCATGTAGAGACCCCACACCCGGGCGGTCCCCTCACCGACCTCGGCCACGCACTCGTCCCAGTGCTCGACGAGGTTGGCGCACCACCCGGCGAGCGTCTTCGCGTAGTGCTCGCGCAGGTTCTCCTCGTGCAGCACCTCGAGCCCGACGTCCTGGGCCTCGGTGATGATCCGCCCCGAGCCGGTCAGCTCACCGTCCGGGAAGACGTACCGGTCGATGAACGCCCCGGTCTCGGTGTGCTTGTTGTGCGGGCGGGTGATGCAGTGGTTGAGCAGCAGGCCGCCCACCCGCAGCCGGTCACGGATGAAGCCGAAGTAGGCCGGGTAGTTGCGCACGCCGATGTGCTCGGTGAGGCCGATCGAGGAGACGGCGTCGAAGCCGGTCTCGGTGACGGCGCGGTAGTCGGAGTGACGGACCTCGGCGAGGTCGGCGAGCCCCTCCTCGGCGATCGCCTTCTGGGCCCACAGCGCCTGCTCGCGCGAGAGCGTGACGCCGAGGACCGAGACCCCGCGGCGCGCCGCGTAGCGCACCATGCCGCCCCAGCCGCACCCGATGTCGAGGAGCCGGTCACCGGGCTTCAGCGCGAGCTTGTCGAACACGAGGCGGTACTTGTTCTCCTGCGCCTCCTCGAGGGTGGCGTCGGCGCTCGGGTAGCAGGCGCAGGTGTAGGTCATCGAGGGTCCGAGGACCATCTCGTAGAAGCGGTTCGAGACGTCGTAGTGGTGGTGGATCGCCTCGGCGTCGCGGGTGCTGGAGTGCCGCAGCCCCTCGGCGAGCCGACGCCACCGCGGCAGCGACTCCTGCGGCGGCGGGGGCGGCGGGGTGAAGCCCCTGAGACCGAGCATCCGCGACAGCTCGAGCACCTGCTCGCGTCCCGGCCGGCGGTAGCGCAGCGACGCCATCGTCGTCAGCAGCTCGTAGGGGTCGCCCGGGTGGACGCCCTGCACGGTGAGGTCCCCGACGACGTACGCCCGGGCCATCCCGAGGTCGCCGGGGGCGGTCGCGAGGTAGGACACCCCGCGCTGGTTCTCGATCCGCAGCCGCACCGGCGAGGCGTCGGGGCCGGCGGCGGAGCCGTCGTAGGCCTCGACCCGCAAGGGCAGGGGTCCGTCGACGACGGACTCGACGATCTGGGCGATGCTCACGCTCTCCTCCTGGTGTGGTCAGGCACCGCGCACGGCCTTCGCGTAGAGGTCGGGCAGCCGGTGGTCCGGGTCGTAGCGCTCCTTGAGCGCCGGGTAGTGCGCGCCGCCGTAGTGGCGCCAGAAGGTCTCCTCGTCGTAGAAGGCCTCCGAGTACAAGGACTTGTGGCCGCCGCGCTCGCTCACGGCGTCCTCGATGCGGCGGTTCGTGGCCCCGGCGGGGGCCGAGGGGTCGACCGGCACGGTGGACCAGAAGCCCACGTTGACGTACCGCTCCCCCGGCTCGAGGGGGTAGAGGGTCCACGACTCCTCGTCACGAAGGCTCAACGGGCACAGCCAGATCGGTTCGATGGGCACCTCGCGAAGGAACCAGCGGAGGAAGTCGGCGGTGGCGGAGAGGGGGATCTCGACGTCCTGGACGACCCGCTCGCGCGGGGGCCGGCCCTTGCGCGCCTCGAGCCGGTCGGCGACGTCGAAGCGCCGGTCGAGGGCGATGAGCTTCCAGTACACGCTCGAGCGCAGCCAGCGCCGCGGCCAGACCCGGCGCACGAGCGGGTTCTGCGCCCCGAACGCGCGGCTGCACCAGAACCAGTCGGTGTCCCAGCGCCACAGGTAGTCGAGGGTGCTCAGGGTGTCGCGGGTCGGGCGCGGACCATCGTGCTGGATCGACCGGTAGAAGATGCCCTGCCCGGTGTAGTCGCTCGTCGGCCCGGACTCGTCGGAGCGACGGCCCAGGACGAGGTAGGACTCGTCGGCGGTGAAGACGACGCCGTCGAGGTAGTCGACCGGCTCCCCCTCGTGCTCGCCGGTGTCCATGATGCCGCCGACCGCCGCGACGAGGGCGTCGAGGTCGTGGAAGCGGACGTGCCGCAGGCTCACCGTCCTCCCGACCGGCTCGAGCTCGATCCGCAGCCGGGTGGCGTAGCCGAGCGTGCCGTAGGAGTTCGGGAACCCCCGGAAGAGGTCGGGATGGCGGTCGGTGGGGTCGCAGGTGACCACCTCGCCGCTGCCGGTCAGGACGTCCATCTCGAGGACCGACTCGTGCGGCAGGCCGTTGCGCCATGACGCCGACTCGATGCCCAGCCCCGTGACCGCCCCGCCGAGCGTGATGGTGCGCAGCTGCGGCACGACGAGAGGCGTGAGCCCGTGCGGCAGCGTGGCGTCCACGAGGTCCTCGTAGGTGCACATCCCCTGGACGTCGGCGGTCCGCTCCGCGGGGTCGACGGAGACGACGCCGGTGAGGCCGCTCGTGTCGAGTCCCGGTGCGTCCGTGGGCGTCCGGCCACGGAACAGGTTGCTCGTCCGTTTGGCCAGCCGCACCGGGGAGCCCGGCGGGATGGCGCGGTAGCTGTCGAGGAGCCGCTGCACGCCGGCGTCGTGCAGGCGCCCGGCCAGGGCCGTCACGCGCCCTCCTCCACGGTCTCGACGGCGTCGCCGACGTGGACCGTGCCGGGCTGGCCGACGGCGGCGTAGAGACCGGAGCACGCGTTGCCGGTGCTCTCGACGGCGAGGAGCACCCCGCCCACGCGCACGACCCGCCCCGCGAGGGACTCGACCTGCGCGGTGGGCACGTCGAGGACGAGGTTGGCGCGGGTGTGCGGCGAGTCGTGGCCGACGACCGACACCGCCGCCTTCTTCGGCCGGTCGCCGACGAGGCCGTCGACCCCCACCTCGGCGGTGTCGTGGGTGACGCCGTCGTGGCCCCGCTCCGGGAAGGTGTGGATGCTCCGCACCGAGATGGTCATGAGGTCTATCAATACACCTGCCGGCCGACACGGTGGACCATCGGTCCCCCGCGTCCCGGCTCCGGGCATCCCCGGCCGGGGTCTGGCGCCCGGCCCCGTCCACGGGCCACCATGACGGCCATGGACGACCCCTTCCGCAACCTCGAGGCCAGGACCGGCCGCCCCATGCACGAGTGGGTCGAGCTCGTGTCCCACAGCGGTCTCCAGAAGCACGGCGAGATCGTGGCCTGGCTCAAGGAGGAGCACGGTGTGAGCCACGGCTTCGCGAACGGCATCGCGCTGGCCGTCCGGTCCGGGGACGCACCGCCCACCGGCGACGCTCTGGTCGACGCCCAGTACGCCGGCGCCAAGGCTGCGCTGCGCCCGGTGCTCGACCGGCTCCTCGCCCTCGCCCGCGAGCTCGGCGACGACGTCGAGGTGGCCCCGAAGAAGACAGCGGTCTCGCTGCGTCGCTCGACGCAGTTCGCGGTCGTCGAGGCGCCCAGCGCGGCACGGGTCGGACTGGGGCTCCAGCTGCGCGACCACCCGACCACCGACCGGCTCCGGGCAGCGCGCGGGATGTGCTCGCACACCGTCGACGTGCGCTCCGTCGACGAGGTCGACGACGAGCTCGCCGGCTGGCTGCGCACGGCCTACGAGCGCAACTGACACACCACGAAGCCCCCGGTCGCTGACGCTCCCGGGGGCCTTCCGTGGATGTGAAGGGACTCGAACCCCTGACCTCTCGCGTGTGAAGCGAACGCTCTAACCAACTGAGCTACACATCCGTGCCGCGGCCTGCCGAGGATACCCGCCGGCCCGAGCGGGCGGAAATCGGGGTGGGACCCGCGGGGCGGGCGCCGCGTCAGAGCCCGGCGGTGTCCTGCAGCCACCCCTCGAGGGCGTCCGGGAGGAAGCCCGGGACGCCGGTGAGCCGCAGCGTCACCCAGAGCACGCCGGCGACGAACAGGAACGTCCCGAGCCCGACGAGCGCCTTGACCACGTGCGACTGCGCCCTGACCCACTCCTCCCAGCGCCGGACCTGTCTCTTGACCCACTCGAGGAGGTCGGACGCGGGCTCGATCTCCGAGGCCCACACGGCGAGCCCGATGATGACGATGAGCCAGCCCGGCCCGGGCAGCGGGACGAGCGCGAGGCCGCCGAGCACCAGCACGAGACCCAGGACCGCGACGACCGAGCGCAGGACCGGGCGGGTCGTGGGGTTGGCCCGCAGCCGGCGGCGCCACTCCCACTCGTCGTGGTCGTCGGCCGTGCGGAAGAAGGGCCGCCGGGTCTCGGCGTCGGTCACGGGTCCACCGTCCGCGTCGAGTGCGCCGCCCAGACGCCCATGACCCGCCGGGTCACCGGCCCGGGGTCCGGCAGCCCGCGCCCGTCGACGGCCGAGACCGGGAGGACGTCCTTGATCGACGAGGTGAGGAACACCTCGTCGGCCTCCTCGAGGACGCCCACCGGCATCGCCTCCTCGACGACCTCGACGCCGTCGGCCCGGCACCACTCGAGGACGAGGCCACGCGAGATGCCGGCGAGGCACCCGCTCTCCAGGGGCGGCGTACGCACCACCCCGCCGGTGACGACGAAGACGTTGCTGCCGGTCGCCTCGCACAGCTCGCCCCGGGTGTTGGCGAACAGCGCCTCGACCGCCCCCTGCTCCTGGGCGCGCGCCAGCGCGACGACGTTCTCCGCGTACGACGTCGTCTTGAGACCGGCGGTCGCGGAGCGCTCGTTGCGCACCCAGGGCACGGTGACGACCGCCCCCGAGGCCGGCGGCCGGGCGTGCGCGACCGCGGTGACGATGTACGTGAGCCCGGAGTCGAGGCGGTCCGAGCCGAGCGGCCCGCGCCCCCCGGTGACCGTCCACCGCAGCCGGCCGAAGTCGATCGGGTCACCGTCGAGCACCGCCGCGATGCCCTCGCGGATGCGGTCGTGGTCAGCCCTCGGGAGGCCGAGGCCGTCGGTCGAGCGGTCCATCCGGGCCAGGTGCCGGCTCACGGCGAACGGCGCTCCCCCCTCGACCTTCGCCGTCTCGAAGGCGCCGTCGCCGACCGTGACGCCGTGGTCGACGGCGCTCACCGCCGGGCGGTCGGCCGGGACGCGGGCACCGTCGACCCAGACGCGGATGTCCGTCATGGGTCACAGCCTCCCAGACGCGCCGACCCGACCCGTCGCAAGGGCGACGAGGCGCGCCGCCTTGAGCTCGGTCTCGTCCCACTCGTGCGCGGCCGAGCTGCCCCACGTGATGCCGGCGCCCGTGCCGAAGCGCAGCACCCGCCGGCCGTCGTCGCGCCGGGCCGCCCAGAACGTGCGGATGCCGACGGCCAGCACGGCCTCGTCCCGGTCGGCGTCGACCCAGCCGACCGCACCGCAGTACGGGCCGCGCGGCACCGGCTCGAGGTCGGCGATGGCCTGCAGGGCGGTGTGCTTCGGTGCGCCGCTCACCGACCCCGGGGGAAAGGTGGCGGCGAGGACGTCGCGCCACGTCGTCCCGGGGCGCATCCGCCCGGCGACGTCGGAGGTGAGGTGGACCAGGCCGGGGTGCTCCTCGACCCGGCAGAGGGCCTCGACGTCGACGCTGCCCGGGAGGCAGAGGTGCCCGAGGTCGTTGCGGACGAGGTCGACGATCATGACGTTCTCGGACCAGTCCTTGGGCAGCAGGGTGTCCCGGTTCGTCGCGGTCCCCTTGATCGGTCCGGACAGCAGCCGGTCGCCGCGTCGTTCGAGGTAGAGCTCGGGTGAGGCGCAGGCCACCTCGAGCCCCGCCTCGGGCAGGTCGAGGGTCGCGGCGAAGGGTGCCGGGTTGCCCCTGGCGAGGACCTCTCCGAGCCCCAGCAGCGACGCGTCCTCGGGCAGGTCGTGCTCGAGGACGCGGCAAAGGTTGACCTGGTAGACCGTGCCGGCCGCGATCCGCTCGCGGACCTCCTCCACACCGGCGACGTAGGCGCCGCGCTCGAGGCTGCTCGACCACGGACCGTCGAGCCTCGGCCAGCCGTCGCCCCGGTCGCTCGGCGGCGGGCGCCGGCGCACCTCACGCATCCGGACCGCCGTGAGCCCACCCTCGAAGGTGACGACGACGACCCAGAAGCCACCGGTCAGCGCCTCGGGGTCGTGGGCCACGGCCTCGACGCCGTGCGCCTCGAGGTTCCCGAACCGAGCGACCGCCACGCCGAGCATCGTAGGACCGACGCGCACGAGGCCCGGGCCCCGCGCGGCGTGCTGCGGGGACCGGGCCTCGAGGCGCGCGGGTCAGGCGGTGACGGTGGCCTCGGCCTCGAGGGCGGCGGCGACCCGGCGGTGGGCCTCCCAGATCTCCTCGGGGAGGTTCGCGAACTGGTTGAGGTGCTCCTCGCGGTGCCCGATCTCCTCGCGCCAGCGCTCGACGTCGACGGTGAGGATGGTCTCGAGGTCGCCCTCGTCGAGGTCGAGCCCGGAGAGGTCGAGCTCCTCCTCGCGCGGGAGGATGCCGACCGCCGTGCGCCGACCGGTGACCTCGCCCTTCTTCAGCTGGACGAGCCAGAGCAGCGCACGCAGGTTCTCGCGGTAGCCGGGCCAGAGGAAGTGGCCGTCCTCGGCGTCGCGCTGGAACCAGTTGACGTGGGCGAAGATCGGCTGGTCCTTCGCGGCGCCGACGATCTTGAGCCAGTGCGCTGCGTAGGGGCCCTCGGGGTAGGACATGAACGGCCGCATCGACATGGGGTCGTAGCGCAGCTTGCCGTCGACGCCCTCCGCCGCGAAGGTCGCCTCGGCGCCGAGGGTCAGCCCGTCGTAGACGCCCTCCGCGAGGTCGGTGATGGCCCGCACGAGCGGCTAGCGGTCGCGGGTGCGACCACCGAAGATGATCGCGTCGATCTTGACGCCCTTCGGGTCCTCGAAGTCGGGCGCGACGTTGGGGACGTTGGCCAGGGTCGTCGTGAACCGGCTGTTCGGGTGCGCCCACGGGTCGCCGGCCTCGTCGGGGTTGCGCTCGGCGATCAGCTCGCCCTTCCAGTCCCGCCAGCCGGTGGCGTCCTGCGGGTGGTGCGGGGTCTTGCCCTCCCACCACACCTCGTGGGTGTCCTCGTTGTAGGCGACGTTGGTGAACAGTGCCTGCGTCCCCGGCGCGATGGAGTCCAGGGCGGTCGGGTTGGTCTTCTCGTTGGTGTCCTTGGCGACGCCGAAGACGCCGTTCTCCGGGTTGAGCCCGTACAGGTTGCCGTCCTCGCCGACCCACAGCCACGCGATGTCGTCGCCGTAGAAGGAGACGTGGTAGCGGTCGCCGAGGGCGTCGGGGGCGAGCGTCATCGCGAGGTTGGTCTTGCCGGACGCGCTCGGGAAGCCGCCGCAGACGTGGTGGGTCTCGCCGGTCTCCTTGTCGGTGATGCCGAGGAGCATGAACTGCTCGCCGAGGAACTCCCCCGAGGCCCAGCCGTCGTAGGCGGCCTGGCGCAGGCCGTGCGCGATCTTGCCGAGCAGGGCGTTGCCGCCGTAGCTGGAGCCGAAGTGCAGGATGGTCCGCTCGTCGGCGACCGTCACGAAGTAGCGCTTGTCGTCCGGGGTGCCCTGGCCGAGGTTCGGCAGGTCGCCGGTGACGTGCACCGCGCGCACGAACATGTCCTGGTCGGCGAGCTCGTTGATGTGGTTCACCCCGACCCGCGCCATCCGGATCATGTGGAGGCACACGGTGCGGTTGTCGGTGATCTCGACACCCGCGGCGAACCGCTCGAGCGGGCTGCCGGGCGGGGCCATGAGGTAGGGGATGACGTACATCGTCTTGCCCGCCATGGCGCCCTTCATGTGGCCCTCGACCACCGGGCGGATCTCGTCGCTGTGCCGCCAGTTGTTGTAGACGCCCTCGTCCTCCGGGCGGCTCGTCGCGACGATCGTGCGCTCCTCCGAGCGCGCGGTGTCCTTGGCATAGCTGCGCGAGTAGTACAGGCCTTCGCCGGCCGGCTGGATCTCCCCCGCGTCGAGGGACTCCCGGATGAGGCGGGCGTCGTCGGACGCGGACACCACCTCGATGCGCTGGGCGCCCAGGAAGTCCGCCCAGTACCGGACGTACTCCCGCACGCTGCTGTTGGTCAGCCCCGCATCATCCAGGGACTTCTCCAGGTCGGCCACAATGCTCACCCTTTTCGGTCGTCACGCAGGTCAACCCGAGGGCGGGCGCACGGCCACGTGCGTCCCGCCCTGCGAGACAGCCATTGCACCGTACGCGCGGCCGGGGGGTCCACGGTGGAAGCGCTTCGACCCGGGAGACCTTCGTCACCCTGCGGCGCGAACGGAGAGACTTGTCACAGCTACTCACCGGTTACGTGTGATGTAAACGATTTTGCCTGTGGGACAACGTTGTCAGCCCGTCCGCCACCGCGATGGCCATGACCGGACCGTCAGGAGCCTCGTGGTCCGGGATCGTCCGCGTCGGGGTGGATGCTCCGCGTCTGTCCCCTGGTGTAGCGGCGGGGTACCCACTCCCGCGGGTAGACCCTGGGCAGGATCTTCGCCACCGCGAGGGCCACGTAGATGACCGTGTTGATGGCCACGAAGACGCTCAGGACGCTGAACCACGTGCTGAAGATCGTGCTCTCGGGGAACAGGATCCCCGCGCTCATCCCTGACCACCACCCTTGACGACGACCTTGCCGTCGGCGGAACGGGAGATGTGCGACCACTGGGCCTGTCGGCCCAGGAGGATGTCGAACACACCCTTGAGGAACACGACGTTGAGGAACGTGGCGTAGGCGAGCTCGGGAAGGAGGGTCGCGGCGAGGACCCTCGCGGCCCACCCCCCGCGCCAGGCGCTCACGACCCGCTCGACCATGAACACGGCGCCGATGCCCAGCCAGAACGGGAACCAGACCCACCGGTCGAGGGACATCGCCATGGTGAAGACGGCGGCGTAGTAGCTGAGGAGCGCGACAGCGCCGTAGCCGATGCCGAACTGCTGCACCCAGTACCGCCATGTCTGCGGGGTGATGCCGTAGGCCCCGAGGTTCTCCAGCGCCCCGCGCTGCCACCGCAGCCTCTGGTGCCAGATGGCGCGCCAGGTGGGCATCACCTCGGTGACCACGGTGCACTGCGCGGGAGAGGTCATCAACGCGCCGAGCGACTTCAGGGCGAGGGTCAGCTCGTTGTCCTCCGTGAGCGCGACCGTGTCGTACACGTCGCCGGGGACGCCCGGGAGCAGCCTCCCCCGTTGGGCGGCGACCTCGGCCAGCGCCCGCGACCGGAAGATCGACGCCGTTCCGGTGAGCACGAAGAGCCGGCCCCGACGGCGTCGGATGTCCCTGTCGTAGCGGATGTATTCGTTGCGCTGGAACTGCCCGAGCACGCCGTGCCCCGGTTCGCCGGTGAACAGGCCGCCGATGGCCATGAGCGCCCGGTCGTCGGTCATCCGGCTCTCGGCCGTCGCGAGGTACTCGCGCCCGATGACGGTGTCGGCATCCATGACCATCACCGTGTCGTTCTCGCCCAGCTCCGGCAGCAGCACGGCCAGCGCCTGGTTGAGTCCGCCGGCCTTCTTGTGGGTGTTGTCGACGGTGCGGAACACCTCGACGCCGGCGGCCCGGGCGAGCTCCTCGGTCCGGTCGGTGCAGTTGTCGGCGACGACGACGACCCGGTCCGGAGGTCTCGTCTGCTCCTGCAGCGAGGCGAGCGTCGCGGCGATCCGGTCCTCCTCGTCGTGCGCCGGGATGAGGACGGTCACCGTGACCGGCCCGTGGTGGACGCCGGCGGTGCGCGCCATGACCGGCTTCGCCGCGAGTGGCGTCCCGCCCGCGTCGTCGGAGCGCCGGTACCGGGTGGCGATCCGGCTCTCCACCAGCGCCACGCCGGCGGCGAGGAGGAGGGCGATGGCCACGGCCGCGACGAGCAGCTGCGTCGAGGGTGCCTGGGTGTCGTACAGGACCTGCCAGACCCCGAAGAGCACGCCCTCGGCGGGTGGGGTCCTCGTCGCGGGGCCGGTCAGGGTCAGGGCGAACCAGAGCATGCCGCCGGCCGCCGCGGCCATGAGGACCACGAAGATCCCCGTGCCTCGCTGCAGTCGGTGTCGCGAACCGCTCACCGGTCCTCACTCCCGGCCAGTGCGGTCCCGAGGGTCCCGACGACCCCCGTCGCCGCACCGATGACCAGCACCTCACGTCGGCTCCGTGCGAGGAGCGTGGCCGCGGCATGGGCGAGGCCGAAGGACAGGAACCGCACGAGCATGCAGGGAACCCTCGTGAGCAGGGGATGAGGCGGTTCGATCATCCACCACGGTCGGCGGATCCGCAGGTCGGGGCCGTCGTCCCGGTCACGCGCCGGGCCGGCGCGGGCACCACCCCGGGGCGCCGACGGCCGGGACCTTTGCCCCTTCCGGCCGCGGCCCGCCCGGCGGGATCGTGGGGGCGAGGGGTGAGGAGGACCGCCATGGACGCACCGAAGGCCCCGAGCAGGAACCCCGTCGTCGTCGGTGTCGACGTCGACGCGCCGTGTGAGGCGGTGCTCGCGGCGGCCGCCGAGGTGTCGATGGGCACCGACCGCGGGGTGCACCTCGTCAACGCGGCCGACGTCGGCATCGTCCCGTGGACCACCGACCGACTGGCACGCCAGGACACGCGGCTGGCCGCCGTCCGTCGTGACCTCGAGTCCCTCGGCGCGCGGCGGGTCACCGCCGAGACGGTCCTCGACCGGCCGGCGCGCGCGCTCGTCGCGGCGAGCACGACCGCCGAGCTCGTCGTCGTCGGCTCGGGCCACCTGGGCCGCGGTGCGGCGACCGTCGTCGGGGGGACCATGCACCAGGTCGTGGCGCACGCGGCCTGTCCGGTGCTCGTCGTGCCACCGCAACCCGCCTCACGGGGCACCGGGCCGATCGTCCTCGGCGTCGACCCGGACCCGCACTGCGCCCCGGCCGTGGCCGCCGCCTTCGCCGAGGCCTCCCGTCGGCGCGCGCCCCTCGTGGCCGTGCACGTGTGCACCTGGCACGAGGAGGACCCGCTGACGGCCGGCCCGGAGTGGGACGTCGACGCCGAGCAGGTCAGGGAGGAGCACCGCGTCGCCCTCGCGGAGATGTTGGCCGGCTACCGCGAGGAGCACCCCGAGGTCGAGGTCCGCGAGGTCGTCGAGCGGGGTCGCCCCGCGGAGGTGCTCCGCCGTGAGGCGCGCATCGCCCGGCTGGTGGTCGTCGGCACGCGGGGCCGTGGCGGGTTCGTCGGGCTGCTGCTCGGGTCGACGAGTGCCGGCCTGACCCCCCACCCGCCGTGCCCGGTCCTCGTCGTCCCCTCACGAGCGACCTGAGCCCGGCCCCGAGCCGGGCAGCGGGACGGACCAGACCAGCTCCGTCGCACGCCCCGGCGCCGAGGTGCACGTCGAGCTCCCGCCGAGCGACGTCGCGCGCGCGCTCATGGTCTCCAGCCCCGAGCCGCCGGGCGCCGTCACCGCGAACCCCCGACCGTCGTCGGCCACGACGAGGGTCAGCCGGTCGGCAGCGACCCGGAGGGTGACGGTGGTGCTGCGGGCCCGGGCGTGCCGGGCGACGTTGGACAGGGCCTCCCGGAGCACGGGCAGCACCTGCCTGCGAACCTCCACGGGCAGTCCCTCCAGGTCCCCCTCGGTCGCGAGCAGCGGCTGGTGACCGAGGACCCGTCCCACCTCGGCGACGGTGTGGGCGACCCCGCGCGTGAAGGACGTCGCGTCGTCCTCGGGACGCGCCTCGAAGGCGATGAGCCGCAGGTCACGCACCACCGCCTCGAGCCGCTCGAGCAGCTCGTCGCGAGCAATGCCCGGCCGGGTCGGGTCCGGGTCGTCGTCGCTCGGGCGCGCAGCCATCATCCCGAGGGCGATGACGTCCTGGAGGACGGTGTCGTGCAGGTCACGCGAGATGCGCTGGCGTTCCTCGAGGAGCGCGAGTCGCTCGTGGTGGATCCGGTTCTGCCCGAGTGTCAGCACCATCGTCATGTCGCGGGACAGGTCGACCAGGAGGTCCTCGTCCGCGGCCTCGAAGGGCGCCCGACCCGCCGCGCGGAACGTCGTGAGCAGTCCGGTGAGGCCGGACGGGTCGTGGAAGGGGACGACGAGCCCGGGACCCACGCGCCGCCGCAACGCGGGGGGCATGGTCGGCGGAGGGTCAGCGAGCCGACGGGGCACCCCGGCCCGGACCCACTCCCCGAGCGTGTCGGCGTCGAGCCGCACCCGGCCCCGGAGGTGCGTCGTCGCCGCCGGGCCGACCGCCGCCAGCGTCGTGAACCGGTGCGCTCGGGGGTCGTGCACGACGAGGCTGGCGTTCTCGGAGTCGAGGAGCTGCGCGACGCCCGCGACGAGGGCAGAGTGCAGGTCGGCGAGGGATGTGCCCGAGAGGGCGAGGCCCATGAGGTCGGTCACCAGCTCGGCGAGCTCGACCCGCTGCCCGCTGCGCCGCTCGGCCGTCAGCCGGGGCCGGGCGTCCCGCTCCACGACGAGGAACTTCCGCTCACCGGTCTCGGTGACCACGAGGCGCCCCCAGGAGTCGCACGGGATGTCGGTGCCGTCGGCGGCCCGCCGGACCACCTCGAGCGCGTGCACGTGGCCGGGTCCCTCGCGCTCGTGCTCGGCGAGCACGGAACGCGCCCGTGCACGGCTCGCCGACGGCGAGATGTCGTAGAGGCTCACGGCGCACAGCTGCTCACGCGTGCGACCGAGCAGCTGGCTCGCTCCGCTGCTGGCGTACTCGATCCGTCCGCTCGAGGCGTCGACGACGAACACCGACTCGGACACCATGTCGAGCATCTGGAGCAGCCGGCGTCGCGCGCGGTCCTCCGCACGCTGCCGCGTGGTGTCCCGCAGACTGGCGAGGACGAGCCGGTGGCCCTCGGCCTCGACCGACGAGAGGGCGATCTCGACGGGCACCTCGGCACCGTCCGCACGCCGCAGTGCCGCGTCGCCACCCTCCGCCATGACCCGCACCCTGGGGGCGTTCCGAAAGGCCCGCTCCCAGGTCCGGTGGCGGTCGCGGACCGACAGCGGCACGAGCAGGTCGAAGGACTCCCCGAGGAGCTGCGCCCGGGAGTAGCCCGAGATCTCCTCGAGCCGGTGGTTGAGGTAGGCCACCGACCCGTCCTCGGCGACCAGGAGCGTGGCATCGGGAGCTCTCTCGAGGATCTCCCGCACCAGCGGGTCCTCGAGGACGGTCAGGTCCTCGACCGTCGCCCGCGGCACCCGCGCCGGGGCGGCCACGGGGGTGAGGGTCACGACGCAGCCGACCGAGTGCCCGGCGTCGTCGGGACGTGGCGAGAGGACGAGGTCGAACCAGCGCCCGCTCGCGGGTCCGTCACACGGGATGGTGAACGTCACCGGGGCGCTGCGCTCGCCGGCGCACAGACCGCGCAGCACGGCGGCCACCTGCCCCGACACCCCGTCCCCGGCGACCTCGCACGCCGCGAGGTAGGACGCGCCGGGTCCGCACGCCGCGGAGCTGCCGCCGTTGGCCTCCCTGAAGCGCTCCCATGCGTCGTTGACCGCCACGACGACGCCGTCGCGGTCGAGCACCGCCAGCTCGACGTCCGCGGGCTCGATGGGTCCCGGCCCGGACCACCGGTGCCGGGTCGCCGGGTGGGGGGATACCACGGCAACGATCGTCGCGACCGTGATCGTCCGGCGCCAGTGCCGAAGGTCCCGCCACGGGGCCGTCCGGTTGGCCGACGTCGCACCCGGGTACCGGTCCCCCCATGGACGGTGTTCGCTCGCGGCTCGTGGACTCGACGGCGCCCTCGGACCCCGCGGGCGTCGTCCTCGTCCTCCACGGCGGCGGCGCGCGACCCGGGTCCGTCGACGTCAGCCCGGCCCAGCTGTCGGTGCTCCGGATGGTGCCCGTCGCCACGCGCCTCGCCCGCGCCGGACGGGGACGGCTCGCCGTCCTGCGGCTGCTCAACTCGACCCGTGGCTGGGGGACGCGCCCATCCCCCGTCGACGACGCGCGCTGGGCACTCGGGCAGGTCCGGGAGCGCTTCGGCGCCGACCGGCCGGTGGCCCTCGTCGGCCACAGCCTCGGCGGACGGGCCGCGCTCCTCGCCGCCGACGACCCCGCCGTGCGCTCGGTGGTGGGTCTCGCGACGTGGCTCGGCCCGGCCGACCCCGTCGGCCCGGTGGACGGGCGCGACGTCCTCCTCGTGCACGGGGACGCCGACCGCGTCGCCTCGGTCGACCGGGTCCGTGCCGCCGCGAACGGCCTCGGCAGGCGCAGTGGTCTCGTCACCGTGCGCGGGGGGAGCCACTCGATGCTGCGCCACCACGCCGCGTTCGACGGTCTCGCCGCCCGATGGGTGGCGTCGAGCCTGCTCGGCGACCAGCCCGGAGCCGTCCTCGCCCGGGTGCTCGCCGGTGAGCGTGAGGTCGACCTCTGACCAACGATCGCGGGCCGGGCGCCGTCGACCGGGGCCACGCCGCGTCCTGGTCGGCGGGGAGCCCGGCGAGGCGCCACTCGAGCATCCCTTGGTGGAGTCGCCGGAAGGCGACGCGGTGGCGGCCGACTCGACGCGGACGCTGCTGCGTTCCGACCGACGGACGCCGTCAGTCGCCGCGCAGGACGTCCCGCCGCCGGCGGTACTCCTGCTCGTCGATCTCGCCGCGGGCGTAGCGCTGGTCGAGGATCCACTGCGCGTCGGGGCGGTCCGCGTCGCGTGGCGGACGATGCGGCGCGGCCCCGGCATCCGGGCTCCTCGGTCCCGCCGCCCAGCGCACGGCGAGCACGATCCCGACGATCACCAGGGCCCAGAACACCACCATCCCCAGTCCCAGTCCCCACCAGCCCACGTAGCCCATCCCGTCGTGACCGAACACGTGGAGCACCTCCTTCGTCCGAGGCCTCCACGGTCCTCCCCGTCCCTGTGCGCTGCGTGTGGATCCCGTGAAGTTCCGATGACGCCCGGCCTCACCTCACGTGGCGGCCGCCCAGAGCGGACCGGCCAGCACACCCAGGAGCACCGCCAGCGCGCTCGCCAGGTAGGCCGTCCGAGCGGCCCACGGCCTCGCCGAGGCCGCGGCCGGTTGCGCCCGTCCGAGCGACGGCGCGACCCATCGCAGGTAGTAGTAGAGCGACGCGAGCGAGTTGAGGAGGACAGCGACGGCGAGCCAGGGCATTCCGCCGTCCCAGGCTGCCGTGGCCGTGGTCAGCTTGCCCACGAACACCGCGGTCGGCGGGGTCCCGACCAGGCCGAGGAGTGCCACGACGAGCGCCACTGCCAGCCCCGGCCGCGCGCGGACCAGTCCCGCGTAACCGGCGAGGTCACGGACGTCGGGAAGCGCGACCGTCACCGCGAACGCGCCGACGTTCGTCACGGCGTACCCGGCGAGGTAGACGAGCAGCGAGGGCAGGGCGAGGTCACTGTGCCCCGCGACCGCGACCGGCACGAGGAGGTAGCCGGCCTGGCTCACGGTGGACCAGCCGAGCAGCCGCCGCGGGTCCTGCTGCGCGAACGCCGCGAGGTTGCCCAGCGTCATGCTCGCGACCGCGAGGGCCGCGACGAGCGCCCCCCATGCCACGGTGTCCGGGAGGGCGAGGACGAGGCGCCAGAGCGCGACGACCGCACCCACCTTGGGCACCGTCGTGACGAACACCGCCGCGAGCCCCGTCGCTCCCTGCGCCGCGTCCGGCACCCAGAAGTGGGCGGGCACCGCGCCGGCCTCGAAGGCCAGGCCGGCGACGACGAGGACCGCGCCCGCCGCGACGACGACGGTCGGCAGGCCGTCCAGCCTCATCGCGAGATCGAGGTAGCCGGTGGTCCCGGCGAGCCCGTACAGGAGGGTCACGCCCAGCAGCAGGAGGATGCCGACGAGGGCGCCGAGGAGATACGTCTTCAGGGCGGCCTCCGCACCTCGGGTCGACCGTCGCAGGCCGACGAGGGCGTAGACCGGCAGGCTGGCGAGGAGGAACCCGACGGCGACGACGAGGAGGTCCTGCGCGCCCGCGAGGACGAGCGCCCCCGTCGCGGCGAAGAGGACGAGGGCATACGTCTCGCTCTCGCGGTCGTCACCCGCGAGCTCGTCTCCCCCCAGGAGCAGGACGAGCAGGGTCGCCAGGGCGACCACCACCCGTGCCACCGTCGTCGTCGTGTCGACGACGAAGGCGCCGTCGAACGCCGGCCCGGGAGAGCCCGACCCGACCGCCGCAGCCACGGCGCCGCCCACCAGGGCCGCGCTCGCGAGGACCCGCAGCCGCCACTGCCGCAGGCGCGGCGTGAACGAACCACCGAGCAGGCAGGCCAGGCCGGCCCCGAAGAGGACCATCTCCGGGAGCATCGCGAGCGGCCGCATGGCCATGGACTCCACCGGTCAGCGCCCGACGAGGTCGACGACGGAAGCGGCAGCGGGCTCGACGACGTCGAGGAGCGGACGCGGGACGAGGCCGATGACGAGAGAGAGCACGAGCAACGGCGCGACGGCCCACAGCTCGGGTCCCCGCACGTCGGTGAACCCCCGCGAGCTCGGGCCGAGGTCGCCGGTGAACACCCGTTGGAGGGTCCACAGGAGCACGGCCGCGACGAGGAGGATGCCGAGCAGCCCGACGGCGCTCCACGGGACGGTGGCGATGCTCCCGGTGAAGATCTGGAACTCGGCGACGAACCCGGACAGCGCGGGGAGGCCGAGGGACGCGAACGCGCCGACCGCGAACAGCGCGGTCGTCCGCGGTGCCGTCCCGGCGAGCCCGCCGAAGCGGTCGATCTCGTACGTCCCGGCGCGGTCCAGGAACACGCCGGCGACGAGGAAGAGCGCGGCCGTGACCAGGCCGTGGCTCACCATCTGGGTGACGGCGCCGGTGACCGCGATCTCCCGGGCGCGGGCCGAGCCGTCGGTGACGACCCCTGCCGCGCCGACGGCGAGGACGACGTAGCCCATGTGGTTGACCGAGGTGTAGGCGATCATCCGCTTGAGGTCGCGCTGCGCGAGGGCGACGAGCGCTCCCCACAGCACCGACACGAGGCCGACGGCGAGGACGACCCACGCCCACGCCCGCCAGGCGTCCGGCAGCAGGGTCATGCCGAGCCGGACGAAGCCGTACGTCCCGAGCTTGAGGAGGACACCGGCGAGCACGGCGGACCCGACGGCCGGGGCGTCGGTGTGCGCCGGGGGCAGCCAGGTGTGGAACGGCACGGTCGGGGTCTTGACGGCCAAGCCCAGCAGGATCGCGCCGAGCACGACGGCTGCGGTCGTGCCACCTCCGGCGAAGGGCCCCTGGCGCCGCAGCTCGAGCAGGTCGAAGGTGTGCGGGTCGGCGGCGAGGTAGAGGCCGATGAAGCCGGCGAGGAGGGCGAGGGAGCCGAGGAAGGTGTAGAGGAAGAACTGGAGCGCCGAGCGGGCCCGGTCACCGTGCCCCCAGCCCGCGATGACGACGTACATGCCGACGATCGTGAGGTCGAAGAAGGCGAAGAAGAGGATGAGGTCGGCGGCCGCGAAGACGCCGAGGCTGACGGTCTCGAGCGCGAGGAAGAGGGCCGCCCGGGAGCGCGGCCGATCGGGGTCGCGGACGGAGTACACGGCGCACGCGAGGAAGACCACGGCCGTCATGGCGACGAGCGGCAGCGACAGGCCGTCCAGCCCCACGTGGTAGCTGGCGTGGACCCCGGGGATCCACGGCACCTGCTCGTCGAACGCGAGGGTGCCGGGCGGCGGGGTGTCGTACCGCGCCCAGAGGACGCCCACGAGGACCACCTCGAGCGCCGAGGCGGCGACCCAGCCCCAGCGGGCGACGGCCGGCGCCGCTCCCGGCAGGAGGAGCAGGCCCGCGGCCGCGAGCGGGAGGAAGACGGTCAGGGAGAGCACGCTCACCTCACGACGAGGATCAGGACGGTGCCGAGCGCGACGAGCGCGACGGCCTGGACGTAGTACTGGTGCAGCTGGCCGGTCTGCGGGCGTCGGGCGAGCGCACCGGCGCGGCGGACCGAGGCCGCCACCGCGAGGACGGCCCCGCGCACCCGGCGGTCGTCCGCTGCCCCGACGACGGCCGCCAGCCGGCGCGTCGCGGTGGCGGCGCCGACGACGGCGACCGAGAGCTGCCCGTCGACCCGGTCGAGGGCGTGCGCCAGGCGGAGGGTGGGACGGACGAGGACCGCGTGGACGGCCGCCTCGACCCCGCCCCAGGCGAGCAGCACCCGGGCCGGGCGGCCGACCAGCCGGGCGCGTCCCCACCCGACGAAAGCGAGCACGAGCAGCGACAGCACCCCACTACCGACCATCGCCGCGGTCGTGGGCTGCGTGAGCGGCCCGCCGACGACGGCACCCAGCCGCTCGGCGACGACGGGGACGGCGACGCCCCCGAGCAGTGCGGCCCCCGCGGCGAGGACGGCGACCGCCACACCGAGCGAGACCGGGACCGTTCCTCGCGCTTCCTCCTCGCTGCCGCGCAGCGTCCGGGCACGCTCGGCCTCCCCGCCCCGCACCGGGGCCCACAGGACGCGGACGACGACCCCGGCGTACGCCGCCGACAGCGCGGCACCGACGACGGCGACCACGCCGAGGGCGGGCGACTGCTCGAAGACCGCCGCCAGGACCAGGTCCTTGGTGGCCCAGAGCGACAGCGGCGGCAGCCCGGCGAGGGACAGCAGGGCGACGGTCGCCGCGACCCGCACGACCGGCCACTGCGCCACCGTGCCTCGCAGGCCCTCGAGGGACTTCGTGCCGAGCGCCGAGAGCCAGGCACCCGCCGCGAGGAAGAGCGCCGCCTTCGTCGCCGCGTGCGCCACGAGGTGCCCGACCCCGGCGGACGTGGCGCCGACGCCCGCGGCGAGCACGACGAAGCCGAGCTGGGCGGACGTGGAGGCCGCGAGCAGCTGCTTGAGGTCGCGCTGTCCGAGCGCGACCGCACCGAGGGCGACGGTCGTCAGGGCCCCGGACCAGGCGGTGACGGACCCCGCCCAGGAGGTCGCGAGCAGCAGGCCGTCGAGCCGCAGGAGCAGGTAGCCGCCCATCGCGACCATGGCGGCGGAGTGCAGGAGCGCGCTGACCGGGGCCGGCCCGTCCATCGCCCGGGAGAGCCAGAAGGCGAGCACCAGCTGGGCCGCCTTGCCGAGCGCGGCGACGAGGACGCCCCCGGCCACGACGTCCCGCCAGCCGGCCGGTGCCACGGCGAGGTGGTCCAGGCCTAGCCCCGCGCCACCGGCGAGGGCGGCGCCCGCCGCCAGGTAGAGGCCGAGGTCGGCGGCACGGGTCGTGAGGAACGCCGTGAGGCCCGAGGCGACGCGCCGGGCGTCTCGCCAGACGAAGCCGATGAGCGCGTACGAGGTGGCCCCCATGACCTCCCAGGCGAGGAGCAGCGTCGGCAGGGTCGTCGCCGTCACGGTGAGCAAGGCTCCTGCGGTGAAGAGGAGCATCAGCCCGTGGAAGCGCGGGCGTGCACCGCGGACGTCGGCGGACCCGCCGACCAGGGCGAGCGTCGCGACGACCGCGACGACCGGGGCGAGGACCGCCGCCGGCCCGTCGACGGCGAGAGCGAACTCGGACCCGGCGAGGAACGGCACGCCGGCCACCGGGCGGGCCACGACGACGACGACGGCGAGGACGCTCGTGACGGTCGCGACCCCGACACCCACGGTCGGGGCGACCCACGGCCGTCGGGCCGGCCCGGGGGCGAGCAGGAGCACTCCGCCGGCGGCCGCGGGCAGCACGACGAGCGCCCAGAGGGCTGCCTGGGCGGTGGTCATGCGGCGGCCCACCTCATCCGGAGAGGTCCGTCGCGGAGTCGGTCATGTCGCTCCCCCGGTGGCGGTGGACGAGGGTCGCGACGGCGAAGCCCATGGCCATCTCGACGGTCATGGCGGCGAGCACCACGAGGAGGAGCACCTGCCCCGTGGGGTCGGGCGCGAGGAACCACCACATCGCCCCCGCGGCGAGGAGCACGGCGTTGACCATGACCTCGAGGCCCATCATCACCATGACGACGACCTGCTGCGAGATCGCGCCGTAGAGCCCGACGCCGAACAGTGCCGCGGCGACGAGCAGGACGGTCTGGAGGGTCATCGGTCCACTCCCCCGCGCTCGGGGTCGCGCGGCGGCCGCACGTCGAGGTCGTCGCCGAGACGGTCGTAGCGGGACCGGCCGGCGGCCAGGACGATGCCCCCGACGATCGTGGCGACCATGACCGGGCTGACGACCACCATGACGAGCATGTGCCGGCCCATGAGGGCCTCTCCGAGGGCGGCCGTGACGTCGGGCGACGGGGCCCCCCGACGCGTCGGCCAGGGCACGAGCACCGCGCCGGCGCCGAGGACCACGAAGGCGAGCACCGAGACCACGAGGGCCACCCGCTTGTCGTGGACCATGGACATGGGCATGAGGGCGGGGTTCATCCCCATGTACATGACCATGTACACCGCCATGACGGCCATCTCCATGACCATCATGAGGACCGTGACGACCCCGACGTAGTTCTGCTGCAGCAGGAGCAGCGCGAGGCCCACCGCCACGAAGGACAGCGCGAGGGCGTAGGTGGCGCGGGCCATCGAGTCCACGACGAACACGGCCACCGCCGAGGCGACGGCCACGGCGCCGAGCAGCCAGAAGGCGATGTCGACGAGCACCCGGTCACCCCCTTCCCGCGGCGACGACCGCGACGACGAGGTCCTGGACGAGAACGGCGGGCAGCAGGACGACCCACCCGACCTCCATGAACCGCTCCGGCCGGAGGGACGGCAGCCGGCGCCGGACGCCGACGAGCACCGCGAGCAGCACGGCTGCCTTGAGCGGCACCCACGCCCACCCGGGCAGCAGCGGGCCCGCGCCCCCGCCGAGGAACATCGGCACGGCGAAGAGCGCGCCGGCGGCGAGGAGCGCGTACCTTCCCGCCTGGACGAGGAGCCGGTCGACGCCGTTCAGCTCGGCGAGCACCCCGCCGGCGATGTCGCGTCCCGCCGGGAGCGCGAAGGGCCCCCAGACCGAGAACGCGACGACGCCGAGGCAGTAGACCGCGAACGCGACCGGCATCCAGACGACGAACCACAGCCCCGACTGGGCTGCCGCGACCACACCGACGTCGAGGCTGGCGGCACCGACCGCGGGGGCGACGAGCGCGAACATCAGCGGCAGCTCGTAGGCCAGGGCGAGGGCGAGGAACCGGTACCCACCGATCAGCGAGTGCGCGGAGTTCGCGCCCCAGCCCAGCAGCCAGACGAGGGCCCAGACGAGGACGTCCATGGTGTTGAACCAGACGAGGCCGACGTCGAGGTCGGACAGCACCCGGTCCCCGAGCGGGACGACCGCCACCATGAGCAGCGCGGCGACGACCAGGCCGCCACCCCCGACCCGCCAGAGCAGGCTGTCGGCCGACACGGGGGCCCGTCGGCGCTGGCGGAGGAGGCGCGCCGTCTCGTCGAGCGGTCGGGTCAGGCTCGGCCGCAGCCGGACCCGCTCGGCCCGCGCGTCGACGAGGCCGTCGAGCACGACGGCTCCGACGGCCAGGGCGACCAGGACGGCGGCCCAGACGAGCACACCGGCCGGACCGACGGTCGTCAGCGAGGAGGCGGCGTCAGGCATCGACGGCCTCCTGGGCGGTGGCGGACCCGAGGCTCGCGACGAGCAGCCGCGCGACCCCGAGGTCGAGGCCCGTGACGAGGGACGCCACCGTCTCGGGCGGGACGGCCTGATGGCCCGCCCTGGCCCCTCCGGCCGCCCGGTCGAGCAGGACGAGCAGCCGGTCACGACAGTCCCCGACGACGTCGCCGCCCGCCCCGATCTCCAGCGCCCGGTCCGCCGTGACGGGTGCGGCGCCGCCCAACGACCAGCGCAGGGTCCACGACTGCTCGACCCGATGCCGGAGGGCTCGGACGAGGCTGGCCGCGACGTCCTCCCTCCCGTCCAGCACGGCGTCACGCGCCCGCCGGGCGCCGGAGGCCCCGACGTCGTCCCCGGCGAGGGCGAGCACCGACGCCACGTCGTCGCACCACCGCGCGGCGGCCGGTCCGACGTCGCCGGGCTCCCCGGCCGCGGGGTCGCCGACGAGGCGCCCCACGGCACCGACGACGAGGTCACCGTGCAGGGTGACCTCGAGGACGAGCCCGGCGGGCCACCCCGGCAGGACCGGCCCGAGCCGCAGCGGCAGCTCGTCCATCTCGAGCCCGTCGCGGTCCTCCTCGGACCCCTCCGCGAGGGGGATGCCGTCCGGCGCCATGTCCATGTCGCCGTGGTCCATCCCCTCGTGACCCGGGTGCCCGTGGTCCATCGACTCGTGGTCCATCGACTCGTGGCCCGTGCCGCCGACCTCGCCGTCGGCGGCCGGCCCCGGCCGTGCCTCGGCGTCGGCGCGCTGGGCGTCCTCGTCCCGCAGGTGGCGCTCCGCCGCGTCCAGCGCCTCCCCGGCGGCGGCCACGTCGATCAGGTTCGTGCGGGCGCGCGGGCCGGGCAGGGCGTCCCAGAGCCGCTCGACGACCTCCGCGAGCTCGCCGGTCGCCGGGCCGGCGACGAGGAGCACGTCGGCGCTGGCCGGCGAGTCGGCCACCCGCCAGCCGCGCGCTGACAGGGCACGCTCGGCGGCGACCCGCACGTCCCAGAAGCCGGGGCACTCGAGGACGAGCACCCGCGTGGCGCGCACCGCGCGCCCGGTCAGCCACCGCCTCAGACCCATCGCAGCGCCCCCTCCCGCCAGGCCCACACGACGGCCACGAGGAGGGCGCCGAGGAAGACGAACATCTCGGTCACGGCGCTGGCGCCGAGGGCCGCGACGACGACGGCCCAGGGGTACATGAAGAGCATCTCGACGTCGAAGGCGAGGAAGAGGAGTGTCGCGAGGTACCAGCGCACGTGGTAGCGGGACAGCGCGTGGGCCTCCGGTTCCCACCCGGACTGGAACGGCAGGGGCCGGAGCGGACGCCGCCACGGCACGAGCAGCCAGTGTGCGGCGTACACCACGAGCACCGCGGTGAGGCCCACGGCGGCGCTCAGGACGAGGCCGGTCATCCGTCGCTCCCCCGATGCGCCGGCAGCCGCACCTCGAGCGTCGCCCCGTGGCCCGTGCCGGCGCTCCGCGCCGTGAGCGAGCCGTCGTGGGCATCGACGATGGCCCGGCTGATGGTCAGACCGATGCCGGACCCACGGTCGGTGCGGTCGCGCGCGGTGTCTCCTCGGTAGAACCGCTCGAAGACGTGCGGCAGCTGGTCGTCGGCGATGCCCTCCCCGTCGTCCTGCACGGTGACGACGACCTCGTCGACGTCGAGCTCCGCAGCGACCCACACCTGCCCGCCGGCCGGGGTGTGGCGCAGCGCGTTGTCGAGGAGGTTGGTCAGCACCTGGCCCAGGCGTTGGGCGTCGACGCGCACCGTCGGCACCGGTCCCGCGCCACCCCGGAACCCCAGGGAGACGCCCTTGTCCTCGTAGCGCGGCCGGACGGTGGCGACCGCGGTGTCGAGGAGGCGCTGCACGGGCACGGGCCTGAGGTCGAGGGTCAGCCGGCCCTCCTCGGCGCGGCTGACGTCCTCGAGGTCGGCGGCCAGCCGCGACAGCCGCGTCACCTGCTGGGCCATCACCCCGCTGGCCTCCGGACCCCAGGTCGCGACCCCGTCGTCGAGCGCCTCGAGGTAGGCCGAGCACGTGGCGAGCGGGGTCCGCATCTCGTGCGCGAGGTCGGCGAGGAGGCGCCGCCGTGTGTCCTCCGTGGTCTGCAGCCGCATCGCCATCTCGTTGAAGGAGCGGGCGAAGACGTCGAGCTCCGCCCCGGCGCCGGTGGGTCCCACCCGCCGGTCGTACCGCCCGCCGGCGATCGCCCGGGCCGCCGAGGACAGGTCCTCGAGCGGGCGGCGCAGCCGACGCGCCACGACCCAGGTGACGAGTCCTGCGCTGGCGAGGGCGATGACGAAGGCGATGCCGAAGGCGAGGAGGCTGGAGTCGAGATAGGCCCGCTCGACGTGGGTGACCTGGCTGTCGTTGAGCGATCCCCGGGCCCGCAACAGGTGTTCGTGGAAGAGCCGCGGACCGACGGCCGCCGCCACCGCGGCGGCCGTGACCACGCTGGCCACGAGAACCCCGAGCTGCGCGAGCATGAGGCGGGTGGCGAAGCCGTCCCAGCGACCGGGCTGTGCGGCGCTCACGGCGGCAGCATCCGGTACCCGACGCCACGGACGGTCTCGACGAACCGCGCCTCCCCGGCGTCGTCGCCCAGCTTGCGGCGCAGGTGCGCGACGTGGACGTCGACGATGTGCTCGTCGCCGACCCACGCCGGGTCCCAGACCTCGTCGATGAGCTGCCGGCGAGCCCAGGCGTAGCGGGGCCGGCTGGAGAGGACCTCGAGGAGGTCGAACTCGGTCCGGGTGAGCTCGACGGGCACGTCCTCGAGGAAGACCTGCCGGGCTCCGGGGTCGATCCGCAGGTCGCCGAAGACCCGGGTGTCCGCCTCGTCGGCGCCCTGGCTCCGACGCGGTCGACGCAGCAGCACGTGGACCCTCGCGACGAGCTCGCGGACGCTGAACGGCTTGGTCATGTAGTCGTCGGCTCCCACGGACAGGCCGATGAGGCGGTCGGTCTCCTCCGAGCGCGCCGTGAGCATGAGGATGTAGCAGTCGCTGAAGGTCCGGACCTGACGGCAGACCTCGACCCCGTCCAGCCCGGGCAGTCCGAGGTCGAGGACGACGACGTCCGGGTCGAGCTCTCGCGCGGTGCGGACGGCGTCCGGGCCGGTGGCCACCCGCGCCGTGTCATATCCGGCCCGCTCGAGATAGGTGCACACCAGGGTGGCCAACGCGGTCTCGTCGTCGACGACGAGGACGGTGGCCGACGGGGTCTCATCCGGGGCGGGCACCCCGGCAGTCTGTCCGACGACGACCCACCGCGGCCACGCAGCGGCGGTCGGGTCGCGATCCTTCGTCGTTTCTTCATGGTCCCTGAACACGTCGCTGATGCGGTGCCCGTCCGATGGGGGCACCGCCGGCGACGCCCTGACCGCCGACCGTCCTGACCCGGAGCCCGCCACGATGCCGACCGCGCCGACCTCGACCCCGCCGACCCGAAGGGTGGCGTCCGTCAGCGCGACCATCCTCCTCGGCCTGTCCCTCGTGGCCTGCGGAACGTCCTCCGGCGACCCGGACCGCAGCCCCCGGGTCGCGCCGAGCGGGGCGACCGGCGCGACGCCGACCCCCACTCCACCAGCGCCCTCCGGTCGACCCGGCGCACGGCCACGACCGATGGGCCACGTCCACGGGCTGGCCCGCGACCCGGGCAGCGGCGACGTCCTCCTCGCGACCCACGGCGGGCTGTTCCGCCTCGACCCGGGCGGCCCCGTCCCGGTGGGTCCGGTCGTCGACCTCATGGGCTTCGCCATCGCCCCGGACGGCAGGTACCTCGGGTCGGGCCACCCGGGCGCCGGCGTCGACCTCGAGCAGCCGGTCGGGCTCATCCGCTCCGACGACATGGGCGCGTCCTGGACCGTCCTGTCGCGAGCCGGCGAGTCCGACTTCCACGCCCTGACCGCCGCCCCGGGCGTCGTGGCCGGGTTCGACGGCTCCCTGCGGGTGGGTGCGGACGGCTCCTCGTGGCAGGTGCGCACCCTCCCGGCCGAGCCGCACACCCTCGCCGCCTCGCCGTCGGGTGACCGGCTGCTCGCCACCACGGAGAAGGGTCTGCTGGCGAGCATCGACCGGGGTGCCTCCTGGACGCGCGTCACGGCGCCAGAGCTGCTCGTCGCCGTCACCTGGGCCGAGCCGGACACCGTCGTCGGGGTGGGGGTCTCCGGGCGACTGGCCCTCAGCGAGGACGGCGGCGCCTCGTGGACGCAGGGAGAACGCCCCGTCGGCCGGGCGACGGCTCTGCACGCCACTCGCACCGGGGGCCAGGTCGAGGTGCTGCTCGTCGTGGGTGACCACGTCGTCCGCACCCTCGACCTGGGCCGGTCGCTCGACCGGCTGCTCTGAGCGCCGCTCGATGGGAGGATCCCGCGGGACTCCTCGGGCTGTCGCAGCCGACGGAGTCGTCACGGGCGAGGTGAGTGCGCAGGCGGTGTCCGTCATCCGTCCCTCACCGGGTGCCGCGGCCCCGCGTGCGCCGGTCCGGCGGCACGCACCTTCACGGCTTCTTCATGGGAAGGCGGTCGCGGCTCCACACAGCGGGGGCAGGGTGGGGACCATGGACGTCTCCCGCGCCGGGTCCCCCTCGTGACGACCGCAGCCCTCGCCTCCGCCTCCGCCGGTCCCGGGATCGGCGGTCTCCGCGGCTGGGGGGCCGCCGTGCTCCTCGTCGCCCTCCTCTCCCTGGCCGCCTGGTGGGCGGTCGGGCGGAGGCGACGGTGACCGGCGACACCACGTCCGCGCGGTTCAGCCGTCGGCGCCTGCTCACCCTCGGCGGGCTCGGAGCCGCGGCCGCCGCGGTCGGGGGGTGGAGCACGTGGCAGGCCGTCGGCACGTCCGGGTCCGGGGACACCGCGTTCGCCGAACCCCCGGTCCTCGCCAGCTCCGGCGGTGTCCTCGACGTGACGCTCGAGGCCGCGCCCGGCGTGACACTCGCGGGAAGGAGCACCCGGGCCCTCGGCTACAACGGGGGAAGCCCCGGCCCCACCCTTCTCGTCCGGGCCGGTGACACCCTTCGGGTCAGCCTGCGCAACCGGTTGGACCGACCGACCAACCTTCACACGCACGGCCTGCACGTCTCCCCGGAAGGGCGCAGCGACAACGTCTTCCGCGTCGTGCGCCCGGGGGAGTGGGCCGACTACGAGTACCTCGTTCCCGAGGACCACCCGGCGGGCACCTTCTGGTACCACCCGCACCACCACGGCACGGTCACCGACCAGGTGTTCGGCGGCCTGCTCGGCGCGATCGTCGTCGCGGGCCCCGACGACCCGACGGTCGACCGCGACCGGGTGCTCGTCGTCAGCGACACCACCCTGACCGGCGACGGCACGGTCGCCCCGGCCGGTCACATGGACGCGATGCTCGGCCGGGAGGGCGAGCTCGTGCTCGTCAACGGGGTGCAGCAGCCGACTCTCGAGGTCGTGGCGGGCAGCACCGAGCGGTGGCGCGTCGTCAACACGTGCGTCTCCCGCTTCCTCGACCTGCGGCTCGACGGGCACTCTTGGCAGCTGCTGGGGTACGACGGGCAGGCGCTCCAGGCGCCGCGAGCGCGCGACCGCCTCCTCCTGGCCCCGGGCAACCGCGTCGACGTCCTCGTGTCACCCGCCGAGGCCGGGTCGACGATCCTGCGCACCCTGGCCCATGACCGTGGCGACATGGGGATGGGGATGGGGATGGGGATGGGCGGCTCGGGGGGTGGGGACTCGTCGTCGGAGACGGTCCTGGCGAACGTCGTCGTCGGCTCGTCCGGCGGATCCACCCGGGCGGTTCCGTGGGCCGGCCCGGGGGCGGCGGTGCCCGACCTGCGTGGCGCGGTGGTGGACCGGTCGCGGACTGTCACGATGACCGGAGGCACGATGGGGATGGGGATGACCGAGTTCGGCTTCGACGGGCAGACCTTCGACCCCGCCCGCGTGGACCAACGGCTGCAGCTGGGTACGGTCGAGGAGTGGACGCTCGTCAACACGACGACGATGGACCACCCGTTCCACCTCCACGTGTGGCCGATGCAGCTCCTGGGCTCCGACCCCGACCCACCGGACTGGCGCGACGTCGTCATCGTCCCCGCTCGGGCCGAGGTGACCGTGCGGGTACCGATCCGGGACCACGGCGGCCGCACCGTCTACCACTGCCACATCCTCGACCACGAGGACCTCGGGATGATGGGAGTCGTCGAGGCGAGCTGACCGCGGGGACCCGGCGGTGGCCTGACGCCGGTGCGTCAACAGCCGTTGCCGACCGGCGATGCCGGCGATACCCACCGCCACGGGACGGGGCACGTCCCGGAATGCGTCAGGCCCCCTCGAAAGGGGGCCTGACCTGCGGTTCCATGGTGGGCGATACTGGGTTTGAACCAGATTCACGCATACACTCGGGACGCGCCTCAACCTGCGGCAATAGGCCTCTGGCCTGCGATTTCCCGACTGCTGCCAATGACAGTAGCGGACAGAAATGGACTGAGATAGTCTCTCGTTCTGGCACGAATCTGGCACGTGCCGTCGATGTTGAGTGGAGACCCAGTGACGCGCGAGACCCACACCGGAGGCGGCAACAGCAAGGGTCGGCGCGCATCGTTTGGAAGTACCCGCCGACTCCCCTCGGGACGATGGCAGGCCCGCTACACCGGCCCAGACGGGCGCGAACACAAGGCGCCCACGACCTTCCATACAAAGGGCGACGCGCAAGCCTGGCTGGCGCTGCGTCGAGCCGATATCACCCGCGACGTGTGGAACCCGGACGGGGCCAAGGGAGACCTCACCGTCGCGCAACTCGCCGACCGATGGCTCGCCCTCCCCCGGTCCAAGCCGCTCAAACCGCGCACCCTGGCGCACTACCGAGACCTCGTAGCCCGATTCATCGACCCCACGCTCGGCAACGTGAAGGTGCGGGCCCTCACGCCCGAGATGGTTGAGGACTGGCATTCATCCCTCAATCCTGCGACGCCCACCTATCGGGCGCATGCCTACAGCCTCCTACGTACGCTGATGAACCACGCAGTGGAGAAGCGCTACGCCACCGTGAACCCATGCCAGATCAGGGGTGCGGGAAACGCCAAACGGCGTCGCGCCATTCGGCCCGCATCACTTGACGAGTTGGCTGTCCTCGTCCAGGCAATGCCCGAGAAGTACCGGGCAATGACGCTGCTCGGCTCGTGGACGGCCCTGAGATTCGGCGAGCTGACCGAGCTACGCCGAAGAGACGTCGACATCGACGCGGGCACGGTCCGCGTCCGCCGGGGCGTCGTGCGGGCCGACGGCGTCGTCATCGTCGGAGACCCGAAGAGCGATGCCAGCTCACGCGACGTCGCGATTCCCCCGCACATCGTGCCCTCAATTCAGCACCACCTCGACGAGCTAACCGACGGCTCCCCTGACGCACTGCTCTTCCCCGCCGCGGACGGTGTGTCAAACCTGGCGCCCTCGACGCTCTACACGTCGTTCTACCGAGCCCGTGCCACGGCGGGCCGCCCGGATCTTCGATGGCACGACCTGCGCCACTCCGGCGCAGTCCTGGCGGCGCAGAGCGGCGCCACGCTTGCGGAGCTGATGGCCCGCCTCGGTCACTCCACCCCGCAAGCCGCGTTGCGCTATCAGCACGCCGCCCAGGGCCGCGATGCCGCGATAGCCGCGAGAATGTCCGAGCTGGCCGGGGGCAGCCCAAGGCCCTGACTGCCCAAGTCCGCAAACCCCGATTGAGTCCGACATCGTGTTGCACGGACAGCCGGTGACCGTGAGGTTGCCCGTCTAGGTGGCGGGAACTTCCCCTAGATCGCTCTGACCTGCCCTTTTGTGTCGTTCTCCGCCTGTGTGTCAGTGGTGTGACAGATGGCGCCACGATCACGACGCGAAGCGTCGTGACGCAGACTGAAGGCCACCTGGCCGGATCTGAAGCCCACTGCGCGCCCAAACCTGACCATCGTCGGCGTGTCTGAGACTCCCTGCGCGGAACCCACGGGCGGCTGGCCGCATTCGTCGACTCCCGGTGACGTCACCACTCCTGCATCCGGAATCGCATTGCAGGACAATCCCCAGCAACGACCCCTGGGAGCTCGGCATGCGGCGCCGGATCGTCCAGCGCTGGACATAGCGAACTCGATGGGTGCGAGTGCAGCCATCAACCCGGAGACGTCGTGCTCCGCTGCAGCTTGGAGGTGCATCCGAGCCGGATCACCGCCGAGCGAAATGGCCGGCGGTAGTGACGGTGACCATCGGTACCAAGAGCCCATCGACGTCCTTGGGGTCGAGTCGGATGATGCGAGGACCGCTGCGGTACGCGCGCAACTGACCCGCTGCGATTCGACGACGCAAGGTCCGGACGCTCACCCCTGTTCGTGCTGCGGCCTCGTGCATGGACTCGTATTCACGCCTGGCCATCGGCCCCTCCCTCGGGCGAACGTGTCGGCTCGCGCCCGAGCCGCTCGTCGAGGTCCGACTCGTGTCGAGCCGGCGCGCGGTTCACCGAGCCGCTCCGGGGTTGTGCCGCCGCGGGTTCTGCGACGGCGGGGTGGCCCTCTGGGCCCGTGCACCCGGGGATGGGGACGGGGCGCTGCGGCTGTCGGCGAGCGGGCTGGGCGGTTCTGGGGTCGCGAGCAGCTCACCGAGCATCGGCATCGTGTTCGGGTTGCCGCCGGAGCGGGCGAGGGTGTCGATGAGGCGGGCCAGTGGGTAGTCCTCAGGAGCCTGTTGGAGGGCCAAGCGGGTCGAGAGCCCGTCGCCGCCCATGAAGTACGAGTAGGCGGCCAGGCTCGCCGCCGGCGCCCGCAGTTCAGCGGGGGTGCGGGTAGTCACCTCCCGCCACAGCTCGCCGTGCTCGCGGGCGTGACCGCGGGTGATGATCGCCGCCGCGTAGTCCCGCAGGCCGACGCTCTGGACGTCGGCGACCAGACGGGCCGCGTGCTGATCCGACAGGGGCTCGTACGAGGCCAGGTGCCGCTCGAGGACCATCCTCATCCATGCCCGCTCCGCCGCGTCCGCTC
>NZ_DAOLAC010000006.1:119730-128043 GCF_035325325.1 Phycicoccus sp. | reverse complement strand
CCGCCGAGCCGCCCCCCCCCGCCCCCTGGGCGACGACGCCCCGCACGCGGGCCGCCCCGACGGCGTCGAGGAAGCGGCCGCGCGCGCCGGCCCGCCACACCGGGTCGGCGAGGGAGGCGGGGTCGGCGCCCATCGCCTCGAACATCAGCGCGCGGAGGACGACGAGCGCGTCGGCGTCGGCCCGGGTCGCCTCGCGGACCGTGGGAGCACTCACCGGCGCGGGCCCTCGGCGAGGCGCCGCCGCAGCTCGGCCCTCGGGGTCGTCGGGGAGGTCCCACCACGACTCGACCCACCACGTGGCGCCGGCGTCCGCCCACTGCCGCACCGGCGGGCGGACCTCGCCGAACGACCCGTGGCTGTCGCCCTCGACGACCACGTCGTACCCCTCCATGGACCGGCCGGCGTCGGCGCGCAGCGTGCCGATGCGACCGACGATCTCGCGCAGCGCCTCCGGGGTGAGCCGCGACCCGGGGTCCTCGAGCGAGCCGCCCGCGACCGCGGGGAGGACCCCCTGCCACCGCGCCGCCCGCTCGAGGGAGCGCTGGCGGGCGCGGCCGGGCTGGAGGAGGCCGACGCACCACACCGGCGGGTGTGGCCGCTGCACCGGCGGCGGCGGGAGCAACATCTCGACCGGCCGCGCGGACCAGTGCTCGCCGGAGTACTCGAACGGCTGACCCCCGAGGAGCCCCGCGTAGACCGCCAGCCCCTCGTCGAGCTTCGCGGCGCGCACCGCCCGCCCCTCGTCGGGCTCGAAGGCGAGCCAGTTCTCGTGCAGCGCCCCGAGCCCCACCCCGAGCGTCACGCGACCGCCGGAGAGGCGGTCGACCGAGCCGACCCGACCGGCGAGGTCCCAGGGCCGGTACCGCGCGGCCGGGGTGAGCAGGGTGCCGAGCCGGACGCGCTCGGTGAGCACCGCAGCCGCGGCGAGGGTGGCCCAGGCGTCCTGGCCCCACACCGCCTCCCAGGTGAGGACCATGTCCCAGCCGGCGGCCTCGGCGACCCCCGCCAGCTCGGCGAACTCGCGCTCGGTGGCCCACGGGACGACGGCTGCGTACCTCATCCCGCGAGCGTAGGCGCCACCGCCGACGACCGCCCGGGCGATGGCCGCGCGGCTGTGCGGTGGACGGTCCGCTCCACCGTTCGGACATCATCAGCCGGGGAATCTTCCGCGCCGCGGCGGGCCGTCCCTAGATTCCGGAGCGGTCCAACCACTGTGCCCGACCCGGAGAGAGGAGCACCGGTGGACACCGCGCACCGCCCCCGGATCCTCGTCGCCGACGACGACCCGGACATCCGCGACCTCGTGGAGTTCAAGCTCACCCAGTCCGGCTTCGACGTCCACTGCGTCGGCGACGGGCTGGAGGCCTGGGACGCCTTCGTCGGCAGCCCGCCCGACGGCATCGTCCTCGACGTCATGATGCCCGGCCTGTCCGGCATCGACGTCCTGCTCAAGATCCGCGAGCACCAGACCGGCCACCTGCCGGTCCTCATGCTCAGCGCCCGCTCCCGCGACGCCGACGTCGACGCGGGCTTCGCGGTCGGGGCGGACGACTACCTCGTCAAGCCGTTCAGCCCGCGCGAGCTCGTGCACCGCGTCAACGGCATCCTCGCGCGCCCGAGACGATGAGCATCGGCGGCTTCGTCGCCGTCTCCGGCCTCGCCATCGCGACCGCGTCGCTCGCCATGGCGGTCGTCATCGTCGCGCTCAAGGTCCACCGCAGCCTGCGCGCGAGGGTGTGGGAGCGCCGGGTCGAGCCGTACCGCCGTCGGGTCGTCCTCGTCGCCGCGGGCGAGGACACCGAGGACGGCGACACCCTCGCCGAGCTCGCCGGGCTGACCCGCGGGACCCGCAGCGACGTCGACGAGCTCGTCCTGCGCCTGCTCGGCAAGGTGCGCGGCGAGCCGGCCACCGAGCTGGTCGAGCTGCTGCGTCGGCACGGCGCCCTCGAGCGCTCGGCCCGGGAGCTGCGCAGCCGGTCGTCGCTGCGGCGCGCCCGGGCCCTGCACCTCATCGGCCGGTGCCGCGACTGGACCCACGCCGACGCGGCGATCGAGGCCCTCGAGGACCGCTCGCCGCGGGTGCGCGCCCAGGCCGCCCGGACGGTGGGGCAGATCGGCGACCCCCGCGCCGCTCGTCCGCTCCTCGAGGCGCTGCGCCTGGAGGGCGTCCACGCGGGGGACGCCGCGGAGGCACTGGCCGGCCTCGGCCACGGCGCCACCGATGCACTGCTCTGGGCGCTGCACGAGGGCTCGCCCCGGGCCCGCACCGTCGCCGCCCACCTCGCCGGCACCGGCGGGGGCCCGGCGGCGGCCCCGCTGCCCGTCCACCTCCCCGAGCGCAAACCCCCCCCCACAGGCCCCGGCCCCGCCCCCCCCGCCGGCGCGGGCGGGGACCGGCCGGCGGCCCCGCTGGCCGCCGACCTCGCCGGGCGCAACCCCGACCCCGCGGTGGCGGCCACCGCCGTCACCGCACTCGGCCTGGTCGGGCGCTCCTCGGACATCGGCGCCATCGCGGGGGCCACCGTGCGCTACCACCCGCCGCAGCTGCGCCGGGCGGCGGCCGAGGCGCTCGGGGAGCTCGGGGACCCCCTCGGGGTCGCGGTCCTCGTGCGGCTGCTCGCCGACCGCGAGTCGCAGGTCTCGGAGGCGGCCGCCCGCTCGCTGCTGGCCCTCGGCCCCGCCGGCCGCGCCGCCCTCGCCCTCAACGCGCACCTGCCCACGGCCGGGGCCGCCCTCGCCCAGGCCCGGCTCACGGGGGTGGCGGTGTGACCTGGGCCGAGGTGCACGATGGCGTGCACGGGGCGCTCGAGGCGTTCTTCTCGGTCACCGCGCCGTTCGTGTTCACCTACTTCCTCCTCATCAACACCTCCTACCTCGTCCTCGTCGTCCTCGCGGCCGGCGGCTTCCACCGGCACATGCGCGAGAAGGACACCCGCCGCGAGATGACGGCGGGGGAGATGACCCCCGGGGTCTCGGTCGTCGTCCCGGCGTACAACGAGGAGACCCTCATCGTCACCTCGGTGCGGGCGATGCTCGCGCTGCGCTACCCCCGGCACGAGGTCGTCGTCGTCGACGACGGCAGCACCGACGGCACGCTGGCCGCGCTCACCCGGGCCTTCGACCTCGTCGAGGTGCCCCACCGCGCGACCGGGGAGATCCCCGTGCGCGTGGCGGTCCGCCGGGTCCTCGTCCCGCGCAACGGGCACACGCCGCTGCTCGTCGTCTCCAAGGACAACTCCGGCCGCTCCGAGGCCATCAACGTCGGCATCAACGCGGCCCGTCAGGAGATCGTCGTCATCACCGACGCCGACTCGGTGCTCGAGCCGGACGCGCTGGTGCGGGTCACCCAGCCCTTCATCGACGACCCGCTCCGGGTGGTCGCGGCCGGCGGCACCGTGCGGGCGGTCAACGGCAGCAAGGTGATGTCCGGACGCCTCGTCCGCCTCCAGATGCCGAGGTCGTGGCTGGCCCGCGCGCAGGTGATGGAGTACCTGCGCAGCTTCCTCATCGGGCGCACCGGCTGGGCGGCGGTCGACACCCTGCTCCTCATCAGCGGTGCGTTCGGCGTCTACCGGCGCGACGTCGTCATCGAGGCCGGCGGGCTCGACCCGGACAGCATCGGTGAGGACTTCGAGCTCTGCCTCAAGGTGCACCGGATGATGCGCGACGCCGGGCGCGAGTACCGGATGGTCTTCGTGCCCGAGCCGGTGTGCTGGACCGAGGTGCCGACGACGCTCGCGGTCCTGCACCGCCAGCGCAAGCGGTGGCACCGCGGGCTGTGGGAGACCCTGTGGGCCTACCGCGGCATGCTCTTCCGCCGGCGCTACGGCCGGATCGGCTGGCTCGGGCTCCCGTACTACTGGGCCTTCGAGCTCGTCGCGCCGCTCCTCGAGGTCGTCGGCATCGTCGTCGTCCCGCTCGGCCTGGTCTTCGGCGCCGTCAACGTGCGCTTCGCCCTGCTCCTCCTGCTCGTCGCGTACGGCTACGCGATCCTCGTGACGCTCGCCGCGATGTCGGTGGAGGAGTGGGCCTTCCACCGGTACGAACGGTGGCGCGACCTCGCCGTCGCCGTCGTCGCCACCGTCTTCGAGAACGTCGGCTACCGCCAGCTGACCGTCTGGTGGCGGCTCGAGGGGTGGTGGGCCAGCCTGCGCGGCACCCAGCCGGTGTGGGGTGTGATGACCCGGGCCGGGTTCGAGGAGGACACGGCGTGAGCGCCCCCGCGGCGTGGGCGGGCAACGTGGCCGCCACGGGTGTCGCGCTCGCAGCGATGGCGGTGGCGGCGGTCCTCGTCGCGACCGGTGCCGCCCTGCTCGTCCGGCACCGCACGGCGGCGGGTCTCGCCGCCCTCGCCGCCGCCCGCGACGAGCACGCCACCGCGACCGCCGAGGTCGAGCGGCTGCACGCGCTCGCCGTCGAGGTGGTGCGCAGCGTGCACGGTGCGACCAACCTCGCGACGGCCCTGCGCGGGGTGTGCGCCCGGGTGGGGCAGACCCTCGACGTCGACCGCGTCGCCCTCCTGACGCTCGGCGACGACCGCGAGCTGCGCAAGTGGGAGCAGTGGCACCGCCCGGAGCTCTCCTCGATGCCGCCGCCGCCGGCCGAGCTCGTCGCCCTCGTCGCACCTGTTGCCCACGAGCTGCTGCTCGGCGCCCGCGTCGCGGTCCCGGACGTCCTCGCGCCCGGCCACCGCCAGGACGCGCTGACCGGCGAGCTGCGCCGCCTGTCCGGCGAGGCCCGGGCCCTCCTCGTCCTGCCCGTCGGGGTCACCGAGCGCGGCCTGGGCCTCCTGGTCTGCCTGACGACCGACCGGCCCCGCCCCTGGAGCGCCGCGGAGGTGCGGGCGGTGGAGGAGGTCTCCGCCTTCGTCGCGCAGGCGGTCGTCAACCAGCGCCTCCTCGAGGTGCAGGAGCTCCAGGTGCGCGAGCTGCGCGCGCTCGACGAGTACAAGGACGAGTTCCTCGCCACCGTCAGCCACGAGCTGCGCACGCCGCTCACCTCGATCGGCGGCTACCTCGAGATCCTCCGCGACGGTGACCTCGGCGAGGTGCTGCCGGCCCAGGAGCGGGCGCTCGACGTCATCGAGCGCAACGCCGAGCGCCTGCGGGGGCTCATCGAGGACCTCCTCGTCCTCGGCCGGATGGAGTCCGCCGGCCCGCAGGCCGCCCGTGAGCCGGTCGACCTGGCCGACGTCGCGGCCACCGCCGTCGAGCTGTTCGGCCCGAGTGCGGCCCACGCGGACGTGCACCTCGTCCTCGAGGTGCCCGAACGCGGCCTCGTCGTCGAGGGCGACGCCGCCCAGCTCGAGCGGGCGGTCCTCAACGTGCTGGGCAACGCGGTGAAGTTCACCCCCGCCGGCGGCCGCGTCACCCTCCGGGCCCGGAGCGACGGGCGATCGGTCCGCGTGGAGGTCGAGGACACCGGCATCGGCATCTCGGCCGGCGACCTCGCGCGGCTCTCCGAGCGGTTCTTCCGCGGGGCCACCGCCACGGCCGCCGAGATCCCCGGGAGCGGCCTCGGGCTGAGCATCGTGCGGGGCCTCGTCGAGGCCCACGGCGGCGTCGTCGACATCGGCTCCGCCGAGGGGTACGGGACGACCGTCGGCCTCGTCCTCCCGGTCGCGCTCGAGGTCCCCGGGGCGACCGCGGACGCCGGTGCGGACGCGCCGGCCGAGCCGGCGCCACCCCCCGACCGGCCGGTGCCCGCGCGGGGGAATGCCCTGCCGACCGGCGCCGTTTAGGTCACCGTGTGCCACCTCTGGCACACTTGACCGCTGGACCGGTTCACGGCACAGACGCGTTTCCTGAGCGACCTCCCCACGAGGGTCGCAGGCGGGGCGCCAGAGGGCTTGCAGCAGAGTGCTGGGCCCGCCGACCCGGGGACATCCGAGGAGAACATCGTGAAGAAGGACATCCACCCGGAGTACGTGGAGACCACCGTCACCTGCACGTGTGGCAACACGTTCACCACCCGCAGCACGGCGGCGGGCGGCGTCATCCACGCCGACGTCTGCAGCGCCTGCCACCCGTTCTACACGGGCAAGCAGAAGATCCTCGACACCGGTGGCCGCGTGGCCCGGTTCGAGGCCCGCTACGGCAAGAAGGCCGCCAAGTAGCATCCGCGACGCGCCGGTCCGTCCCCTCCTGGGCGGGCCGGCGCGTCCGTGTCTCCGCCCCGTCCCGCCCGTGCCCGAGGAGGCAACGCCGATGATCGAGTCCGCCGAGGCGCTCGTCGCCGAGCACGCCGCCCTCGAGCGCGAGATGGCCGACCCCGCGGTCGCCGCCGACCCCGAGCGCAGCCGCGAGGTCGCCAAGCGGTACGCTGCGCTCGGCCCGACCGTGGCGGCCCACTCCGCGTGGGTGCGGGCCCGCGACGACCTCGGGGCGGCCCGCGAGCTGGCCCGCGAGGACGCCGCGTTCGCCGACGAGGTGCCCGCCCTCGAGGCGGCGCTCGCCGAGGCCGAGGACCGGCTGCGCCGGCTCCTGGTGCCCCGCGACCCCGAGGACGACCGCGACGTCATCCTCGAGGTCAAGGCGGGGGAGGGCGGCGAGGAGTCCGCGCTGTTCGCCGGCGACCTGCTGCGGATGTACCTGCGGCACGCGGAGCGGCGCGGCTGGCGCACCGAGGTGCTCGACGCCACCGAGTCCGACCTCGGCGGCTACAAGGACGTCCGCGTGGCCGTGAAGTCCCGCGGCGTCCCCCGGCCGGGTGAGGCGCCGTGGGCGCGGCTGAAGTACGAGGGCGGGGTCCACCGGGTGCAGCGCGTCCCGGTCACCGAGAGCCAGGGCCGGGTCCACACCTCGGCCGCGGGCGTGTGGGTGATGCCGGAGGCCGAGGAGGTCGAGGTGCAGATCGACCCGAACGACCTGCGGGTCGACGTCTTCCGCTCCAGCGGTCCCGGCGGGCAGAGCGTCAACACGACCGACTCCGCGGTCCGGATCACGCACCTGCCGACCGGCCTGGTCGTCTCGTGCCAGAACGAGAAGAGCCAGCTGCAGAACCGCGAGGCGGCGCTGCGGGTGCTCCGCGCGCGGCTGCACCAGATCGCCGTCGACGAGCGCCGGGCCGCCGAGTCCGACGTCCGGGCGGGCCAGGTGCGCACCGTCGACCGGTCCGAGCGCATCCGCACCTACAACTTCCCGGAGAACCGGATCAGCGACCACCGCACCGGGTACAAGGCGCACAACCTCGACGCCGTGCTGGACGGCGACCTCGACCCGGTCGTCCAGTCGGCGCTCGACGCCGACGAGGCCGCGAAGCTCGCGGCGATCGCCGACCGATGACCACGCCGCCCCACCCCACGATCGCCGCGGCGGTCGCCTCCGCCCGTGCCGCGTTCGACGGGGAGGGCATCGGCTCGCCCGATGCCGACGCCGTCGAGCTCGCGGCCTTCGCGCTGGGCACCGACGCCTCCGAGGTCCGGCGGCGCATGGTGCTCCGCGACGCCGCCGACGCGGGTTTCCTCGACCGCTACGACGGCCTCGTCGCGGAGCGACTCTCGCGGGTCCCGCTGCAGCACCTCACCGGACGAGCCTTCTTCCGGCGGCTCACCCTCGCCGTCGGGCCCGGTGTCTTCGTCCCCCGGCCGGAGACCGAGGTGACGGCCGGCCTCGCCATCGACGCGGCCCGCGAGGCGGGGGAGCGGCCGCTCGTCGTCGACCTCTGCACCGGGTCGGGCGCCATCGCCCTTGCCGTCGCCGACGAGGTCCCCGGAGCGCGGGTGCACGCGGTCGAGCTCGGACCCGAGGCGCACGCCTGGGCCGCACAGAACGTGGCGCGCCTCGGCCTGCTCGTCCAGCTGCGCCTGGGCGACGCCACGACCGCCTTCGACGACCTCGAGGGCTCCGTCGACGTCGTCGTGAGCAACCCGCCGTACATCCCGGACGGTGCCGTGCCCGTCGACCCCGAGGTGCGCGACCACGACCCGGAGCTGGCGCTCTACGGTCGCTCACGCGACGGCCTCGCCGTGCCGCTCGCCGTCGCCGCCCGCGCCGCGGTGCTCCTCCGGCCCGGCGGCACGCTGGTCATGGAGCACGCCGACGAGCAGGGCGAGAGCCTCCCGGCGGCGCTGCGCGCGACGGGTGACTGGGTCGACGTCGTCGACCACCGCGACCTCACCGGGCGCCCGCGCACCACGGTCGCGGTGCGAGCCTCCTAGGCTGGCCCCCATGAGCCCGGTCTTCGACTGCACCACCGAGGCGGGGCGCGCCGACGCGCTCCCGAAGGTCGCCGAGGGCGTGCGCCGCGGCAGCCTCGTCGTCCTGCCCACCGACACCGTCTACGGCATCGGCGCGGACGCGTTCTCCCCGGAGG
>NZ_DAOLAC010000006.1:99909-119720 GCF_035325325.1 Phycicoccus sp. | reverse complement strand
GATTCCGGTATTGGCTTGCTTCAGCGCCTTGATAACGCCGTTTCCGGCCGCCCGCGCCCTCCTCGACGCCAAGGGTCGGGGCACGGACATGCCGCCGCCGGTCCTCGTGCCCGAGGCGCGCACCCTCGAGGGCCTGGCCACCGACGTGCCCGAGTACGCCCGGGCCCTCGTGGCGGCGTTCTGGCCCGGTCCGCTGACCATCGTCCTGCGCGCCCAGCCCTCGCTCGCCTGGGACCTCGGCGAGACCGGCGGCACCGTCGCCCTCCGGATGCCGGACGACGAGGTGGCGCTCGCCCTGCTCCGGGAGGTCGGGCCGATGGCGGTCAGCAGCGCCAACCGCACCGGGTACCCGGCGAGCCGCACCGTCGTCGAGGCCGCGACGCAGCTCGGGGCGAGCGTGGAGTTCTACCTCGACGGCGGACCGAGCACCGGCGGGCTCGCCTCGACCATCGTCGACTGCACCCGCGAGGAGCCGGCCGTCCTGCGCCTGGGGGCGCTCTCCGAGCAGGAGGTCATGGACGTCGTCGAGCGGTCGCGGACCGACGCCCTAGAGTTGTCGCGCGCCGAGACCGACGCGCAGACCCAGGACGAGCCGCGGGAGACCACTGACGATGAGTGACACGTTCTACGGATCCGACGTCGACGCCCTGGCCGCGTTCGACCCCGAGATCGCCTCGGTCCTCACCGGCGAGCTGGCCCGGCTGCGCAGCGGCCTCCAGCTCATCGCCAGCGAGAACCTCTCGAGCCCGGAGGTGCTCACCGCGCTCGGCTCGACGCTCTCGAACAAGTACGCCGAGGGCTACCCCGGCCGGCGCTACTACGGGGGCTGCGCCGAGGTCGACAAGGCCGAGTCGCTGGCCATCGAGCGCTGCAAGGCCCTCTTCGGCGCCGACCACGCGAACGTCCAGCCGCACTCCGGCGCGAGCGCCAACCAGGCCGTCTACGGCGCCTTCCTCAAGCCGGGCGAGACGATCCTCGCGATGAGCCTGCCGCACGGCGGCCACCTGACCCACGGCTCGAAGGTGTCGTTCTCCGGCAAGTGGTTCGACGCGGTGCACTACGGCGTCGACAAGGACACCGAGGACATCGACTACGCCGAGGTGGAGCGGCTCGCCAAGGAGCACCGTCCCAAGGTGATCCTCGCCGGCGGTTCCGCCATCCCGCGGCTCATCGACTTCGCGCGCTTCCGGGCGATCGCGGACGAGGTCGGGGCGATCTTCTGGGTCGACGCCGCGCACTTCATCGGGCTCGTCGCCGGTGGCGCCATCCCCAGCCCGGTGCCGTACGCCGACGTCGTCTCCTTCACGACGCACAAGGTGCTCCGCGGCCCCCGCTCGGGCGCGATCATCTGCACCGCAGAGCACGCGGCGACCATCGACAAGGCCGTCTTCCCGATGATGCAGGGCGGGCCGCAGATGCACTCGATCGCGGCGAAGGCGGTCAACTTCAAGGAGTGCGCCACCCCCGAGTACGCCGCGTACACCCGACAGGTCGTCGCGAACGCCAAGGTCCTCGCGCAGTCGCTCGGCGAGCACGGCATCCGTCCGACGACCGGTGGCACCGACACCCACCTGAGCCTCCACGACCTCCAGGGCGTCCTCGTCACCGGTGTCGACGCCGAGGCGCGCAGTGACGCCGCGGGCATCACGCTCAACAAGAACGCCATCCCCTTCGACCCGCAGAAGCCGAACATCGCCTCGGGCATCCGGGTCGGCACGCCGTGCGTCACGACCCAGGGGATGGGGGAGGACGAGATGCGCACCATCGCCCGGCTCATCGCCCGGGCGGTCGTCGACGGCGACGCCGACCCCGAGCACGCGGTCTCCCGCGAGGTCCGCGCCGAGGTCACCGAGCTCGTGGGGGCCTTCCCCGCGTACCCGCGACCGGCCTGAGCCGCCCCGGAGCCCCTCACCCGTGTCGATGCCGACCCCGCCGAGCGATCCGGAGCCGCGGCTCCTGACGCGGCTCAACCGTCGGGGCTTCCGGCTCGTCATGCTCCTCGACGGCCTCGCGGTCCTCGGCCTGTCGGTCCTGACGATGCTCGTGCGCTACGGGCTGCCGCCGTGGTCGGTCTACACCGTCCCGCAGTACGCGCTCTCGTTCTCGGTGTCGGCGCTCATCTTCCTCGTCGCGTTCTACTTCGGCGGGCTCTACGAGCGGGAGCCGCGGCTCGGTGGCGCGGCGGTGCTGCCGAGGGCCGGCCGGCTCTCGCTCGCGGCCGGGAGCTTCGTCGCCCTCCTCAACCTCGCCCTGAGCGGGCTGGCGCGCCAACGCGGCTCCTCGCTCACCGAGCGGGTCCTGCCGTTCCCCATCTCGCACCTCGTCGTGGTCATCGTCCTCGCGGCGCTGGCGGTGGCCGTCAACCGCGGCGTCGTCCACTGGCTGCGCACCCGGCGCGAGGGACTGCCCCGGGTCGTCCTCGCCGGCGTCGCCCCCGACATCGCCCTGGCCCGCGAGCACGTCGAGGTCAACGGCTCGATGCTCGAGGTGGTCGCCGAGGTCGACGACCCGCACGCGGTCGTCGAGACCGTCGCGCGCACCGACGCCACCGACGTCCTCCTCCTGACCGCCGGCTGGCTGGACCTGTGGTACCCGCGCACCATCGGGCGCCTCGACCAGCGCGACGTCACCGTGCTGCTGCGGGTCGGTGGCCGCGAGACCCTGTTCGGACTCGACCGGCTGCGCGAGGTGGCCGGGTTGCCCTTCGTCCTCCTCATGCCCCAGACGATGGCCGCCTCGCAGCGGCACTTCAAGCGGCTGCTCGACCTCGTCCTCGTCCTCGTCACCGCCCCGGTGTGGCTCCTCCTGCTCGCCGGGGTGGCGCTGCACCAGCTGGCCGTCGCCGGCCGTCCGCTGCTCTACCGGCAGACCCGGGTCGGGGTGGGGGGAGAGACCTTCGAGATGGTCAAGTTCCGCACCATGCGCACCGACGCCGAGGTCGCCGGCGCCCAGCTGTCCTCCGGCTCGGCCGACCCGCGGGTCATCCCGGCCTGCCGGTGGCTGCGGGCCACCCGGGCCGACGAGCTGCCGCAGATCCTGCACATCCTCACCGGCCGGATGTCCGTCGTCGGGCCGCGCCCCGAGCGCCCCGAGCTCACCGAGGGGTTCGAGAAGGAGATCGCGGGGTACACCCGTCGGCACGAGGTGCCGCCCGGGCTCACCGGCCTGGCCCAGATCCACGGGCGCTACCACACCGACGCCGAGTACAAGCTGGGCTACGACCTGCAGTACCTCGTCAACTGGTCGCCGCTGCTCGACCTCGAGATCATCGCCAGGACCATCTGGGTGGTCCTGGCACGGCGGGTCTGACCTGCGGTTTTGCCCTCGGGTACCGCTTGTGATAACTTTCACAAGCCGTCCCGGAGACCCCTCCGCCACGACCACCGAAGAGGCCGATCACGGATGACCGACCCCCAGGAGAACGCCGTCGCCCCCGCGGGCGCACCGTTCGCGGTGATGCTCCGTGGGGCCCTCGTCCCGGCCACGGTCGCCGGCGTCCTCGCCGTCGTCGTCCTCGCGCTCGTCCGCGGCGGCGACTCGGTCGTCGGCTCGCTGCTCGGCCTCGCCGTCTCGGTCGGGTTCTACGCCTCGGGGATGTTCCTCCTCAGCCGGCTCGTCCGCAGCGCCAGCCCGCACGCGTTCTTCGCCGTCGCGATGGCCGTCTACCTCGGCCAGGTCCTCGCGCTGCTCGTCTTCTTCATCGTCTTCCGCGACGCCTCGTGGGTCGACGGCACCGCGCTCGCGGTGACCGCGCTCGTCGTGACGCTCGCCTGGCAGGCCTTCGCCTACCGGGCCATGAAGACCGCCCGCTTCCCGATCTACGACGAGCCCGACGACACCCCACGGGACCCGTCGTGACGGCCCCCCGGGCCGCCGGTCCCGCCGTCGCGACCACGCGCGGGGGTCGGGTAGCGTACGTCCAGTCCACCCGGGAGCCCGTCGCCGGCACCCGTGACGTCCCCGAGGAGAAGGTGTGAGCCCGACCGTGGTCTCCGCTAGCTTGCTGCCCGCCGCCGTCGCGACCGCGGGGGGTGGCGAGGGTGGCTTCAACACCCCGGGCGTCGCGAACTTCTGGTGGCCGGTCATCCCCTTCGACGGGACCGGCCCCTGGGCGCTCACCCGTCCGGCCCTCGTCCTGCTCATCTCGGTCGGCCTGCTCGCGTGGTTCTACGTCGGCGCCACCCGCAAGCTGAGCGTGGTCCCGAGCAAGAGCCAGTTCCTCGTCGAGGGCTCCTACAACTTCGTCCGGAACACCATCGGGCGCGACATCATCGGCAGCAAGGACTTCCTCCAGTTCGTCCCGCTGCTGCTCACCCTCTTCACGCTCATCCTCGTGAACAACGTGTTCGGGATCTTCCCGTTCATCCAGTTCCCGACGATGAGCCGGGTCGGCATCCCGATCGTCCTCACGCTCATCGTGTACATCACCTACCACACGGTCGCGATCCGCCGGAAGCACGGCGTGGTGCCCTACTTCAAGAGCCTCGTCCCGCCGGGCCTGCCGGGCTGGCTCAAGCCGATCCTCTTCGTGCTCGAGTTCCTCACGTACTTCGTCATCCGGCCGCTGACCCTCGCCCTGCGACTCTTCGGCAACATGCTCGCCGGGCACCTCATGCTCCTGGTCTTCATCGTCGGCGGCGAGTACCTCCTCCTCGAGGGCGACAACCTCTTCCTCCGGTTCTCCGGCGTCCTCTCGTTCGCCTTCTCGATCGGGATGACCTTCTTCGAGCTCCTCATCGAGTTCCTCCAGGCCTTCATCTTCACGCTGCTCGCCGCGCTGTACATCAGCGACGCGGTGAGCGAGCACCACTGACCCCCGGCCTCGTCCGGGAGCACGACCCACGTACCACCCCCGACGCCGGGACCGGCCCGGCGCCACCGAAAGGAACACACGACATGTACGGCTCCATCGCCTACCTCGGCTACGGTCTCGCCGCGATCGGCCCCGGCATCGGTGTCGGCCTGATCTTCGCCGCCTACATCAACGGTGTGGCCCGTCAGCCCGAGGCCCGCGGCATGCTCCAGACCATCGCCTTCACCGGCATGGCGATCACGGAGGCGCTGGCCATCCTCGGTCTCGTCTTCGCCTTCGTCTTCCAGGGCACGAACCCCAACTGACGAACGTCCGGCCCCGCGTGGGCCGGACCCCGCTCGACCTGAACCGACGAGATAAGGACGCGATGTGATCACCGCATCCGTAGTGGCCGCCGAGGGCACTGGTTACCCCTCGGGCTTCCCGCTGCTGCCCCACCCCGGCGAGATGATCATCGGGGTCATCGCCTTCGGCATCCTGTACTGGCTGTACAAGACCAAGGTGGTGCCGCGCCTCGAGGAGCTCTACGAGGAGCGTGCCGCCGCCATCGAGGGCGGCATGCAGCAGGCCGAGCAGGCCCAGGCCGAGGCCCGCGCCGCGCTGGAGCAGTACACCGCCCAGCTCGCCGAGGCCCGCGCCGAGGCCGGCTCGATCCGTGAGTCCGCCCGGGAGCAGGGCGCCCAGATCGTCGCGGAGATGCGCGCCCAGGCCCAGGCCGAGGCGACCCGCATCACCGAGGCGGCCAAGCGCCAGGTCGAGGCCGAGCGCCAGCAGGCGGTCGTGCAGCTCCGCCAGGAGGTCGGCGCGCTGTCGACCAGCCTCGCGAGCAAGATCGTCGGGGAGTCCCTCGAGGACGAGGTCCGCCAGAAGGGCATCGTCGACCGGTTCCTCGCCGAGCTCGAGGCCGGCGAGGTCCGGCCCGAGAAGGTCGCCCCGGCCGGGCAGGACGCCTGATGCGTGGCTCGTCCCGCGGTGCCGCGAAGGTCTCCCAGGAGGCCCTCGACGCCGCCCTGGGCAGCGCCGACGCGGCCACCCTCGCCGAGGAGCTCTTCGCGGTGACCGGCGTCGTCGAGGGCACCGCGTCGCTGCGGCGCGCCCTCGCCGACCCGTCCCGCGAGGGCGAGGCGAAGGCGGCGCTGGCGCGCTCCCTGTTCGGCGGGAAGGTCGGCGAGCCCACCCTCGGCCTGGTCGCGACCGCGGTCGGGCAGCGCTGGGCCGGCGAGCGCGACCTCGGGGACACCCTCGAGAGCCTCGCCGTCCAGGCACTGCTCGCGAGCGCCGAGTCGGCGGGCCGGATCGACCGCGTCGAGGACGAGCTGTTCCGCTTCGAGCGGATCGTCGCCGCCGACCCCGGTCTGCGCGACACGCTCTCGAGCCGGAACACCGACGCCGACGGCAAGGCGGGGCTGGTCCGCACGCTGCTCGCCGACAAGGCCGCCCCGGAGACGGTGCGCCTCGCCGAGCAGGCGGTGCGCGTGCCGCGCGGGCGCCGGCTCGACCGGGTCATGGAGACCTACCTCGAGCTCGCCTCGCGCCGCCGCGACGAGCTCACCGCGCTCGTCACCTCCGCCGTGCACCTCGACGAGCAGCAGCAGGCCCGCCTGCGCGGCGCGCTCGAGAAGCACTACGGCAAGCACGTCGCGCTGCAGGTGGTCCTCGACCCGTCCGTCATGGGCGGGATCCGCGTCCAGGTCGGCGACGAGGTCGTCGACGGCACCGTGCTGCGGCGCCTCGACGAGGCCCGGCGGCACCTTTCCGGCGGCTGAGCCCACGCACTCCCAGAACCGAACACGCACCACCCCACACGAAGACTTCGGCCCCACGGGGGGCCGGTGACCGAGGAGAAGATCAGACATGACGGAGCTCTCGATCCGTCCGGACGAGATCCGGGACGCGCTGGACAGCTACGTGCGCTCCTACGAGCCGGGCACGGCCTCCCGCGAGGAGGTGGGCCGCGTCACCGACGCGGGTGATGGCATCGCGCACGTCGAGGGTCTGCCCTCGGCGATGACCAACGAGCTGCTCCAGTTCGAGGACGGCACGCTGGGACTCGCGCTCAACCTCGACGTCCACGAGATCGGCGTCGTCGTCCTCGGCGAGTTCTCGGGCATCGAGGAGGGCCAGGAGGTCAAGCGGACCGGCGAGGTCCTCTCGGTCCCCGTCGGCGACGCCTTCCTCGGCCGGGTCGTCGACCCGCTCGGCACCCCGATCGACGGGCTCGGCGACATCGCCTCCGACGAGCGTCGCGCCCTCGAGCTGCAGGCCCCCACGGTGGTCCAGCGCAAGTCGGTGCACCAGCCGCTGCAGACCGGCCTCAAGGCGGTCGACGCGATGACCCCGATCGGCCGCGGCCAGCGCCAGCTGATCATCGGCGACCGCCAGACCGGCAAGACGACGGTCGCGGTCGACACGATCATCAACCAGAAGGCGTTCTGGGAGACCGGCGACCCGGAGAAGCAGGTCCGCTGCATCTACGTCGCCATCGGCCAGAAGGGCTCGACGATCGCCTCCGTGCGCGGCACCCTCGAGGAGGCGGGCGCGATGGAGTACACGACCATCGTCGCGGCCCCGGCCTCCGACTCCGCGGGCTTCAAGTACCTCGCGCCGTACACCGGCTCGGCCATCGGCCAGCACTGGATGTACCAGGGCAAGCACGTCCTCATCGTCTTCGACGACCTGTCCAAGCAGGCGGAGGCCTACCGCGCCGTCTCGCTCCTGCTGCGCCGTCCGCCGGGCCGCGAGGCCTACCCGGGTGACGTCTTCTACCTGCACAGCCGGCTGCTCGAGCGCTGCGCCAAGCTCTCCGACGACCTCGGCGCGGGATCGATGACCGGCCTGCCGATCATCGAGACCAAGGCCGGCGACGTCTCGGCGTACATCCCGACCAACGTCATCTCGATCACCGACGGCCAGATCTACCTCCAGGCCGACCTGTTCAACGCCAACGTGCGCCCGGCCATCGACGTGGGTGTCTCGGTCTCCCGGGTCGGCGGCGCCGCCCAGATCAAGGGCATGAAGGACGTCGCGGGCCGGCTCAAGCTCGACCTCGCGCAGTACCGCGCCCTCGAGGCGTTCGCCATGTTCGCCTCCGACCTCGACCCGGCCTCCCGGGCCCAGCTGGCCAAGGGTGCCCGCCTCGTCGAGCTGCTCAAGCAGCCGCAGGCCGCGCCGGTGCCGGTCGAGGAGCAGGTCGTCTCGATCTGGATGGGGACCACGGGCAAGCTCGACAGCGTCGCCGTCGAGGACGTGCGCCGCTTCGAGGCCGAGTTCCTCGACCACCTGCGCCGCACCAAGCCCGAGCTCCTCGCGGCCATCCGCGAGACCGGCAAGTTCGAGGAGAGCACCGCGCAGGCGCTCGAGTCCGAGGTCGAGTCGTTCAAGGCCAAGCTGTTCGACGGCAGCGGCGCCGACGGCGTGCAGGCGGGTGACGAGGCCGAGGACGGGGCCGCCGACAAGGCGATGGACTCCGACCAGGAGCAGATCGTCCGCCAGAAGCGCTGAGCGCACGGTCCACCGAGCACACACCACGAAAGGCGGGATGACATGGGAGCGCAGATCCGGGAGTACCGGCAGCGCATCCGGGCCGTCACCTCGACGAAGAAGATCACCCGGGCCATGGAGCTCATGGCCGCCGCCCGCGTCGTCAAGGCGCAGGAGGCGGTCCGTGAGTCCACCCCGTACGCCCGCGCCCTGACCCGCGCGGTCTCGGCGGTCGCGACCTTCTCCAACGAGGACCACCCCCTCACCTCCGAGAAGGAGGACGTGCGCCGGGCCGCGGTGGTCATCATGACCTCGGACCGTGGTCTGGCCGGTGCGTACAGCTCCTCGGTCCTCAAGGAGAGCGAGCGGCTCGTCGCGCGCCTGCGCGAGGAGGGCAAGGAGGTCGTCCCGTACCTCCTCGGCCGCAAGGCGATCGGCTTCTACCGGTTCCGCCGTCGCGAGTTCGCGGCGGAGTGGAGCGGGTTCTCCGAGAAGCCGACCTTCGAGGTGGCACGCGAGGTGGGGGAGCGGCTGGTCGCGGACTTCACGACCGCCACCGACGAGGGCGGCGTCGACGAGGTCCACATCGTCTTCACCCGGTTCGTGTCGATGGTCACCCAGGAGCCCGAGGTCATCCGGCTGCTGCCGCTCGAGGTCGTCGAGGGCGAGGAGAAGCCCGCGGCCGAGGACCTCCTGCCGCTCTACGAGTTCGAGCCGAGCGCGACCCAGGTGCTCGACGCGCTCCTGCCGAAGTACGTCAACGCCCGGATCTTCAACTGCATGCTCCAGGCCGCGGCCTCCGAGCTCGCCGCCCGCCAGCGCGCGATGAAGTCGGCGACCGACAACGCCGAGGAGCTCATCAAGAAGTACACCCGGCTGGCCAACCAGGCCCGCCAGGCCGAGATCACCCAAGAGATCAGCGAAATCGTCGGTGGCGCCAGCGCGCTGGCCGAGAGCAAGTGAGAGAGAGACCCATGACTGCCACTGTCACCGAGAAGAGCGAGGCGACCGCGGCCGGCGGCGTCGGCCGGATCTCCCGCATCATCGGCCCGGTCGTCGACGTCGAGTTCCCCGTCGACGCGATGCCCGAGCAGTACAACCTGCTGACCACCGAGGTCGAGATCGGTGGCGAGACCAAGGCGCTCAACCTCGAGGTCGCGCAGCACATCGGCGACAACATGGTCCGCGCGATCTCGCTGCAGCCCACCGACGGCCTCGTGCGCGGCACCGCCGTCCAGGACACCGGCGGTCCGATCACCGTGCCCGTCGGCGACGTCACGCTCGGCAAGGTCTTCAACACCACGGGCGTCTGCCTCAACCTCGAGGAGGGCCAGACCCTCGACGTCCAGGAGCGCTGGGGCATCCACCGCACCGCGCCGGCGTTCGACCAGCTCGAGTCCAAGACCCAGATGTTCGAGACCGGCATCAAGGTCATCGACCTCCTCACGCCGTACGTCCAGGGCGGCAAGATCGGCCTCTTCGGTGGTGCGGGCGTCGGCAAGACCGTCCTCATCCAGGAGATGATCGCCCGCGTCGCCCGCGACCACGGTGGTGTCTCGGTGTTCGCCGGCGTCGGCGAGCGCACCCGTGAGGGCAACGACCTCATGGTCGAGATGGAGGAGGCGGGGGTCCTCGGCCAGACCGCCCTCGTGTTCGGCCAGATGGACGAGCCGCCGGGCACGCGTCTTCGGGTCGCGCTCTCGGCGCTCACGATGGCCGAGTACTTCCGCGACGTCCAGAAGCAGGACGTGCTCCTCTTCATCGACAACATCTTCCGCTTCACCCAGGCCGGCTCGGAGGTCTCGACCCTCCTCGGTCGGATGCCCTCCGCGGTCGGGTACCAGCCGACCCTCGCCGACGAGATGGGCGTCCTCCAGGAGCGCATCACCTCGACGCGTGGTCACTCGATCACCTCGATGCAGGCGATCTACGTCCCCGCCGACGACTACACCGACCCGGCGCCGGCGACGACCTTCGCCCACCTGGACGCGACGACCGAGCTCTCCCGCGAGATCGCCTCGCTCGGCATCTACCCGGCCGTGGACCCGCTCACCTCGACGAGCCGGATCCTCGACCGCCGCTACATCTCGACCGAGCACTACGAGACCGCGGTCCGGGTCAAGCAGATCCTCCAGCGCAACAAGGAGCTGCAGGACATCATCGCGATCCTCGGCATCGACGAGCTCTCCGAGGAGGACAAGATCCTCGTCAACCGGGCGCGTCGCATCCAGCGGTTCCTCTCGCAGAACACCTACGTGGCCAAGCAGTTCACCGGCATCGAGGGCTCGACCGTCCCGCTGGCGGACACCATCGAGGCCTTCACGAAGATCTGCGACGGCGAGTACGACCACGTCGGTGAGCAGGCCTTCTTCATGTGCGGTGGCCTCGACGACGTCGAGCGCCAGTGGGCCGAGATCCAGAAGAACCTCTGATGGCCGCTCTCCAGGTCGAGCTCGTCGCCGCGGACCGCAAGGTCTGGGAGGGCGAGGCCAGCCAGGTCAGCGCCCGGTCGGTCGAGGGCGACCTCGGTGTGCTGCCCGGCCACCAGCCGACGCTCGTCGTCCTCGCCGAGGGCGAGGTGCGGATCAACGCCGGCGGCTGGAAGAGCGCCGTCGTCGACGGCGGCTTCATGTCGGTCGACCACGACCGCGTGACGATCGTCGCCGAGACGGTGGACGCCGCGGGCATGGGCTCCTGACGACCGGGGCGGGGACGGGCTGCGGATGGATGCACTGGTCGCCTCCGAGCTCGTCCTCGCCCTCGTCGTCCTGGTCGTCGTCGGCGCGTTCACCTTCGTGTGGGCGCGCCGACGCTTCATCTCCGGGGACGGCCGGCCGGTGATGCTCTGCGCGCTGCGCGACGAGCCCGGCGCGCGCTGGCGGCTCGGGCTGGCCCGGCTCGGCGCCGAGCGTTTCGAGTGGTTCAGCATCGTCGGGCCCTCGCTGCGGCCCGAGGTCTCGTGGCTGCGCGGCGAGGTGCAGCTCGGCTCGCCGCAGCCGACGTCCGACGTCATCCCCGGACTGGCCGAACCGGTCGCGGTCACCGGCCGGGCCGCGGGGCGCTCGTGCGAGTTCGCCTTCGTCCCGGCGGCCTACACCGCCGTCCGGGCCTGGCTGGAGTCCAGCCCGCCCGGCTTCAACGTCAACGTCGCCTGAGCCTCCCCCTCGAGTCGCCGCGCGTATCGGGTGACCCGATATCACCGCGCTTCACCCGAGATCGCTTCTCCCGCGAAGCGCGCCCGTATCGGGTGACCCGATACGCGTGCGTCGTGGTGCGGGTCAGGGGCGGGGGGCATCCTCCCGGCCGCCGCCCGGCTGCCAGAGGACGTCGCCTCCGGCGTCGACGTTCGCGGTGCGGGCGAGGACGAAGAGCAGGTCCGAGAGCCGGTTGAGGTACCGCGCGGTGCTCGGGTTGACCCCGCCGTGCCCGCGCTCGGTCCCCGGGTCGGTGCCGTACTCCTCGATGGCCGACCACGTCGAGCGCTCGGCCCGGCGCACGACGGTGAGGGCCTGGTGCAGGTACGCGGCGCCCGGGGTACCACCCGGGAGGATGAAGGATCGCAGCTTCTCCAGCGGCGCCAGCCACCGGTCGCAGTCGGCCTCGAGCTCGGCCACCCACGCGTCCTTGACCCGCAGCGGCGGGTACTCGTAGCTCTCCTGGAGGGGGGTGCAGAGGTCGGCCCCGACGTCGAACAGGTCGTTCTGCACCCGCAGCAGCACGCCGCGCACCTCCTCCGGCAGGCCGCCGCAGGCGATGGCGACCCCGAGTGCCGCGTTGGCCTCGTTGACGTCCGCGTAGGCCGCGAGCCGGCGGTCGGTCTTGCGGGTGCGGCTGAGGTCGCCGAGGGCCGTCGAGCCGTCGTCGCCGGTCCGGGTGTAGATCCGGGTGAGGTTGACCATGGGCCCAGCCTGTCAGATGCCGCCTCGGGCCACCGCTGTGGCAGGAAGGTGCCAGTGACCGGTCGTTGCCGATTCGTGACCGTGGCGCGTGTATCAGGACGGGGGGCTGTGCGTCCATATGGGCACACGACGGACGTGGAGAGGAGCAGGACGTGGCCGACCGGGGGGCACCCAGTGTGACCATGACCGAGCAGGAGGACGGACGGGCCGTGCTCCTCACCGTGGCCGGGCGGCTCGACGCCCGCAGCGCGGCCGACCTGCGCACCACGCTCCACCGGCTCGTGGCGCAGGGGCGCGACCCGATCCTCCTCGACCTCGCCGAGGCCCACATCGGCGACGCGTGCGCCCTCGGGCTCCTCCTCGAGGTGCACCGCCGGGCGGGGCGCGCGGGGCGCCGGCTGACCATCGTCGCGGCCGACGACCGCACCCGCCGCCTCCTCGTCCGGGTGCGCCTGCACGGGCTGCTCGCCGAGTCCGTGGCCGCCCGTCGCGGGATGCTCGCCGTCGCCCGCTGACGCCGTCCTGCCCGCCGCCACGTACCCGACGTGGCGGGCCTCACGTGTGGGCACTCTCACCGCGCAAGCGCCTACCTCCCGCGCGGGGCCGCGGCTAGCGTTCCCGGCATGTCCGAGAGCAGCGCCGCACCGCGTCCCGAGCGCGACCGCCCGTGGGTCATGCGCACCTACGCCGGCCACTCGAGCGCCGCGGCGAGCAACGCGCTCTACCGGCGCAACCTCGAGAAGGGCCAGACCGGGCTCTCGGTCGCCTTCGACCTGCCGACCCAGACCGGCTACGACCCGGACCACCCGCTGGCCCGCGGCGAGGTCGGCAAGGTCGGCGTCCCGATCTCGCACGTCGGCGACATGCGCGCGCTCTTCGAGGGCATCCCGCTGGCCGAGATGAACACCTCGATGACGATCAACGCCACCGCGATGTGGCTGCTCGCGCTCTACCAGGTCGTCGCGGAGGAGCAGGCCGAGGCGGCGGGCCGGGACCCGCACGCGGCGGTCCGGGCGCTGGCCGGCACGACGCAGAACGACATCATCAAGGAGTACCTGTCGCGGGGGACCTACGCCTTCCCGCCGGGCCCGTCGATGCGGCTCATCACCGACCTCGTGGCGCACACCGTCGCCGAGATCCCGCGGTGGAACCCCATCAACATCTGCAGCTACCACCTGCAGGAGGCCGGCGCCACGCCGGTGCAGGAGGTGGCCTACGCGATGTCGACGGCCATCGCCGTGCTCGACGCGGTGCGCGACTCCGGGCAGGTGCCGGGTGAGCGGTTCGGCGAGGTCGCCGCGCGGATCTCGTTCTTCGTCAACGCCGGGGTGCGGTTCGTCGAGGAGATGTGCAAGATGCGCGCCTTCGTCCGGCTCTGGGACGAGGTGACCCGCGAGCGCTACGGCGTCGAGGACGCGAAGCAGCGACGGTTCCGCTACGGCGTGCAGGTCAACTCGCTCGGCCTCACCGAGGCCCAGCCCGAGAACAACGTCCAGCGCATCGTCCTCGAGATGCTCGCGGTCACCCTGTCCAAGGACGCCCGCGCCCGGGCCGTGCAGCTGCCGGCCTGGAACGAGGCGCTCGGGCTGCCCCGGCCGTGGGACCAGCAGTGGTCGCTGCGCATCCAGCAGGTGCTCGCCTACGAGTCCGACCTGCTCGAGTACGGCGACCTCTTCGAGGGGTCGGTCGTCGTCGAGACCAAGGTCGAGGAGCTCCTCGCCGGGGCGCGCGCGGAGATGGCCCGGGTCGCCGAGCTCGGCGGCGCCGTGGCGGCCGTCGAGGGCGGCTACATGAAGTCCGAGCTCGTCGCCTCGCACGCCCGGCGCCGGGCGCGCATCGAGGCCGGCGAGGAGGTCGTCGTCGGTGTCAACCGGTTCGAGTCCACCGAGCCCAACCCGCTGACCGCGGACCTGACGACCGCGATCCAGGTCGTCGACCCGGGGGTCGAGGCGGCGGCCGTCGAGGCGGTCCGCCGGTGGCGCGAGGAGCGCGACGCCGACCCCGCCCGGCGCGAGCGCGCCGAGGCCGCCCTGGCCCGGCTGCGCGAGGACGCCGCGACCGAGGCCAACCTCGTCCCGGCCACCCTCGAGTGCGCCCGGGCGGGCCTGACGACGGGGGAGTGGGCCGGCGCCCTGCGCGAGGTCTTCGGAGAGTTCCGCGCCCCGACGGGCGTCAGCGGCTCGGTCGGCGTCGCGGCGGGCACCGCCGAGCTGGCCCGGGTCCGCGAGCTCGTCCGCTCGACCGGTGAGGAGCTCGGCGAGCGGCTGCGGGTCCTCGTCGGCAAGCCCGGCCTCGACGGGCACTCCAACGGTGCGGAGCAGGTGGCCGTCCGGGCCCGCGACGCCGGCTTCGAGGTCGTCTACCAGGGCATCCGGCTGACGCCCGAGCAGATCGTCGGGGCGGCCGTCGCCGAGGACGTCCACCTCGTCGGGCTCTCGATCCTCTCCGGGTCGCACATGGAGCTCGTCCCCGAGGTCCTCGAACGGCTGCGGGAGGCCGGCGCCGCCGACGTGCCGGTCGTGGTCGGCGGGATCATCCCGGAGGCGGACGCCGCCCGCCTCGTCGAGCTCGGGGTCGCGGCCGTCTTCACCCCGAAGGACTTCGGGCTGACCGACATCATGGCGCGCTTCGTCGACGTCATCCGGGCCGCGCGCGGTCTGTCGGCGGTCGCCGGGGAGCCGGTAGCCTCCGGCTCGTGACCGGCACGACGGGAGAGGGCCTCGCCCGCGCTCGCACGCACGCCGTCGCGACCTGGACGGTGCCGGTCGCCGCGGCGGGCCTGCCGGTCGCCGTCCTCACCGCGCCGTGGGGCGCCCTGGGCTGGGCGGCCTCGGGCGCGGCGCTCATCGCCCTCGCCTTCGTCGCGGTGCTCGTCCGCCGACCGGTCCTCGCGGGCCTGGCCACCGGGGTGCTGCTCGGCGTCCTCGTCGTCGCGGTCGCCCTCGGGGCGGCCGTCCTCGGAGGCCTGCTGTGACCCACCCGAGCGCGACGGCGGGCGGGCCCCGGCGACTCCCGTGGCACGGGCCGGCCAGCCTCGCGGCGTCGGTCGCGGGGTCGCTCGTCGGCGCCGTCGTCGTCCTCGGCGCGTTCCCGCTGTGGCCGGTCGTCGGGGCGACGGTCCTCGCCGGGGTCGTCCTGCTCGCCGTGCCCCGGCTGCGCCAGGTCGGCACCGGACTGCTCGCCTCGAGCCTCCTGGTGCCGACGCTGGCGCTCCTGCTGCAGGTGGTCGGCAGCGAGGTGAGCCTCAGCCCCTGAGGGCGTCGGTCAGGGCGTTGGTGAAGGCCGGCAGGTCGTCCGGGTTGCGGCTCGTGATGAGGTTGTCGTCGACGACCAGCTCGCGGTCCTCCCACGTCGCGCCCGCGTTGCGCAGGTCGGTCTGCAGGCTCGGCCACGAGGTGAGCGTCCGGTCGCGGACGACGTCGGCCTCGGCGAGGGTCCACGGCGCGTGGCAGATGGCGGCCACCGGCTTGCCGGACTCGACGAAGGTGCGCACGAAGGACACGGCGTCGGCGTCGGTGCGCAGGGCGTCCGGGTTGGCGACCCCGCCGGGGAGGACGAGCGCGTCGTAGTCGCCGACCTCGGCCTCGGCGACGGTGACGTCGACGGGGAAGGTGTCGGCCTTGTCGAGGTGGTTGAAGGCCTGGACCTCGCCGGACTCGGTGGAGACGAGCACCGGGCGGTGGCCGGCCTGCTCGACGGCCTTCCAGGGCTCGGTCAGCTCGACCTGCTCGATGCCCTCGGTGGCGACGAGGAAGGCGACGGTGCGGGCGGTGGTGTTCGTGTCGGTCATGGGTGCGCGCTACCCGCGGGTCGGTGCCGGCAAACGAGCGCCGGGGCTACCGTGGCCGGCATGGCGCTGCACTGTCCGGCCACGCTCGTCCTCGCCCGCCACGGGCAGGCCGCGTACGACGACCCCGACGTGCTGAGCGACGCCGGGGGGTGGCTGACCCCGACCGGCCGGGACCAGGTGCGAGCCCTCGCCGAGGGGCTGCGCCCGGAGCGGGTCGCGGCGGTCCGGACGAGCCCGATGGCCCGCGCCGCGGAGTCGGGCGCACTGGCTGCGGAGGTCCTCGGGGTGGGGTCGACCGTCGTCGACGGCCTCGAGGAGGTGCACGTCGGCGACACCGCGGGTCGTCCCGAGGGCGACCCCGCGTTCCAGGACGTGTTCGACGCGTGGCTGGGCGGTGACCTCGACCGGCGGGTGCCGGGTGCCGAGAGCGGGCACGAGGTCGTGGCGCGGGTCCGCGAGGCGCTGCTCGGCATCGCCGACGAGTTCCGGGGCGAACAGGTGCTCGTCGTCACCCACGGCGGGGTGATGGCGTTCGCCGTGCCCCGGCTCTGCGACAACCTGCGGGACGACCACGTGCTCGGCCACGGGTTCGTCCCGAACGCCGTCCCCCTGCGGCTCACCGTCGGCGACGACGGCTGGACGGCCGGGGCGTGGCCCGCCTGAGAGGACGCGCGCCGCTCAGAAGAGGCGGTGCTCGGTGTCGTCGATGCCCCGCAACGCGTCGTAGTCGAGGACGACGCACCGGATGCCGCGGTCCTCGGCGAGCGTGCGCGCCTGCGGCTTGATGACCTGCGCCGCGAAGACGCCGGTCACCGGGGCGAGGTGCGGGTCGCGGTTCATCAGCTCGAGGTAGCGGCTCAGCTGCTCGACGCCGTCGATCTCGCCGCGGCGCTTGATCTCGACGGCGACGTGGCCGCCGGCGGCGTCCCGGCAGAGGATGTCGACCGGCCCGATCGCGGTCATGTACTCGCGACGGGAGAGGGTGTAGCCGTCCCCGAGGGTCGTGATGTGCTCGGCGAGCAGGCGCTGGAGGTGGGCCTCGACGCCGTCCTTGACCAGCCCGGGGTCGACCCCGAGGTCGTGCGAGCTGTCGCTGTGCACCTCGTGCAGCCGCACCCGCAGCCGGTCCTCGGACTTGGCGTGCTGGACGACCCACACGGCGCTCACGCCGTCGGCGGCCTCGGTCTCGTCCGGGGCGACCTCGGCCATCGCGCACGGCGGCGACATCCAGTTGAGCGGCTTGTACGAGCCGCCGTCCGAGTGCACGAGGACGGAGCCGTCGGCCTTGACGAGGAGCAGCCGGGTGGCCAAGGGGAGGTGGGCGCTCAGCCGTCCCTCGTAGTCGACCGAGCACGTCGCGATGACCATCCGCACGAGCGTGAACCCTACCGGGGCGCGACCCGAGACCCCGGCGCGGGCAGATGCTTAGTACGCTTGAACTAATGAACTCCCACGACAGCTCCCGGTACAAGTGGGTCGCCCTCTCGAACACGACCCTCGGCGTCCTCATCGCGACGATCAACAGCTCGATCCTGCTCATCGCCCTGCCCGACATCTTCCGCGGCCTCGGCATCGACCCCCTGGCGCCCGGGAACAGCAGCTACCTGCTCTGGCTGATCATGGGCTACCTCGTCGTCACGGCGGTCCTCGTCGTCAGCTTCGGACGGCTCGGCGACATGTACGGCCGGGTGCGGATGTACAACGCCGGCTTCGCCATCTTCACCGTCTTCTCGGTGCTGCTCTCGGTCACCTGGCTGAGCGGCACCTCGGGGGCGCTCTGGCTCATCGTCATGCGCATCCTCCAGGGGGTCGGTGGGGCCCTCCTCATGGCGAACTCGAACGCGATCATCACCGACGCCTTCCCGAGCGACCAGCGCGGCCTCGCCCTCGGCCTCAACATGGTCTCCGGCATCGCCGGGTCCTTCCTCGGCCTCGTCATCGGCGGCGTCCTGGCACCCCTGCAGTGGCGCCTCGTCTTCCTCGTCTCGGTCCCGGTCTCCCTCTTCGGCACCGTGTGGGCCTACCGCAAGCTGCGCGACACCGGGCTGCGGCGCCCCGGCGGCATCGACTGGTGGGGCAACGTGACCTTCGGGGTCGGCCTCGTCGCCCTCCTCGCGGGCATCACCTACGGCATCCAGCCCTACGGCAGCCACCTCATGGGCTGGACCGACCCCGCCGTGCTCGCCGCCCTGGGCGCCGGGGTCGTCCTGCTCGGCGTCTTCACCTGGGTCGAGACCCGGGTCGAGCACCCGATGTTCCACATCGACCTCTTCCGGATCCGCGCCTTCGCGGCGGGCAACGTCGCCAGCCTGCTCTCCGGGCTCGGCCGCGGCGGCCTGATGTTCATCCTCATCATCTGGCTCCAGGGCATCTGGCTGCCCGAGCGCGGCTACTCGTTCGAGTCCACGCCACTGTGGGCCGGCATCTTCATGCTGCCCCTCACCGTCGGCTTCCTCGTTGCCGGGCCGGTGTCCGGCTGGTTGTCCGACCGCTACGGCGCCCGGCCGTTCGCGACCGGGGGGATGGTCATCGCCGCCCTGAGCTTCGGCTGGCTGCTCCTGCTGCCCGTGCAGTTCGGCTACGCGTCGTTCGCCGGGGCGATCTTCCTCAACGGCTTCGGGATGGGCCTGTTCGCCTCGCCGAACCGGGCGGGGATCATGAACGCGCTGCCGTCGATCCGCCGCGGGGTCGGGGCCGGGATGAGCACGACCTTCCAGAACACGGCGATGGTGCTCTCGATCGGCATCTTCTTCTCGCTCATGGTGCTCGGGCTCGCGGGCTCGCTGCCGTCGGCGATGACGAGCGGGCTCGAGGCGCACGGGGTGAGCGCCGCGCAGGCCCACCAGGTGGCCGCGCTCCCGCCGGTCGCGGTGCTCTTCGCCTCGCTGCTCGGCTACAACCCGATGGGGTCCCTCCTCGGCCCGCGGACGCTGGACCGGCTGCCGCCCGCCGACGCGCAGTACGTCACCGGGCACGCGTTCTTCCCGCAGCTGGTCTCCGGCCCGTTCCACGCCGGGCTGACCGTCGCCTTCGCCTTCGCCATCGCAGCGTGCCTCGTCGCCGCCGCCGCGTCGTGGCTGCGCGGCGGACGGTACGTCCACGTGGACGAGCCGGAGCCGGCCGAGGCGCCGGCCGGAGCGCGACCCGCGGAGGTGGCCACGTGAGCGACGACGTCGCGGGCCTCGCCGGCCGGCTGCGCACCGAGGTCAACCGGGTCGCGTACAACCTGCGCACCCCGGCGACCCGGCTCGGCATCACCCCGACCCGGCTGTCGGCGCTCGCCGCCCTCGAGAAGCACCCGGACGGCCTGCGCTCCGGCGACCTCGCGGCCCGGATGGGCGTCTCGGCGGCGAGCATGACCCGGCTCGTCGACATCATGCTCGAGGCCGGCTGGGTCGAGCGCGAGCGGGACCCCGAGGACCACCGGGCGTGGCTGCTCCGGCTGGCGGCGGCGGGCGCCGAGGCGCTGGCCGGCTTCCGGCGCGAGAGCACCGGCCAGTTCGCCGAGGACCTCGCGGCGCTCAGCGCGGACCAGCGCGCGGTGCTCGAGGCGGCCGTGCCGGTGCTGCGCGAGCTCGCCGACCGGGCCCTCGTCCCCGCCCCCTGACCTGCGACGGGCCCGGCGGACCGCTTGTGGTCGTGAGGTCCGCGGCGCACACTGGACCTCGAGGTGAGGCCGATGAGGGCAGCCCTGGTGCCGCTGTTCTTCGTCGCGCTGCCCGGGACCCTGTTCATCCTCGTCGCCGTGGGTCTGCGCTGGTTCGCCGGCGGCCCCACGCCGCGCCCGGTCTCGGCGCTGGCCCGGCTGCTGCGCCGGTACGGCGGGCGG
>NZ_DAOLAC010000006.1:32242-99877 GCF_035325325.1 Phycicoccus sp. | reverse complement strand
CGTCGTCGACGGCCTCGAGCGGGTCGGCGTGGTCCGGCGCCGTCGTCCCGAGCCGGTGCCGCCGGTCCTGCTCGTCCTCGAGCTGCGCCGGCTCGCCGCCGAGGTGCAACGCATCGAGGTGAGCGTCCAGCCGCACCGGGCGGCGCGGCTGGCCGCCGCCCTCGCGGCCTACGACCACGTGCTCGTCCAGCTGTGCGGGCACGCCGAGGTGCCGACCCCCATCGGTCTGCTGCCGCTCGACCCTCGCGACCGGCTCGGGCTCGAGACCGAGCTGGTCGCCTCCGGCGTCGACTGGTGACGGGGTAAGCAGCGTCACGCCCCGGCGGCCTCGTGGCCCCGGAGGGGCTCTGGAAGGATCGCGGCCATGACGCGAGAGTTCACCAGCGTGGGTGTGATCGGCCTCGGGACCATGGGCGCGGGCATCGTGGAGGTGTTCGCCCGCAACGGCATCGACGTCGTGGCGGTGGACGCCGACGAGTCCGGCGTGGCCCACGGCAAGGAGGTCCTCGCCGGCAGTACCGGGCGGGCGCTGCGGCGCGAGAAGATGACGCAGGCGGAGCACGACGCGCTGCACGCGCGGGTCCGCTTCACGACCGACCTCGCCGACCTCGCCGGCTGCCAGCTGGTCGTCGAGGCGGTGCCCGAGCACCTCGACCTCAAGAAGCAGATCTTCGCGCGGCTCGACGAGATCGTCGCCCCTGAGGCCGTGCTCGCGACGAACACCTCGTCGCTGCCGGTCACCGAGATCGCCGTCGCGACCCGCGACCCCAAGCGGGTCGTCGGGATGCACTTCTTCAACCCGGCGCCGGTCCTGCAGTTCGTCGAGGTCATCCGCACCGTCATCACCGCCGACGACGTCTTCGAGGACGTCAAGGCGCTCGCCGAGCGGCTCGGCAAGAAGCCGGTCGTCGTCGGCGACAAGGCCGGCTTCATCGCCAACGCGCTCCTCTTCGGCTACCTCAACCACGCGGTCTCGATGTACGAGTCGAAGTACGCGACCCGCGAGGACCTCGACGCCGCCATGCGCTTCGGCTGCGGCTACCCGATGGGCCCGCTGCAGCTGCTCGACCTCATCGGCCTCGACACCGCCTACGAGATCCTCGACACGATGTACAAGCAGGGCCGCGACCGCCTCCACGCGCCGAGCCCGATCATCAAGCAGATGGTCAGCGCCGGTCTCCTGGGCCGGAAGTCGGGCCGCGGCTTCTACACGTACGCCGAGCCGGGCTCACCCGAGGTCGTCCCCGACGCGTGGACGCCGTCCGGCACCCTGCCGACCGGGGTGGCCCTGCGTGACGTCGCCAGCGTCGGCGTCGTCGGCAGCGGGACGATGGCGACGGGCATCATCGAGGTGTTCGCGAGGGCCGGCCACCCCGTGACCTTCGTCGCCCGCAGCGACGAGAAGGTCGCGGCGGTGCTGACGGCGCTGGGCCGCAGCTGCGCCCGCGCGGTCGAGAAGGGCCGGATGGAGCAGTCGGCCGCCGATGCGCTGCTCGGCCGGGTCGCCGGGGCCACGGGCCGCGAGGCGCTCGCCGACGTCGACCTCGTCGTCGAGGCGGTCGCCGAGGACCTCGAGGTCAAGCAGGACCTCTTCCGCGACCTCGACCGCATCTGCCGGCCGGGAGCCATCCTCGCGACGACGACCTCGTCGCTGCCGATCATCGACTGCGCCAAGGTCACCTCGCGGCCGCAGGACGTCGTCGGCATGCACTTCTTCAACCCCGCCCAGGTGATGAAGCTCGTCGAGGTGGTGCACACGATCTCGACGGCGCCCGACGTCGTCGCCACCGTCCAGGACCTCTGCGCGAGGACCGGCAAGGTGGCCGTCACGTGCGGCGACCGCAGCGGCTTCATCGTCAACGCCCTGCTCTTCCCGTACCTCAACGACGCGGTGAAGATGCTCGAGGCGAACTACGCGAGCGCCGACGACATCGACACCGCGATGAAGACCGGCTGTGGCCTGCCGATGGGGCCGTTCGAGCTGCTCGACGTCGTCGGGCTCGACGTGTCGCTCGCCATCGAGCGCGAGCTCTACCTCGAGTTCCGCGAGCGGGGCTACGCGCCGGCGCCGCTGCTCGAGCACCTCGTGACGGCCGGGTACCTGGGCCGCAAGACCGGGCGCGGCTTCCGTACCTACGCCTGAGCCGCCCTCCGCCCACGGCAGGCAACACGCAGAGCCAGAGTGTCATTCGCCTCCGTGTTGCCTCCCCCCGAGGGCGTGGTCAGGTGATCGAGAGCGTCCGGGGGTCGAGCCCGAGGGCGGCGGCGACGCGCCGCAGCAGGACCCGCCGCCGCGGTGGGTCCGTGTGGTCCTCGGCGTAGATCTCCACGACCGTCCAGCCCTCGTCCCCGAGCAGCCCGGCGCGGTACGCGTCGGCGCTGCGGGCGGCGCGGCCGCCGTGCACCTCGCCCTGGTACTCGCCGACGACTCGCTGCGCCCGCCAGACGAGGTCGCCCTCGGCGAGCCAGCCGCCGCCGCGGGCGTGGAGGGGTGCGCACGGTGCGGGTTCGGGGAAGTCGGCTGCGACGAAGAGCAGCCGGCTGCGCGTCTCCATCGCCGAGCGGACTCCCGGCCGGATGAGGTCGAGGGCCTGGGTGAGAGGTCGTGTTCCGCGCGGGGAGCCCCGGGCGGCGAGCGCGCCAGCCAACGGAGCAACGGCAGCCGTCACGTCGTCGGGGGACCGGTCGACCCCCGGCGGCGCCCACCGGGTGACGACCGCGTCGCCCGCCACCACGAGGTCGTCACGGCCGAGAGCGCGTGGTCGAAGGTCGCCGAGATCGACCCACGTGTCGGCCAGCGAGGTGACCGCGACGCCGTCGAGCTGGTGCACGGTGCGCCGCTCGAGGCCGCGATGGGGCCGACATCCATGTCGTTCGACGCGGCCCCGGCCCGAGGGGCGCATGACGTCGAGGCGGTCGTCCTGCTCGAGCCAGCCCGGTAGGGGCAGGCCCCAGAGTCGGGCAGCGGTCGCGTGGGAGAACACGCAGTCGGGCGGGGGGCCAGCGCGAAGGCCCGCGCCCGCTCGCGGAGGTCGGCGGGCTCGTGGAGGGCTCGGACCCGCTGGGTGATCCGGAGCAGGCGCCGGTCCGGCCAGTCGTGGTCCGCGAGACCGAGGTCGCGGGCCGCCCCGAGCGAGAGCGGCCCACCCGGCAGTGGCGGCAGGTGGCGGGACGGCATGGTCCCGAGAATGGCCGCAGCAGCGGGGTCGGCCGTTGCGTCGTCCACAGGCCCACGGCGAGAGGAGGGAACACGCCGAGGGACCGCGAGCGCGGCCTGCGTGTTGCCTCCCCTCGAGGCGGGAGCGGGAGGGTGGGAGGCCGGGGTCGGTGCGGCGACGGCCTAGGCTCGCTGCGTGAGTCCCGCAGCGTTGCCGTCCCGAGCCCGTGTCGTCGTCATCGGGGGCGGGGTGATCGGCACCTCGGTCGCCTACCACCTCGCGCACGCCGGCGAGACCGACGTCGTGCTCCTCGAGCGCGACCGGCTGACGTCCGGCACGACGTGGCACGCCGCCGGACTGATGACCTGCTTCGGGTCGTTCAGCGAGACGAGCACCCGGCTGCGCCTGTACTCCCGCGACCTCTACGGCCGGCTCGAGGCCGAGACGGGGCAGTCGACGGGCTTCAAGCCGGTCGGGCTGGTCGAGGCCGCCGCCGACCGGGACCGCCTCGAGGAGTACCGGAGGGTCGCGACCTTCCAGCGGCGGCTCGGGCTCGAGGTCGAGGAGGTCTCGCCGGCCGAGATGGCCGACCTCTTCCCCCTGGCGCGCACCGACGACCTCGTCGGCGGCTTCCACGTCCCGGACGACGGCCGGGTCAACCCCGTCGACCTGACGATGGCGCTGGCCAGGGGCGCGCGGGCCCTCGGCGTGCGGGTCGTCGAGGGCGTGCGCGTCGAGCAGGTGGCGACCCGGCCGCGCGGCGCGGTCGAGGAGGTCACCGGGGTCGTCACCGACCGCGGGACGATCGAGTGCGACGTCGTCGTCAACGCCGCCGGGATGTGGGCCCGCGAGCTCGCCGCGCAGAACGGCGTCGTCGTGCCGAACCAGGCGGCCGAGCACTACTACCTCGTCACCGAGCCGATCGACGGGATGAGCCCGGACGCACCGGTCTTCGAGGACCCGGCCTCCTACGGGTACTACCGCGAGGAGGGCGGCGGGATGATGGTCGGGCTCTTCGAGCCGGAGGCCGCCGCCTGGAAGGTCGAGGGCATCCCGCGCGACTTCTCCTTCGGCACGCTGCCGCCCGACACCGACCGGGTCGCCCCGTTCCTCGAGAGGGCGATGGCTCGCGTCCCGGTCGTCGAGACCGCGGGCATCCGCACCTTCTTCTGCGGCCCCGAGTCGTTCATGCCCGACCTGTCGCCGGGCGTCGGCGAGGCTCCGGGCATCCACGGGTACTTCGTCTGCGCCGGCCTGAACTCGGTCGGCATCCTGTCGGCCGGCGGCCTGGGCCGCATCCTCGCGCACTGGGTGGTGTCCGGCCGGCCGGACGTCGACGTCACCGGCATCGACGTCGCCCGGTTCCGCGAGCACCAGCTGCTGCCGGAGCACCGGCGGGCGCGCACCGCGGAGGTGCTCGGGACGGTGTACGCGGCGCACACCCCGGGGGTGCAGCTGACCACCTCCCGCGGCGTGCTCCGGTCGGCACTCCACGAGCGGGTCGTGGCTGCGGGCGGGTACCTGCGCGACGTCTCGGGCTGGGACGCCGCGGCGTGGTACGCCAGCCCCGGCGAGACCCCCGCCGCGACCCCGACGTGGGGACGCGCGCCGTGGTTCGAGCACTGGTCCGCCGAGCACCGCGCGGTCCGCGAGGCCGCCGGCCTGTTCGACATGTCGTTCATGGCCCGGTTCGCCGTGCGCGGGCCGGACGCGCTCGCGGTCCTCGACCGGCTCTCGGCCGGCGACCTCTCGCAGGACGGCCGGATCACCTACACGCAGTGGCTCGCCGAGGACGGCGGGGTGCTCGCCGACCTCACCGTCACCCGGCTCGCGGCGGACGACCTCCTCGTCGTCGCCTCGGACACCCAGCACGAGCAGGTCCTCGGCCTGCTGCGGCGCGCGCTCGGCGACGCCGAGGTCACCGTCACCGATGTCACGCACGACGTCGCGATGCTCAGCCTCCAGGGACCGGCCTCCCGAGCTGTGCTCGGTTCCGTTGCGCCGGAACACGACTGGACCGATCCCTCCTTCCCCTTCCGGGCGGCGCAGCGGGTCACCATCGGTGGGGTCGAGGTGCTCGCGGTGCGCATCACCTACGTCGGCGAGCTCGGGTGGGAGCTCTACGTGCCGTCCGGCGCGGCGACCGGCGTCTGGGACCTCCTCCTCGAGCACGGGGGGGCGCACGGGCTGCGGCCGGCCGGTCTCGCAGCCCTCGGCAGCCTGCGGCTCGAGAAGGGCTACCGCGACTACGGCCACGACCTCGACAACACCGACGACGTGTGGGGCGCCGGCCTCGCCTTCGCCGTCGCCCTCGACAAGCCCGGCGGGTTCGTCGGCCGCGACGCCGTCGTCGGCGCCAAGGAGGGCAGGCCGCCGCGGCACCGCATCGTCTCGCTCGTCGTCGAGGACCCGCAGCCGCTGCTGTTCCACGGGGAGGTCCTGCTCCGCGACGGTGAGCCGGTCGGCGACGTGCGGGCCGGGTCCTACGGCTGGACGGTCGGGGCGGCGGTCGGTCTGGCCGGCGTCGCGCACCCGGACGGCGTGACCCCCGACTGGCTGCGCACCGGCGCGTGGGAGGTCGAGGTCGCCGGCACGCGGTACCCGGCGAGAGTCTCGCTGCGACCGCCGTACGACCCCACCTCCGCCCGGGTGCGCGGCTGACCGGGACACTGGGGACGTGCCCCGTGCCAACCGCCGCCGCCGCGACCTCGACGCACGCCCGCTCGCGGGCTCGACCGAGGTCGCGACCGAGACCTGGCGCGGGCGGCCCTGGCACGTGCGCCGGCTGACCGGCGCGACGTCGACTCGCGAGTACCGCTGTCCCGGCTGCCACCAGGGCATCCCGGCCGGCACCGCGCACGTCGTCGCCTGGCCGGCCAGCGGGATCGGTGGCGTCGAGGAGCGCCGGCACTGGCACACCCGGTGCTGGGCGGCCCGGGCCGCCGCCCGCCCCTGAAGGGTGACCTTGCCTCAGGCCGCCCGCTGGCGGGGGACGAGGACCTCCTCGTAGATGAGGAGCAGCCCGGCCGCGACCGGGATGGCGAGGAGCGCGCCGAGGACCCCGAGCAGCGCCCCGCCGGCGAGGGCGGCGATGACGGTGACGGTGCCCGGGACCGAGACGGTCTGGCGCATGATGCGCGGAGCGATCGCGTAGTTCTCGATCTGCTGGTAGACGACGTAGTACACGAGGGCGATGAGCGCCTTGCGCGGCTCGTCGAAGAACGCGACGAGGCACACGACGCCCGCCCCGAGCGAGGCGCCGACCATCGGCACGAGGCCGAGCAGGCCGACGGCGACGGCGAGCACGGCGGCGTAGGGGATGCCGACGAGCGACATCATGACCCACGACATCGCGGCGTTGAAGGTGGCGATGACGACCTGGCCGATCGCGTACGACCCGACCCGCCGCATGATCTCCTCCGACAGCGAGGCGACGCGGGCGCGCCGCGAGGACGGCACGAGTGCGTAGGCGGCGAGCTTGACCCGGGGGAGCGAGGCCAGGAGGTAGAGGGTGAGCACGAGGACGGTGAGGACCTGGAACACCCCGCTGATCACCGCCTTGCCCGCGCCCAGGATGCCGCCGAGCACCCCGCCGACGAAGGACTGGTCGGTGAGCTTGGCGGTCACCTCGGCCCGGATCTTGTCGACGACGTCGTAGTTCCGGTCGAGCTCGCGGACCCAGCGGGCGTCGAGGAGGTTCTGCACGTACTGCGGTGCCTGTTCGGCGAGGGCCGTGCCCTGGCTGGCCACCGGCGGGACGACGACGAAGCCGATGAGGACGAAGACGACGAGCAGGCCGAGGAAGACGGTGGCCACGGCGAGGCCGCGCGGGACGTGCCGGGCGAGCGCCTTGACGACGGGCTCGAGGGCCAGCGCGAGGAAGAAGGCGACGAGGAGGATGCTCAACGTCGTCGCGAGCCGGCCCAGCGTGGTCCACAACCCGACGGCCAGGAGGGCTCCGGTCGCCCCGAAGAAACCGATGTAGAAGGGTGAGTGCCGGTTGAGCGGCTGGCCCACGGCGCCGAACCGGAGCAGGGCGGCGGTGTCGGCGTCGAGCGTCGGCGGGCCGGCGTCCCCGCCGTCGGCGGCGGGGGCGATGTGCCCGCTGCGCTCGAGCGTGAGTCGCTGGCGGCGCCGGTACTCGCCCCACCGGGACACCGGGCCCCACACCGTCGTCAGCCGCACCAGACACCTCCGGCCCTCACCCTAGTGGCGGGGGAGGGCCGCAGGAGGCGGGTCGGCGGCGTGCCGCTCAGGCGTCGCGGAACCGGTTGATCTCGGCCTCGAAGCGGGCCCGCTTCTCCGGGTCGCTGACCCCGAGGCCCTCCTCCGGGGAGAGCGTCAGGACGCCGACCTTGCCCTGGTGGGCGTTGCGGTGGACGTCGAGCGCCGCCTGCCCGACGTCCTCGAGCCGGTAGGTCTTGGACAGGGTCGGGTGCACGATGCCGCGGTCGACCAGGTCGTTGGCCTCCCACGCCTCGCGGTAGTTCGCGAAGTGCGAGCTGACGATGCGCTTGAGGTTCATCCAGAGGTAGCGGTTGTCGTACTCGTGCAGGTACCCCGACGTCGACGCGCACGTGACGATCGTGCCGCCCTTGCGCGCCACGTAGACGCTCGCGCCGAAGGTCTCGCGGCCCGGGTGCTCGAAGACGATGTCGACGTCGTGCCCACCGGTCAGCTCGCGGATCCGCTTGCCGAGGCGCTGCCACTCCTTCGGGTCCTGGGCGGTGCCCTCCTCGTTCCAGAACCGGTAGCCCTCGGCGGAGCGGTCGATGATCAGCTCGGCCCCCATCGCCCGGCAGATCTCGGCCTTCTCGGGCGAGGAGACGACGCAGATGGGGGTGGCGCCGCCGGCCAGCGCCATCTGGGTGGCGTACGAGCCCAGCCCACCGCTCGCCCCCCAGACGAGCACCCGGTCGCCAAGCTTCATCTGGGCGCCGTGCTTGGAGACCAGCTGGCGGTACGCGGTGCTGTTGACGAGGCCGGGCGAGGCAGCCTCCTCCCACGACAGGTGCGCGGGCTTCGGCATCAGCTGGTTGGCCTTGACGACCGCGAGCTCGGCGAGGCCGCCGAAGTTGGTCTCGAAGCCCCAGATCCGCTGCTGCGGGTCCATCATCGTGTCGTCGTGGCCCTCGGCGTCCTCGAGCTCGACCGAGAGGCAGTGCGCGACCACCTCGGTGCCGGCCTTCCACTTCGTGACGCCGGGACCGGTGCGCAGGACCACGCCGGCGAGGTCGGAGCCGACGACGTGGTACGGCAGGTCGTGGCGCTTGGCGAACTCGGAGGTGCGCCCGTACCGCTCGAGGAAGCCGAAGGTCGAGACCGGCTCGAAGATCGAGGTCCACACGGTGTTGTAGTTGATGGCGCTGGCCATCACGGCGACGAGCGCCTCGCCCGGTGCGAGCTCGGGGACGGGGACCTCGTCGATGTGGAGGGACCGGCGGGGGTCCTTCTCCTTCGTCGTCAGGCCCTCGAACATCCCGACCTCGTCCTTGTGGACGGTGGCGCCCCGGTAGGACTCGGGGACGGCCAGGCCGGCGTAGGTCTCGGGGCTGCGGTCACCGGAGAGGATGGCCTCGCGGATCTGCTCCATGGGGTCGTGCTCCTTCGGCGGGGCTCGGGGACACCTGCCCGGTGAACCTACTGAACGCCCCTACCCGCCGGTACCGCCTGAGACGGCAGTCACCCGTGACCCTGCTCACGGCGGGCCGGGACGGGCCGGCGACGCGTTGGATACGGTGCCGGTGTGCCTCCCGCCCCGCTGACCCGCCGAGCGCTCGTGCTCGGCGGCGGGGGACGGGTCCTCGCCGGGGGCGCGGTCGGTGGGGTGGCCCTCGACCGCGCGCGCCGGGCCGAGGTGCCCCTCTACAGCGAGACCGTCGCCTTCGCCGCCACCGGTGAGCGAGAGCTGGTCCCGGCGGGGCGGGCCGACCTCCTCGTCCCCGGCACCCGGGTCCTCGCGGCACGCCCGGGGACCGCGCGGCTCGTCGAGGACGAGCGGGCCTGGCTCGAGGGCTGTGCCCGGTGGGCCGCGCCCGGTGCCGCCGGTTCCGACGACCTCCTGCACTCGGCGCTGCTCGACCTGCGGGCCCTCACCGACGGGCTGCCGGTCTCGGTGGCCGGGTGGTCGCCGCGGTGGCGCTACGCGTGGCCCCGGGACGTCGCGTTCGTGGCCTCGGCGCTCGCCCGGCTCGGCCGGCCCGCGGAGGCCGCGACCCAGCTCGGCTGGCTCCAGGAGGTGCAGCGCGACGACGGCTGGTTCGAGGCCCGGTACGAGCCGACCACCGGTCACCGCCCGGACGACCGCCCCCCGCAGCTCGACGGCTGCGGCTGGGTGCTGTGGGCCACCGACGAGCTGGCGACCCACGCGCCGGAGCGGGCCGCCGAGCTCGTCGCACCGCTGCGCGGCCTGCTCGTCCGCAGCACGAACCTGCTCCTCACGGTGCGCGACCCGGCCACCGGGCTCCCCCCGCCGTCCTCGGACTACTGGGAGCTCGTCGAGGACCAGCTGACCCTCGGCACGGCGGCCGTCGTGCTCGCCGGGCTCCGGTGCGCCGCACGGGTGCTCCCGCTCGTCGGGGAGCTCGCGCTCGCCGACCGGGCGGAGGACGCGGCGCACCGGCTCGCGTCGCCCCTCCACGACGCGTTCGGGCGCGAGGGGTACCCGCGGCACGTCGGAGGGCTCCCGGACGCGGCGGTCACCTTCCTCGTCGCGCCGATCGGGGCCGCGACCCCGGAGATGGCCGTCCTCCAGGCCATCGACCGCGCGCAGACCGCGATGGCCCGCCCCGCCGGCGGTCTGGCCCCGGGCGCCGCCTGGAAGCAGGACGGCATCAGCTGGACCCCGGAGACGGCCCTCTTCGCCTCGGCGTGGGCGAGCACCGGCCACCGGGGGAAGGCCCACCCTCTCCTCGACTGGCTCGGACGGCACCGCACGACGGCGGGGGCCTTCCCCGAGAAGGTGCTCCACGACGGCCGCCCCGCCGCGGTCGCGCCCCTGGCGTGGACGGCCGCCCTCGTCGTCATCGCCCGGCACGAGCTGGCCCGCGGATGAGCCGCGCCCTCGCCCGCCGGCTCGGCGTCGTCCTGCTCACCCTCGCGGTGCTCGCCGGCGTCGGTGCGCCCGCGTCGGCCGCCGGGCGGCCCGGCGCCGGGGCGGACGAGCCGGAGGTCGTGGTCGTCGGGGCCCCTGGGCTCGTGTGGTCCGACCTCGACCCCCGCACCACCCCGGTGCTCTGGCGGCTCGCCGGCGAGAGCGCGGTCGGCTCGCTCACCGTGCGCTCGGTCCGCTCGCGCACCTGCGAGGTCGACGGCTGGCTCACCCTCTCCGCCGGGCGACGGGCCGCCGACGTCCCGGGCCCGTGCCGGACCCCGGCCGGCGTGGCGCAGAGCCGGGTCGCCGACTGGGACGAGTACGTCGCGGCCGCCCGGGCGGCGTCGTACGGTGCCGTCCCGGGGACGCTCGGGCAACGGCTGGCGGCCACCGGGACGTGCGTCTCCGCCGTCGGGGCGGCCGCCGCGATCGCCGCCGCCGACGAGCAGGGCCGCGTCTCCGTGGGCGCGTGCCCGCTCACGCTGACCGGCGTGCCGTCGCTGCCCGAGGGAGCGGGGCGACCGGCCGCCCTGCGCGCCCTCGACCGGCTCGTCGCCCGGGTGGCGTCCGCCGGGTCGCCGCGGACGCTCCTCGTCGCCGGCCTCGCCGACGGCGACTCGACCATCCGCCCCCGGGCGGTCCTCCTCGCGGGACCCGACGTCGCCCGCGGCACCCTCACCTCGCCGTCGACGCGGCAGCCCGGGCTGGTCCAGCTGCAGGACCTCACCGCCACCCTGCTGCAGCACTTCGGGGCGGACCCGACCGAGCTCGCCGGGCGCCCGGTGACGGTCGACGCCTCGAGCGCCCCGGCCGCCGAACGCGTGGCCGAGCGGGTCGGGTTCGAGGACCGGGCGGCGACGATGCGCGCGGTGAGCCCGCAGGTCACCGGGTGGCTGGCGACGCTGTTCGCCGCCTGGTGCGTCCTCGTCGCCGCACTCGGGTGGCGCCGGAGGGAGGCCGGCGACCCGCCTCCGTGGCTCGGCGTCGCCGGCGTGGCCCTGGCCGCCGTGCCGGTCTCGACCTTCGTCGCCAACCTCGTCCCGTGGTGGTCGGTCGGGCCGCCTGCAGCGACGTTCGTCGCCGTCCTCGTGCTCGTCGCGGCGGCGCTCACCGCGCTCTCGCTCGCCGCCGGGCGGCGGTGGCCGCTGGGCGCCGCGGGGGTGCTCGCGGTCGTCACCCTGCTCGTCCTCGGCGGCGACGTCCTCACCGGATCCCGCCTCCAGCTGGCATCGGTCTTCGGGCAGAACCCGACGGTCGGGGGTCGCTTCTACGGCTTCGGCAACACGAGCTACGCCCTCTACGGGCTGGCCGTCCTCACCGCCGTCACCGTCGTCGCCCTCGCTCCGCGGCCGGGCCGCTGGCGGGCGGTGGGTCTCGGCGCGCTCGTCCTCGTCGTCGCGGTCGGGCTCGAGGGCCACCCGTCGCTCGGCGCGGACTTCGGCGGGCCGCCCGGGCTCGTCCTCGGCGGGCTGCTCGTCCTCGCCGTGGCGGCCGGTGTCCGGCTCACCGTGGGGCGCGTGCTCCTCGCCGGGGCCGGCGTCGTCCTGCTGACGAGCGCCCTGGCCGTCCTCGACTGGCTGCGCCCGGAGCAGTCGCGCACCCACCTCGGCGAGTTCGTCCAGACCGTCCTCGACGGCGGCGCCGACGAGGTGGTGGGACGCAAGCTCGCCCAGAACCTCAGCAACCTCGGCTCCCCGCCGCTGCTGGCCATCGCCGCGGGGGCCGTCCTCGTCCTCGTGGTCGCCCACCGGACCGGGTGGAGACCGCATGCCCCCGGGGGAACCCTGCTGCGGGCTGCGCTCGTTCTCGGCGTGGTCGGCTTCGCGGTCAACGACTCCGGGCTCGTGGTCCCGGACTTCGTGCTCCTGCCGCTGCTGCCCCTGCTCGCGGTCGCGGGCACCGACGTGCGGAAGGAGTCCACGGGATGGAGCGCAGCGCCCGGCGGGCGGCCCTCGGGGTCGCCGGGGTCGCCCTCGTCGGAGGGTTCGTCGCCGGCTGGCGGCTGACGGCGAACGGCTGGGGGAACCTGTACTACGCCGGGATCGCGGTCACCGGGGCAGCCCACCCGGCCGCCGGCTTCTTCGCCAGCCTCGAGCCCTCGTCGGTCGTCAGCACGGACAAGCCCCCGCTCGGGCTGTGGCCGATGATGCTCGCCGTGCGCCTCCTCGGCGCGCACCCGCTCGCCGTCCTGCTGCCGCAGCTGCTCGAGACGGTGGCCGCCGTCGTCGTGCTCGGGGCGACGGTCTGGTGGGCCGGCCGGGGGAGGGCGGCCGTCGTCGCCGCCCTCCTGCTCGCGGCCGGTCCGGTCACCTTCGCGCTGGCCCGGTTCGACGACCCCGACACGATGCTCCTCCTCGCCTCGGTCGTCGTCGCGTACGCGGTCGTCCGCGCGGCCGCGGACCCGCGGAAGCGCTGGTTGGTCCTCCTCGGCGCGGCGCTCGGGGCGGCGTTCCTCACCAAGTGGCTCGCCGGGCTCGTCGTCGTGCCGGCGGTGGCCTGGGCGCTCTGCGGCCCGACCGCCGGCCGGCGCACCCGGGCGGTCCTCGTCACCGCCACCGCGGCCGTCGTCTCCGGGACGTGGTGGGTCGGCGTCCTCGCGGTGCTCGGTCCCGACCGCCGCCCCTACGCCGACTCCTCCTCGGGCAGCCTGCTCCACCTCGTGCTCGGGTCGAACGGGGTCTCCCGGCTCTCCGGGGACGGCGGCGGTGCGATCTCCGGCCACCCCGGGCCGTGGCGCCTGCTCCTGCCGCCGTTCGCCGACCAGAGCGCGTGGTACCTCCCGGCCGCGCTCGTCGCCGCCGCACTGCTCCTGCTCGACCGCGCCGCCCGGTCCGGCGCCGTCGGGGGGTCCGGGCCCGGCTCGCCGGCGTGGCGGGCCGCGGTCCGGCTGTTCGGCGGCTGGCTCGTCGTCGCCGCCGTCCTCTTCAGTGCGATGGGCGGGGCCATGCACCCGTACTACACGAGCTACCTCGCCGCACCGGCCGCCGCCCTCCTCGGCCTCGCCGCCGCCCGGGTCGGGCGCGGGTGGGCGAGCTGGCGGCCGATCCTCCTCGTGCTCGTCGCGGGCACCACCGGCGCCCTCGCGCTCGGGGCGACCGGCCGGTCGCTCGCCGGGCTCGCCGGCGTCGCCGTGGCGGCGGCGGTCCTCGCCGCCGTCGGGCTGGCCGGCCGCACCCGCCGCGGCGCGGTCGTGGGCGGGGTGGCCGCGCTCGTGGCGGTCCTCGTGGGACCGGCGGCGACCGACTGGGCGACGCTGCACGTCGTCGTCAACGGTGCCGCCCCGGGGGCCGGCTGGTCGCAGCACGGCGTCTCGTCGGTGCCGCCCGCCGCACTCGTCGCGTTCCTCCGGGCCGGCCGCGGCGACGCGACCTGGGCGGCGGCCGTCCCGGAGGCGACCCCCGCGGCCCAGCTGCAGCTCGCGAGCGGCCTGCCGGTGCTCCCGATCGGCGGCTTCACCGGGGCCGCGGCGGCACCGTCGACCGCGCAGCTCGCCCGGTTCGTCGAGCAGGGCCGGCTGCGCTACCTCGTGCTCGAGGGGCGCTACCGCACCGACCCGGCCGGCACGCCGGCGGGGCTCGCCGGACGCCCGGTGGCCACGGTCGTCGACTGGGCCCGGGCCAGGGCCTGCCCGGAGCGCGTCGCGGGGGTCACCGTCCTCGACCTCGGCGACCCCGGCTGCGTCGCACGCCGCTAGGGCGTGGCGGCCGGCTCGACGAGCTCGACGAGGATGCCGCCGGCGTCCTTCGGGTGGACGAAGTTGACCCGGCTGTCGCTCGTCCCGCGCCTCGGCGTCTCGTAGAGCAGCCGCATCCCGCGCTCCCGGAGGGTGGCGCAGACGGCGTCGAGGTCCTCGACGCGGTAGGCGAGCTGCTGGATGCCCGGGCCGCTGCGCTCGAGGAACTTCGCGATCGTCGACTCCTCCGACAGCGGCGCGAGCAGCTGGATGCACGAGCCGGAGTCGCCGACGCCCATCATCGCCTCGCGGACGCCCTGCTCCTCGTTGCGCTCCTCGTGGAGCTTGCGCATCCCGTAGGTGCGCTCGTAGAAGGCGACGGCCTCGTCGAGGTCGCGCACGGCGACACCGACGTGGTCGATGGCGGTGAAGAGGTCGGAGGCGGTCATGCCGCCAGCGTAGGTCGGGGCGGCCGGCCGGCACGGGGGACGGTGGCGAGAGTCACCGTGCCGGGGGGTCGGCACCACCGGAGGCCGCGGTCTAGCATCGAGAGGATCCCCCCGACCCGACCACGGAGGCCACCGCATGTCCACCGACCCGACCGTCATCGTCGCCGGCGCCCGCACCCCGATGGGGCGGATGAGCGGCTCCCTCAAGGGCTTCAGCGGGTCCGACCTCGGGGGCTTCGCGATCAAGGGGGCGCTGGAGAAGGCCGGGGTGTCCCCCGAGCAGGTCGACTACGTGATCATGGGCCAGGTCCTCACCGCGGGCGAGGGGCAGATCCCGGCCCGCCAGGCCGCCAGCAAGGCCGGCATCCCGATGTCGGTGCCGGCGCTCACCGTCAACAAGGTCTGCCTCTCCGGCATCGACGCCATCGCGCTCGCCGACCAGCTGATCCGCGCCGGTGAGTTCGACGTCGTCGTCGCCGGGGGCCAGGAGTCGATGACCAACGCACCGCACCTGCTCGAGAAGAGCCGCGACGGCTACAAGTACGGCGACGTCACCCTCCACGACCACATGGCGCAGGACGGCCTCTGGGACGCCTTCACCGACCAGGCGATGGGACTGCTCACCGAGACCGCCAACACCGGCGACCTCGCCTTCACCCGCGAGGAGCAGGACGAGTTCTCGGCCCGCAGCCACCAGCTCGCGGCGCGCGCGTGGAAGGACGGCCTCTTCGACGACGAGGTCGTCACGGTGAGCATCCCGCAGCGCCGTGGCGAGCCGGTCGAGTTCAAGACCGACGAGGGCATCCGCCCCGACACCACGACCGAGTCCCTCGGTGGCCTGCGGCCCGCGTTCCGCAAGGACGGCACCATCACCGCCGGCTCGGCCTCGCAGATCAGCGACGGTGCCGCCGCCGTCGTCGTCATGAAGCGCTCGAAGGCCGAGGAGCTCGGCCTCGACTGGCTCGCCGAGATCGGCGCGCACGGCGTCGTCGCCGGCCCCGACTCCACGCTGCAGAGCCAGCCGGCCCGAGCCATCGCGAAGGCCTGTGCGCGAGAGGGCATCTCGCCCACCGACCTCGACCTCGTCGAGATCAACGAGGCGTTCGCGGCGGTCGGCCTCGCCTCGACCAAGGAGCTCGGCCTCGACCCCGAGAAGGTCAACGTCAACGGCGGCGCCATCGCCCTGGGCCACCCGATCGGGATGTCCGGCGCGCGCATCACCCTCCACCTCGCGCTCGAGCTCAAGCGGCGCGGCGGGGGCGTCGGCGCCGCGGCCCTGTGCGGCGGTGGAGGCCAGGGCGACGCGCTCGTCGTCAAGGTCCCGGCGCAGGGCTGACCCCCTGGCCGCGGCGCGCGACGTCGACGTCCCCTCCCTCGTCGCCGCGGCGCGGGAGGGGAGCCCGCGCGCCGTCGCCCGGCTCATCTCGCTCGTCGAGGACGCCCATCCGGCCCTGCGGGAGGTGATGGTCGCGCTCGCCGGGGACACCGGCCGGGCGCACGTCGTGGGGATCACCGGGGCGCCCGGCGTCGGCAAGTCGACGACGACGAACGCGCTCGTCACGGCGCTGCGGGCGCGCGGCGACCGGGTCGGGGTGCTCGCCGTCGACCCGTCCTCGCCGTTCTCCGGCGGCGCGCTGCTCGGCGACCGGATCCGGATGTCCGAGCACGCTGCCGACCCCGAGGTGTTCATCCGCTCGATGGCCTCGCGCGGGCACCTCGGTGGGCTGTCGTGGGCGGCGCCCCAGGCCCTGCGGGTCCTCGACGCCGCGGGCTGCGACGTCGTCCTCCTGGAGACGGTCGGGGTCGGGCAGAGCGAGGTCGAGGTCGCGGGGACGGCCGACACGACGGTCGTCGTCCTGGCGCCGGGGCTGGGTGACGGCGTCCAGGCCGCGAAGGCCGGCATCCTCGAGGTCGCCGACGTGCTCGTCGTCAACAAGGCCGACCGCGAGGGCGCCTCGGGCACGACCCGCGACCTGCGGCACGTGGTCGCGATGGCCGCCCGTGACGAGTCCGACTGGCGCCCACCGGTGGTCCGCACCGTCGCGACGTCGGGGGAGGGGGTCGCCGAGCTGCTCGGCGCGATCGACGGGCACCGTCGCCACCTCGGCGACGAGGGGCTGCGCAGGCGCCGCCTGCACCGCGCGGCCCGCGAGGTGGAGGGTCTGGCGCTCGAGGTGCTCCGGGCCAGGGTCGGCGGTCTCGACGGTGGGGACCGCCTCGACGCCCTCGCGGCCGAGGTGGTCGACGGCCGCACCGACGCCTGGTCGGCCGCGGACCGGCTGGTCGAGGCGGCCGGCGGGGGGCCGCCACGCCCCCCCCCCCCGCGAAGCCCAAGCGGCGCGGCGCGGAGGGCGGGCCCCGCCCCCACGCCGGGCCGGCCGCGGGCGGGGGGGGGGGGGGGGGGGGCGGCGGCCCGCCACGCCCGACCTCTCCGAGAAGCCCACGCTGCGCGGCGAGAAGGTCGTGCTCCGCCCGCTCGTCGGTGACGACGCGCCGGCGATGGCCGAGATCCTCTCCGACCCCGAGGTGCGCCGGCTCACCGGCAGCGTTGGGACGACGGCGGAGGCGCAGCGGCCCCAACCCCTCGACGACGGCCTGCGCCAGTGGTACGCGACGCGCTCGCAGCAGCCGGACCGGCTCGACCTCGCCGTCGTCGACGCCGAGTCCGGCCGGGTCGTCGGCGAGGTGGTCCTCAACGAGTACGACGACGGCGGCCGGACGACGAACCTGCGCTGCCTCCTCGGGCCCGAGGGCCGCGGGCGAGGGCTCGGCACCGAGGCCGTGTGGCTGCTCTGCCGGTACGCCTTCGCCGTCGGCATCGAGCGGGTCACCCTCGAGGTCTTCGAGTTCAACCCGCGCGCCCGGCACGTCTACGAGAAGGTCGGCTTCGTCCCGACCGGGGTGCGCCCGCAGGCCCTCCTCTTCGACGGCGTCGAGGTCGCGGCCCTCGACATGGAGCTCACCCCCCGGGCCCTCAGCTCGTCGGGTCGCTGACGAGCGACTCGGGGTTCTCGAGCTCCTCGAACGGGATCGGGTCGGGCACCCCGGCCGTGATGCGGCTGCCGTCCGCCCGCACCCCGCCGAGGCGGGGCCGCTTCGGGAGCAGGCCGTCGACCCGTGGGCCCTGGCCGTCGAGGACGACGCACACCGGGTCGCCCGGCGCCACGGAGTGCTCGGTGCCGCGGACGGTCACCGGCACCGGCCCCTCGCCCTCCTCGACCTCCATCCGCAGCTCGGACGCGGTGAGCCGGAACCGGACCCGCGTGCCCCGCCACGTGAGGCGGAAGGTGAGCGACTCCCACGCCGCCGGCAGCCGCGGGTCGAGGACGAGCCGGCCGCCGTGGTCGCGCATCCCGCCGAAGCCGCCGACCAGCGCCGCCCACACGCCGCCGGCCGAGGCGATGTGCAGCCCGTCGACCGTGTTGTCGTGGAGGTTGGCGAGGTCGACGTAGAGCGCCTCGTGGAAGTACTCGAGCGCCGCCTGGTGGTAGCCGACCTCGGCGGCGACGACCGACTGCACGACCGCGGAGAGCGTGCTGTCACCGGTGGTGATGGGGTCGTAGTACTCGAAGTCCGCGCGCTTCTCCTCGGCGGTGAAGCGGTCGCCCTGGAGGTAGAGGGCGAGGACGACGTCGGCCTGCTTGAGCACCTGGAACCGGTAGATGACGAGCGGGTGGTAGTGGAGCAGCAGGGGACGCACCGACGCCGGGGTGCGGCTGAGGTCCCACACCTCCCGGTCGAGGAAGAAGTCGTCCTGCGGGTGGATGCCCAGGCCCTCGTCGAACGGGATGTGCATGCCCGCGGCACAGCGCCGCCACTCGGTGACCTCGTCGTCGGTGACCTCGAGCCGCCGCGCGAGGCGGGCCCAGTCCTCCGGGCGCTCCTCGCGCAGCCGCTCCGCCGCCGCGGCCGCGTGCTCGAGGTTGGAGCGGGCCATGACGTTGGTGAACAGGTTGTTGTTGACGACCGTCGTGTACTCGTCCGGGCCGGTCACGCCGTGGATGTGGAAGCTGGCGGTGCCGTTGCTGCGCCAGAAGCCGAGGTCGGCGTAGAGGCGCGCGGTCTCGACGAGGATCGCCATGCCGTGCCGGACGAGGAAGTCGACGTCGCCGGTGGCGGCGAGGTACTGGGCGAGCGCGTGCGCGACGTCGGCGTCCAGGTGCACCTGGGCGGTGCCGGCGGCGTAGTAGGCCGAGGCCTCCTCGCCGTTGATCGAGCGCCACGGGAAGAGGGCTCCGCGCTGCGACATCTCGCGGGCCCGGTCGCGGGCCGCCGGCAGCATGAGGCTGCGGAAGTGGAGGAGGTTCCGCGCCGCGTCGGGCTGGGTGTAGGTGAGGAACGGGGCGACGTAGACCTCGCTGTCCCAGAAGTAGTGCCCCTCGTAGCCGGAGCCGGTGACGCCCTTGGCAGGGACGCCCTGCCGGTCGGCGCGCGCGCTGGCCTGGGCGAGCGAGAAGAGGTTGTAGCGGACCGCCTGCTGCACGGCGGCCCGGTGCTCGTCGGCGGTGTCGACCTCGACGTCGCTGGCGGCCCAGAACCGGTCGAACCAGGCCCGCTGGCGGGCATGGTGCTCGACGACCGGGTGCTTGCCGGCCCGGTCGAGCGTGCGCTCGCAGCGGTCGGCCAGCTCGCGCACCGGCAGGCTGCGCGAGGTGTGGTAAGCGACGAGCTTCTCGAAACGCACCGTGCGTCCCTCGCGCGCCTCGACGCGGTAGACCGCCTTCGCGAGGTCGTCCTCGGCCCGCACGACGACCTCGGAGTCGTCGGGGACCTCGACCCGGTGGTCGGCGACGGCGGTCACCGTCATCCCGGAGTTCGCGCAGCGGTACCCGAGGGCGAGCCGGTCCTCGCTCGCCGCGTGCAGCCGGGGGAGCAGGACGCGGCCGCGGAACGCGCCGGCCTTGCGCGGGTCGACCATGGCGACCCTGGTGTGCGCCGGCTCGTGGTACTCGTCCTCGCCGTCCTGGCGGTTGAGCAGCTGGGAGGAGACGACCACCGGGGCGTCGCCGTCGAGCATCGTCACCTCGAGCGTGATCACCGCGAGGTGGCGCTCGGTCATCGAGACCATCCGGGTGGAGGCGACCCGTACCCGCTTGCCCGAGGGCGTGCGCCACACGAGCGAGCGGCGCAGGATGCCGTCGCGCAGGTCGAGGCTGCGCTCGTACTCCTCGAGGTCGGCCATCCCGACGACGAGCGGCTCGTCGTCGACGTACACCTTGACCAGCTTCGCGTCCGGGACGTTGACGATGGTCTGCCCGGTGCGGGCGAAACCGTACGCGGCCTCCGCGTGCCGGATCGGCCAGGTCTCGTGGAACCCGTTGACGAACGTGCCGTGCTCGTGGACCTCGCGGCCCTCCTCGGGGTTGCCGCGCATCCCGATATAGCCGTTCGCGACGGCGAAGAGGGTCTCGGTGTGCCCGAGGTCGTCGTCGCTGGGCTCGCACTCGACGAGGCGCCACGGGTCGGCGGGGAACCGGGTGCGGTCGAGGGGGTCCGGGCCGACGGCCGTCGTCCTCACGCGAGCTCCCCGAGGTCGGCGACGACGAGGTCGGCCCCGGCGGCGGCCAGCGGCCCGGCGCCGGCGCCGCGGTCGACGCCGACGACGAGCCCGAAGCCCCCGGCCGCCCCCGCGCGCACGCCGGAGACGGCGTCCTCGACGACGACCGCCCGGGCCGGCGTCGTGCCGCACTCCGCGGCGGCGTGGAGGAAGGTGTCGGGGGCGGGCTTGCCGGCGAGGCCGAGGTCGGCGGCCACCCGACCGTCGACGACGGTGACGAAGCGGTCGGCGAGCCCCGCGGCGGCGAGCACGGCCGGGGCGTTGGCCGACGAGGAGACGACGGCGAGCCGGGTGCCGAGTGCGACGAGGCGGTCGAGGAGCGCGACCGACCCGGGGTACGGGTCGACGCCGTCACGGGCCAGGACCGTCGTGAACGCGGCGTTCTTGCGGTTGCCGAGCCCGCACATCGTCTCAGCCGACGACGGGTCGTCGGGGGAGCCCGGCGGCAGGACGATGCCGCGCGAGGCGAGGAGGTCGGCGACGCCCTCGTAACGGGGCTTGCCGTCGACGTGCGCGAAGTAGTCGGCGTCCGTGTACGGCGCGGTGTCGGCGTCCTCGAAGCCCGGCCGCGTGCGGTCGAGCCCGCGGAGGAACTCGCCGAACATCTCGGCCCACGCCGCCATGTGCACCCGGGCGGTCGGGGTGAGCACGCCGTCGAGGTCGAGGAGCACGGCGTCGTAACGCTCCCAGGCCACGGTTCTCGAGCCAGTCACCCGCCCCACGCTAGGGACATCCGGGCGAGACGCACAAACGACGCGCGGACGGGGTTCGCTAGCGTGCAGGGCGTGAGCGAGCCGGTCCGCCTCCCGTTCGACCCCATCGAGCGGGCACGTGAGCTCTGGGTGGCCCGGTGGGGCGAGGGGTCGCGGTCGGCGTCGATGGCCACCGCGACGTCGGTCATGCGCGTCCAGCAGCTCCTCCTCGCCCGGTTCGACGCCATCGCCGGTCGGCACGGGCTGACCTTCGCCCGCTACGAGGCGCTCGTCCTCCTCGCCTTCAGCCGCGAGGGGCGGTTGTCGATGTCGAAGGTCGGCGAGCGGCTCATGGTCCATCCGACGAGCGCCACCAACATCGTCCAGCGCCTCCTCGCCCAGGGCTTCGTGGAGCGCGTCCCCAACCCCGCCGACCGCCGCGGGGCCTTCGCGGTCATCACCGACGCCGGCCGGGAGGCGATGGAGGCGGTGACCGCCGACCTCGAGCAGGCCGACTTCGGGCTCGGGATGCTCGACCCGGAGCAGCACGCACTCCTGTTCTCCCTGTTGCGGGAGGTGCGTGTGGGGGCGCGCGACTTCACTCCCTGAGAGCGCGGGATTTGTCCACGGTCCGGGCGTTTGTCATCGTGGAGGGTACGCCTCGTGCCCCGGACCCCGGATCCGGTGCGCCCCGGACCCCGAAGGAAACCCTCTCGATGCTCAGGACAGTCACGCGGGTGGCCGGTGCTCTCGCCGCCCTCGTCGGGCTCGCCCTCACCGTCCTCGGTGTGTGGTTCGCGGCCGCCCTCGGCGGCAGCGGCACGGCCGAGTTCACCGCCCGCCCGGCGGCCGGCGCCCCCGTCGTCATCCCCCCCGAGGTGCTCAACCGCGTCGACGCCGACGTCGTCGTCACCGCGACGCCGACGCGCGGCGGCTCGTTGTGGATGGCCCTGGCCAACCCCTCCGACGCCACCGCCGTCCTCGGCGACTCCGCACACGTGCGGGTGAGCGGTGTCTCGGTGCGCGAGTGGCGCCTCGAGACGACGACGACCGGGTCCGGTGAGCCGCCGACCCTCGGCACCGCCGACCTCTGGCGCTCGCAGGACGACGCCGACGGACCCGTGACGATGACCGTGCACCAGCAGGACGCACCGGAGAGCGTCGTCGTCGCCGCCGGCCGGGGGTCGGTCGCGTCCGTGACCCTCCGCGTCGTCGACAAGCGCTGGTTCGTCGAGTCGGTCGTCGCGGTCCTCGTCGGGCTCTTCCTCGTCGCGGCCGGCGTCGTCGCGCTCTGGCCGCGCCGTCGCCCGTCCGCCCCGCTCGCCCCGACCGACGAGGAGGTCGCCCGATGACCCGTGCCACCCGCCGCCCGACCACCCGGCCGACCCGCCGCCACGCGCTGACCGCCGCGGCGCTGGGCCTCGCCCTCGCGACGACGGGCTGCGGCGCCACGGACGCGCTCGTCGGGCTGCACGACGCCCCGTCCGAGCGCTCTACCGCCGCGCCGCTCGACGAGGAGGGTGCGACCGCGATCGCCGCCCGGCTCCTCGCCGCCGCCCGCGCGACGGCCACCGAGCCGGGCGCCACGGGGCACGCGGCCCGGGCCGCGGTGCTCGCCGGCGACGCCCTGACGATGGCCGACACCGCGGCCGCGCGCGGTGCGGTCGCGACGACGGAGGCGGGCCTGGCCAAGGGCCCCGCGCCCACGGTCCTCGCCCAGTCCCGCGGTCGTGAGTGGCCACGGGCCATCCTCGCCACGACGCTCGACGAGTCGACCTCGACCCAGTACCTCCACGTCATGGTGTCCCGCTCCCCGCAGGCCCCCTTCCGCATCGAGGCCTCGGTCCCGATGCTCGGCGGCGCGCGCCTCCCGAGCCTCGGGGGCCGCGGGGACGGGGCGCCCTTCGTGCCGGTCGAGGACGGCGAGGGGCTGCCGATCTCGCCGGCCAAGGCCTTCCAGGGCTACGCGGCCGCCCTGGGTCGCCCGGCCCCGAAGACCCCGCCGAAGGGCGTGGACGCCAAGGACTCCTTCGCCGACGCCCTGGGAGTCTCGGCGGCGGTGCAGACCAAGGCGCTCGGACGGCTCGCGACGCTCGCGCAGGTGCACACACCCGACCTGCGCCACGCCGTGGCCTTCCGCCTCGCCGGCGGTGGGGTCGTCGCCTTCGGCCTCATGCGCCGCACCGACACCATCTCGGTGCGCCCCGGGGCCAAGGAGCTCGTCCTGCCGTCGCGCTACTCCGCGCTCGTCGGCAAGAAGAAGGTGACGAAGTCCCTCAGCCTGACCAGCCTCGAGCCGATCGTCCTCGTCGTGCCCACCGAGGGTGACGCCACGGCCATCGGCGCGACCGAGCTGCTGGCCGCCGGCAAGGGCCGCTGACCCCGGTCCGGCACGAGTCCCTCCGGTGCGGGAGAATCCGACCATGACGCAGACCCCCGAGCCCGCCGGCACCCGCGGTGCCGTCGACCTGTCCGCCGTCTCGCAGCTGACGACCCCGGGTGCCGCCACCGGTGGTGGCGGCGTGCCCGCGGGGGGCGGCCGTCCCCCCGGCGCGGACGCCGCCCCCGTGCCCGCGGTCCCGGAGGGCCTCCTCGTCGAGGTCACCCCGGCGACGCTGCAGCAGGCGCTGACCCGCACCGTCCAGGTCGCGGGCCTGCTCGTCCTCTGGTCCTCCGGGCACCCGCAGACCCGCCAGCTCGTCGACACCGTCGCCCGGGTGGCCGCACGCCAGGAGGGGCGCGTCCTCGTCCTCACGGCGGACCTCACCGGCGAGCCCGAGCTGCTCCAGGCCTTCCAGCCCCTCCTCGTCCAGGCCTTCGGGCAGCCGACCGTCCCGGCGACCTTCGGGCTGCTCCAGGGCCAGCCGGTCCCGCTCTTCCCGGGCGTCGCCGACGAGCGGCAGGTGGCCGAGGCCGTCGACCAGCTGCTCCAGGCCGCGGTCCAGAACGGCATCACCGGCCGGGTCGACCTCGGCCCGCTCCCCGAGGGCGCCGAGGCCGAGGAGGAGGCCCTCTCTCCCCTGCACGAGGCCGCGTACGAGGCCATCGAGCGCGGCGACCTCCCCGCGGCGGCCACCGCCTACGAGCAGGCGCTCGCCGCCGACCCCAAGGACGAGGACGCGCGGCTCGGTCTCGCGCAGGTGCGGCTCATGGAGCGCACCGCGGGCGTCGACCCCCAGGCCGCCCGGGCGGCCGCCGCGGCCGACCCCTCCGACGTCGCCGCGGCCTGCGTCGTCGCCGACCTCGACGTCCTCGGCGGCCACGTCGAGGACGCGTTCACCCGGCTCGTCGACCTCGTCCGCACCAGCGCGGGCGAGGAGCGCGAGCAGGCGCGCACCCACCTCCTCGGGCTCTTCGACGTCGTCGGTGCCCAGGACGAGCGGGTCCGCAAGGGGCGCACCGCGCTCATGAGCGCGCTGTTCTGACGGTGCCGCCGACGCACCACGACGGCCTCGTCCGGTTCGGGCTCGACGCCGCGGACGAGGCGGTCACCGCCGTCTCGCTCGACTGCGACCCGGTGGTCCCGGGCCCCCGCGCGTTCCGGCGTGTGGGGACGGAGTGGGTCCTCGAGCTGCCGGCCCCACCGCTGGGGCGGCTCGAGTACCGCCTCGCGGTGACCCGCGGCGAGCAGACCGAGGTCGGGCCCGACCCGGCGAACCCCCGGCGGGTGGCCACGGCGTTCGGCGACCGCTCGGTCCTCGAGCTGCCCGGCTACGCCCCGCCGTGGTGGCTCGACGCCCCCGTGGTCGACGGCCGCCTCGAGCCGATGGCGGTGGCGGGCGAGACCGCCGACGACGTCCCCGTCACCGTGTGGTCACCGACGTCCCTCGGGGCCGACGAGCCGGCGCCGATGCTCCTCGTCCACGACGGGCCCGAGTACGACCTGCTCGCCGAGGTCACCCGCTACTCGGGGGCCCTCGTCGCGGCCGGGACGCTGCCCCCGCACCGGGTGGCCCTGGCCCACCCGGTCCTGCGCGACGCGTGGTACTCCGGGTCCCCGCGCTACCTGCGCACCGTCGCCGAGGCCGGGCTCGACCGGATCGCCGCGGCACACCCGGTGCGCGGCCCGGTCGTCGTCGTCGGCGCCAGCCTCGGCGGCCTCACCGCCCTCCTCCTCGCGCTCGCGGCGGCCCCCCGGGTCGGCGGCGTGCTCGCCCAGTCGGGCTCGTTCTTCCAGGTCCGCCACGACGACTCCGAGAGCGGGTTCCGGTACTTCGGGCGCATCTCCCGGGCCGTGCAGGGCGTCCTCGACGCCCGGCACGCCGAGCACCCCCTCGTCGTCGGGATGACCTGCGGCGCGCTCGAGGAGAACGCCGCGAACAACCGCGACATGGCCGCCGCCCTGCGCCGCGCGGGGCACGACGTGCGCTACCGCGAGGTCGCCGACCTGCACAACTACACCGCCTGGCGCGACGCCCTCGACCCGACGCTCACCGAGGTGCTGCGGACCCTGTGGTGCTCGGAAGGCACGGCGGGCTGAGGCCCCACTAGGGTCGGGGCGCATGGAGCAGCGCAGCGTCCGGCTCGGCGTCCCCGGGCACGACGCCGACCTCGAGGTGGTCCGCCACGGCCACTGGGGTCGCCCGGTGCTCCTCTTCCCGTCCGAGGCCGGGGGCGCCCGCGACGCCGAGGGCAACGGGATGCTCGACGCGGTCCGGCCCCTGGTCGACGCCGGGCGGGTCAGCCTCTTCTGCGTCGACTCGCTCGACGGCTGGTCGTGGTCGGACGCGTCGCTGCCCACCGAGGAGCGCGCGCGTCGCGCCGGTGCCTACACCGCCTGGCTCTCCGAGGCGGTGCTGCCGTGGGTGCAGGCCGAGACCGGCGGCTCGAGCGAGGTCGTCGCCGCCGGCCCCTCGCTGGGTGCCTACCACGCGGTCCACCTGGCCCTCACGCGCGCCGACGTCGTCCCGGTGGCCATCGGGCTGTCCGGCAACTACGACCCCTTGACGTGGAACGGCTGGGGCGAGCTCGGCGACGCCACCTACTTCGCGAACCCCACCGCCTACGTCGCCAACGCCGAGGGCGGCCACCTCGACTGGCTGCGCTCCCGGGTCTCGATCCTGCTCGTCGTCGGGCAGGGCCCCTTCGAGGTGTCGCCCACCCGCTCGCTGCCCGCCACCCGCGAGTTCGCGGAGCTGCTGTCCCGCCGGGCCATCCGCCACGAGCTCGACGTCTGGGGCCACGACAGCGCGCACGACTGGCCGTGGTGGGCGCGCCAGCTCGCGCACCACCTACCCCGATTCGCCTGACCGAGAGGACGATCCGACGTGACCGCCACCGACCATCCCGTGGGGCTCCTGCTCGGCGCCGAGGAGGACTGGCCGACCGCGTTCGAGGCGCTGGCCGCCCGGCTCGGCGTGCTCACCGCCCCGGACGGCTCCACCCACACGGTGAGCACGGAGCGGATGACCATCGAGCCGTTCAACCTGCGCGACCGGCCGCGCCACGAGCTGGTCATCGACCGGCTCGCGCACTGGTACTACCACCCGCGCGAGTGGCTCAAGAAGGTCGCCCTCATGGACGACGTCTACCTGCTCAACAGCCCGTTCACCTTCCAGTCGATGGAGAAGCACTCGGCGTACTGCGCGCTGATGCGGCTCGGGATGAACGTGCCCGAGACCGTCCTCGTCCCCTACAAGCACCCGGTCGACAACGCCCGGTGGGCCTACACCTCGGCGCGCTACAACCGCGGCTTCGACCTCGACGAGATCGCCGCGTCCCTGGGCTACCCGCTGTACATGAAGCCGTTCGACGGCGGTGGCTGGCGCGGCGTCTCGCAGGTGCGCGACCGGGAGGACCTGCACCGCGCCTACGACGACTCCGGGGAGATGCTCATGCACCTGCAGGCGTCGGTGCCCGACTACGAGCACTTCGTCCGCACGCTGACCATCGGGCCCGAGACGATGGCGATGAAGTTCCGGCCGGACGAGCCGATGCACGACCGCTACGCCGTCGTCCACGGCTTCCTCTCCGACGAGGTCGGCCGCGAGGTGGTCACGACGAGCCAGACCGTCAACGCCTTCTTCCGGTGGGAGTTCAACTCGTGCGAGATGCTCGTCAAGGACGGCGTCGTGTACCCCATCGACTACGCGAACGCCTGCCCGGACGTCGCCGTCACCTCGCTGCACTACTACTTCCCGAGGGCGATGACGGCGCTGCTGCGCTGGAGCACCTACTGCGTCGTCACCGGGCGTTCGCCGCGCCCGCACATCGACACCGCGCCGTGGTTCGCCGTCGCCGACGACCCCGCGCTCGACCACGAGGACCGGCTCGCGGCGTACCAGGCCCTGGCCGACGCGCACTTCGAGACCGAGCGGTACCGCGAGTTCTGTGCCACGACCCTGGCGCACGTGCCGGAGATGGTGCTCGACTGGGTCGCCTCCGACGACTTCCGCCGGATGCTCACCTCGACCGTCCAGCAGACCTACCCGCCCCAGGAGTGGGACCGCTTCGAGGCCCACTTCGGCGGCCTGGTCGGGCTCTGGCTCTCCGACCAGCACCGATGACGCGCCCTCCCCGGACGAACGCGCACCCGGCGGCGACCTGACCTCTACGCTGGGCGGTGCGGGGCAACACGACGTCGGACGGGTCGGTGAGGAGGCCAGGACATGCGGTTCCTGCTGTGGATGCAGCCGCGCAGTCGGTCGGCGGCGCGCTCCAGCATGGTCGTGCTCGCCGGTGTCGCGGTCCTGGTGACGGTCGTCTTCCTCCCGGTGCAGACGGGCGCCCGGAACCCGACGCCGACCGAGCTCCTCCTGCTCCTCGGTGCGGTCGCCGTGGTCCTGCTCGGGTGCTGGGCGGCCCGCAACCGTCCGGTCCCGGCGCTGGTGGCGTGGGCGGTGGTCCCCCTGCTGTCCGTCGTGGCGATCGTCGTGCTCGACCTGCTGACCTCCGACGTCTCCGTGGCGGCCCAGGTCTTCTTCGTCTTCCCCACGCTGTACGGGGCCTCACAGCTGCGTCGCCCCGGCGCCGTGGTCATGACGGTGGCGTCCGTCGTCGGAGTGGGTGTCGTGGTCCTCGGCTCCCTGCCGCTCGCCGCGGCCGTCGCCGACCTCGGCTACGTCACGGCGGCCCTCGTCACGACCGCGGTCCTCCTGGTCCGTTCCGGCGAACGGCAGGACGAGCTGGTGACGAGGCTCGAGCGGCTCGCCGCGGTCGACCCGCTCACCGGCCTGGCGACCCGGCGCGTGCTGGACGAGGCCGCGAGGTCGGCCATCTCCGGCGCGGACAGTGCCGAGGGAACGTCCTTGATCCTGCTGGACGTCGACGAGTTCAAGTCCGTCAACGACCGCTACGGCCACCCCGGCGGCGACGAGGTGCTGGTCCAGCTGGCCGAGTACCTCGTGCGGTCAGCGCGCCGCGACGACATCGTGAGCCGGCTCGGCGGCGACGAGATGGCGGTGCTGCTGCCGGGCTGCTCGAAGGAGGCACTCCAGCGGCGCGCGGAACAGATCGTCGCCGACGTCAGGGCCCACACGTTCGTCCTGCACGACGGTCAGGCGATCCGGGTCTCGGTGAGCATCGGGCTGGCCAACGTCCCCGTCGACGCGGCGGACCTCCAGGGCCTGTACGTCCGGGCGGACCAGGCGCTCTACGAGGCGAAGCGGTCGGGCCGCAACCGGGTGGGCGTCCTGGCGACCCCGCCCACCTCCTGACCGGGGGGCACCAGGGCGAAGGCGCCCTCCTCCTCCTGGGCGTTGTGCAGGCGCAGGACGGCGTACAGGCCGTAGAGCAGGCGACGCAGCTCCACGACGTCCTCCGGCCGCACGGTGTCGTCGTCCAGGTCCGCGAGCAGCCGGCGCATCCGGCCGACCTGGTGCTCGATCTCGGCATGGGTGCGGCTGATGGCCGCGGTCGCGTCGGCCCCGCCGAGGGCTCGGGAGACCAGCGGCACGAGCAACTCCTCGTCCGCCAGCTCGTGGGGGAGCAGCCCACCCTCGAGCCGGTGGAGGAGGGCATGGGCCGGGGCCAGCTCGGTGCCGTGCGAGGACAGGGCGTCGGCGACGGTCCGGATCTGCTCGACGTCCGCCAGGACCGCGTCGTGCTCGGTCCTCAGCCGGCGCGCGAGGGCGACGTCGGCCGGGCTCATCGACACGGAGTGGACCCGCCCGGGACGCAGGGCGCGCAGGGCGATGCCGATGGCCAGGACGTCGATGACCTCCTGGACGACGGCTCCCACGGCGGGGGCCAGGAGCCCGGCGGCCGCGCCCCCCATGGCGAGCAGCGACAGGCCCATGCCGACGACGACGGCCTGCAGGGCGATGCGCCCGGACCGGCGGGCGATGAACATGGCGTCGGCGAGGACGTCGAGCCGGTCGACGGTGAGGACGACGTCCGCGGCCTCCGAGGACGCGGTCGCACCACGCGCGGCGAGCGCGACGCCGACCCCGGCGGCGGCCAGGGCGGGAGCGTCGTTGACGCCGTCGCCGACCATGATGGTCGGCGTGTCGGCGGTCTCGGCCACGACGGCGGTGAGCTTCTCGGCGGGGTCCCGGTCGGCCAGGACCGCGTCGACCCCGACGATCCGACCGACGGTCGTGGCGATGTCGGGCCGGTCCCCGGTGACGAGGACGACCCGGGCGATGCCTGCCTCCCGCAGCGCGCGGACCATCCGTGGCGCGTCGGGGCGGATCGGGTCCTCGAGGAGGAAGGCGCCGGCCGGGGCGCCGTCGACCGCGACGAAGACGGTGAGCGAGCCGTCGAGGTCGGCCCGCCGGCGGACCTGGCGCACCCAGGCCGGCGGGGTCCCGGGGACGATCCAGTCGGCCTTGCCGACCCGGACCCGGTGCCCGTCCACGAGGCCGCGCAGCCCGCGGCCGTGCTCCTCCACGACGTCGGTGGGCACCCGCAGCGGCAGCCCGCGGCGGGTTGCCTCGGTGACGATCGCGCCGGCGAGGACGTGGGGCGAGACCTGGTCCAGTGACGCCGCGAGGCGGAGCACCTCGTCGGCGTCGACCTCGGCGGTCGCGGTGACGGACGAGGCGAGGACCGGCCGGCCCTGGGTGAGGGTGCCCGTCTTGTCGAACAGCACGACGCGGCCGGCGGCGAGCCGTTCGAGCGCGCCACCCCCCTTGACGACGACGCCGACCTGCGCGGTCCGCGACAGGCCCGAGATGATCGCGATGGGGGCCGCGAGCAGGAGCGGGCACGGGGTCGCCACGACGAGGACCGCGACGGCCCGCACCGGGTCGGCGGCGAGTACCCAGCTCGCGCCCGCGAGGACGAGGGTGAGCGGCACGAACAGGAGCGCGAAGCGGTCGGCCGTGCGCACGAAGGGCGCCGAGGAGGCCTGCGCCTCCTCCACGAGCCGGACCACCCCCGCGTACGTCGACTCGGCCGCGGCGGCCGTCGCCACGAGCTCGAGCGGGGGCCCGGCGTTGACCACGCCGCTGCGGACGTCCTCACCCGGGCTCCGCTCGACGGGGAGTGGCTCGCCGGTCAGCGCGGCCTCGTCGAGGGTGGCGCCCGAGACGAGCCGGCCGTCGACGGCCACGACCTCCCCGGTGCCGACGAGGATCCGGTCGCCGCGGCGGACGTCGTCGACCGGCACCTCCACGACGTCCTCGCCCATCCGGCGTCGAGCGCTGCGGGGGGCGCGCTCGACGAGCAGGCTCAGCTCGCGTCGCGCCCGGGCCGCGGCCCGGGCCTCGAGGAGCCGGCCGGACGCGAGCATCACGGTGATCATCGCCCCGGCGAAGGGCTCCCCGACCGCCAGCGCACCGGCGAGGGCCAGAACGGCGATGACGTCGACGCTCGGCTGCCGTCGCCGCACGGCGGCCACCGTCCAGGCCACGGACGCGACGAGACCGAGACCGGTTCCCGCCACCCAGACCACGTCGGCGACGGCCACCGCGGATCCCAGCCACGCCACACCGCCCCCGAGCAGCATCACCGCCGAGGACGCGAACAGCAGCGACTCCACGTGGTCGCGCACCCACGTCATGCCCTCACCTTGCAGCGTCCGACGACCGCCGGCGCCGGGGTGCCTGAAACGTCACACGGGCGGTCGGCCGGCCCCCTCAACCACCGAGGGCCGCCGAGACGACCTCCTTGGCCTCGGCCTGCACCTGCGCGAGGTGGTCGGCGCCGCGGAAGGACTCGGCGTAGATCTTGTAGACGTCCTCGGTGCCGCTCGGCCGGGCCGCGAACCACGCCGACTCGGTGACCACCTTGAGGCCGCCGATCGCCGCGCCGTTGCCGGGCGCCTCGGTGAGCTTGGCCGTGATCGGCTCCCCGGCGAGCGACTCGGCCGCGACGTCGGTGGGAGAGAGGGCGGCCAGCTTGGCCTTCTGCTCGCGGTCGGCGGGTGCGTCGATGCGGGCGTAGGCCGGCGCGCCGTGCCGGGCGGTGAGGTCGGCGTACAGCTCGGACGGCGTGCGACCGGTCCGGGCGATGATCTCCGAGGCCAGGAGGGCGAGGAGGATGCCGTCCTTGTCGGTCGTCCACACCGACCCGTCGCGGCGCAGGAACGACGCGCCGGCCGACTCCTCGCCGCCGAAGGGCCCGGACCCGTCGAGCAGGCCGGGGACGAACCACTTGAACCCGACCGGGACCTCGACGAGCCGGCGCCCGAGGTCCGCGGCGACCCGGTCGATCATCGAGCTCGAGACGAGGGTCTTGCCGACGAACCCGTCCGCCCGCCAGTCCGGCCGCGCTCCGCCGTAGAGGTACTGGATGGCCACCGCGAGGTAGTGGTTCGGGTTCATGAGGCCGGCGTCGGGGGTGACGATGCCGTGCCGGTCGGAGTCCGCGTCGTTGCCGGTGGCGACGTCGTACTCGTCACGGCGTGCGATGAGCGAGGCCATCGCCGAGGGCGACGAGCAGTCCATCCGGATCTTGCCGTCCCAGTCGAGGGTCATGAACCGCCACGTCGGGTCGACGAGCGGGTTGACCACGGTGAGGTCGAGGTGGTGGCGTTCGGCGATGGCGCCCCAGTAGTCGACGGCGGCGCCTCCGAGGGGGTCGGCGCCGATGCGCACCCCGGCCTCGCGGACCGCGTCGAGGTCGAGGACGCTGGGGAGGTCGTCGACGTAGGTGCCGAGGAAGTCGTAGGACTGGGCGGCGGCCCGGGCCCGGGCGAAGGGCACGCGGCGCACCCCGTCGAGGCCGGCGCGTAGGTACGCGTTGGCGGCGGCGGCGATGACCTTCGTCGCGTCCGAGTCGGCCGGCCCGCCGTGCGGCGGGTTGTACTTGAAGCCACCGTCGCTCGGCGGGTTGTGCGACGGCGTGACGACGATGCCGTCGGCGAGGCCCCGGCCGGCCGGCAGGTCGGAGACGCCCGAGACCTTGCCCCGGTTCGCGACGAGGATCGCGTGCGACACGGCGGGTGTCGGGGTGTAGCGGTCGGCGGCGTCGACGAGGACGGTGACGTCGTTGGCGGCGAGGACCTCGAGGGCCGAGGACCAGGCCGGCTCCGAGAGGCCGTGCGTGTCGCGGCCGACGAACAGCGGCCCGTCGTAGCCCTGCTCGCGGCGGTAGTCGCAGATCGCCTGCGTCGTGGCGAGGATGTGCGCCTCGTTGAACGACGTGCGCAGGCTCGACCCACGGTGTCCCGAGGTGCCGAAGACGACCTGCTGGTCGACGTCCTCGGGGTCCGGCTCGCGCGTGTAGTACGCCGTGACGAGGGCCGCGACGTCGACGAGGTCGGAGGGCTGGGCGGGCTGGCCGGCACGCGAGGAGCTCATGGGGCCGATCCTCGCAGAACCACCGCCCGCGCGGACGGCAGCGGTGTCTCGGAGATCACACCCGGACATACCCCACGGGGTAGCGGAAGGACTACTACGAGGAGTAGTAATGAGGCATGGAACGCACGACGAAGAAGCTGGTGGTCCTCGGCGCCGGAACAGCCGGGACGATGATCGTCAACAAGCTGCGCAGGCGACTCCCGCGCGAGGAGTGGTCGATCACCGTCGTCGACAAGGACGACGTGCACGACTACCAGCCGGGCTACCTCTTCATCCCGTTCGGGCTGAACACCCCGGAGCAGATCCGCAAGACCAAGCGACCGTTCATCCACGGCGGGATCGACGTCGTCATGGGCGAGATCGAGCGGGTCGACACCGCGGCCCACGAGGTCCGGATCGCCGGCGGCCGCATCCTGCGCTACGACCAGCTCGTCATCGCGACGGGCACGTCGCCGCGCCCCGACCAGACCGAGGGGACGCTGGGGCCGCAGTGGCACAAGGAGGTCGGCGAGTTCTACACCTACGAGGGCGCGCTCGCGCTCCACGACCAGCTCGACACCTTCACCGGCGGCCGGCTCGTCGTGCACATCACCGAGCTCCCGATCAAGTGCCCCGTCGCGCCGCTGGAGTTCACCTTCCTCGCCGACGACTGGCTGCGGCGGCGCGGGCTGCGCGAGCGGACCGAGCTCGTCTTCGTCACCCCGCTCGACGGGGCGTTCACCAAGCCGGTCGCCAGCCGCACCCTCGGCGGGCTGCTCGAGGAGAAGGGCATCACCGTCGAGCCCGACTTCATGATCGAGCGGATCGACCAGGAGCGGAAGGTCCTCGTCTCCTTCGACGAGCGCGAGGTCGCCTACGACCAGCTGGTGACCATCCCGCTCAACATGGGCGCAGACTTCGTCGCGGCCTCCGGCCTCGGTGACGAGCTGAACTACGTCCCGGTCGACAAGCACACCTTCCTCGCCACCGGGTACGACGACGTGTTCGCCCTCGGCGACGCGAGCAACATCCCGACGAGCAAGGCCGGCTCGGTCGCGCACTTCTCGGTCGACGTCTTCGTCGAGAACTTCCTCGAGCACGTCGCCGGACGGCCGATGACCCACCGCTTCGACGGGCACGCCAACTGCTTCGTCGAGTCCGGGCACGGCAAGGCCCTGCTGCTCGACTTCAACTACGACACCGAGCCGCTCACCGGCACCTTCCCGATCCCCAAGGTCGGGCCGATGAAGCTCCTCGGCGAGTCCCGCGCCAACCACCTCGGCAAGCTCGCGTTCCGGCACATCTACTGGAACGCGCTGCTGCCCGGTCGCCCGCTCGGCCTCCCGGCCGAGATGTCGATGGCCGGCAAGAACCCCGCCTGAGCACTCCCGGAAAGGAACGAACACGATGACCACCACGACGATCGCCGGCCACGAGGTCGAGGTCAACGAGGAGGGCTTCCTCACGAAGCCCGAGGAGTGGACCGAGGACCTCGCCCCCGAGCTGGCGCAGCTCATCGGGCTGCAGCTCGGCGAGGAGCACTGGAAGCTCATCCGCTTCCTCCGCGAGGACTACGCCGCCCAGGGCGAGACCGCGACGCTGCGCCGGGTCTCGACCCAGACGGGCACCCCGGTCAAGACCCTCTTCACCCTCTTCCCCGGCAAGCCGGCCAAGAAGATGGCCTACGTCTCCGGCCTGCCCAAGCCGAAGGGATGTGTCTGACATGACCGCCACCGACACCGCGCCGGTCGTCGTCCCGTCGTTCGACGACGACGCCGGCACCGGCCGCAAGCTCGCGATCATCTGCTCCAAGGGCAACCTCGACATGGCCTACCCGGGCCTCATCCTCGCCAACGCCGCCGTCGGCGAGGGCGTCGAGACGCACATGTTCTTCACCTTCTGGGGCTTCGACATCATCACGAAGGCGACGATGGCGGACCTGAAGTTCAGCTTCGTCGGCAACACCGCGATGCACCCGCCGGGCCACAGCGGCATGGGGATCCACCACATGCTCGGTGCCCTGCCCGGCGCGACGGCTGCGGCCACGAAGATGATGAAGAAGCAGATCGCCGACCTCGACGTGCCCGACGTGCCCGAGTTCCTCGAGCTGCTCTCCGGGTCCGGCGTGCACATGTGGGCCTGCCGGATGTCCGCGGACATGAACCACGTGACCGAGGAGGACCTCTACGAGGGCGTCGAGGGCATCATCTCGGCGAGTGACTTCATCGAGCTCACCGACGGCGCGCAGCTGCTGTTCATCTGAGGCCGCTGCGCGCGCGACCCGGCGGAGACCGGTCCCCGCCGGGTCGTCGCGCGTCCGCCGAGGGGCGGACGTCAGGCGAACCAGCCGGCGGGGGCGATGGCCTCGCCCATCCGCGGGACGTACTGGTCGAAGTACACCCGCGAGACGAGCTGCTGGCGGGTGCGCACCCCGGCCTTGTCGAAGACCGACTTCAGGTGGTCCTGGACGGTCCAGGCGGACAGGTGCAGCGTGCTCGCGATGGCCCGGGTGTCCTCGCCCTGGAGGACCAGCTGGGTGACGTCGCGCTCGCGCGGGGTGAGGCCGAAGGCGGCGACGACGAGGCCGACGATCTCGGGCGGGCGCGCCTCCTCGATGGTCACCGCCACCTCCCCGACGTGACCGTCACGCCCGACCAGCGGGGCCGCGTGGAGGACGAGCCACATGCCGCTCGCCCCGCGGATGCGGCTGCGCGGAGGGTTCGGCACCTCCCCGCGGGCGTACCGGCGGGCGGCACCGACGAGCGCGTAGAGGGGCGTGACCGGGTCCCCACCGGCGGCTCCGCCGCGCAGGTCCTCGAGGCGGTCCTCGGTCCCCGGGGTCATCCGCACGAGCTCACCGGCGGCGTCGACGACCGCGACGGCCGGGCCGCGCGAGGTCGGCGCGAGCGTGGGGTCCCCGAGCCCGGCGAGCAGGCCGGTGCGCACGCCGTGGGCGAAGGTGCCCGAGAGCGAGGCGAGGAAGTCGATCTCGTCCTCGGCGAACGGCGGGTCGTCCGGGCCCCGGAACAGCGCCAGGGCGCCCCAGGCGTTGCGGTCGTCGCGGAAGATGAGCCGGGCCTCGTCACCGAAGCCGAAGTGCGGCTGCATGAAGCTGGCCATCCGGTGCGAGCGCTCGACCTCGCCGTGGGTCATCACGTGGACCCCGGCGGCCGGGACCGCGGCGCGGGAGAGCTCGGTGAACGCGCTCGGCTCCACGGTGCCGTACTCGACGACGCCGAACTCCAGGTCGTGGCTGTCGACCTCGGCCAGGTGTCCGTACTTGCGGGCGCTGGTGAGCAACGAGGTGCCGGGGTCGTGGGTCGCGACGCACGCGGCGTCCCAGGGCACCGCGCGGCGGATCGACTCGACCGCCTCGCCGAAGAAGGCGTCGAGGTCGAGGCCCGCGCGCGCGACGATGTCGACGTCCTGGCGCACCCGCGTCGCCGTCAGTCCCCTGGCCACGATCCGAGTATGGGACCGGACCGGCGCGCTGTACATCCCAGTTCCGTGGGGTGTGGCCACCCCCTGACGGGCGGCCGGACACTCCCCTCGCCGCGGGGATGGTGGCGGGTGGGCCGGGACGAGCAGTCTCGACGCCGGCCACCGTGGCGACCGCCCGGTGCCCCGAGACCGTCGAGAGGACACCCGATGAGCACCACCCCAGCCGGCGCGGCGACCACCGCACCGCTCACCCTCCGCACCGGATGCGAGGTGCACCACCCCGGCGACCCCGGATACGACCGCGTGCGGATGCCGTGGAACCTCGCCGTCGACCAGCGACCGGACGTCGTCGCGCTGCCGCGCACCGTCGAGGAGGTCGTCGACGTGGTGCGTGCCGCCGCGGCCGCCGGACTGCGCGTCGCGCCCCAGGCGACCGGCCACGGTGCGGGGCCGCTCGGCGAGCAGGGCCTCACCGGCGCGGTGCTGCTGCGCACGTCGGCCCTCACCGGGGTCACCGTCGACCCGGTGTCGCGGACCGCCCGCGTCCTGGGCGGCACGACGTGGGACGCGGTCCTCGAGGCGGCCGCACCCCACGGGCTGACCGCGGCCCACGGCAGCGCACCCGACGTCGGCGTCATCGGCTACCTCCTCGGGGGCGGTCTGTCGTTCTACGGCCGACGCCACGGGCTGGGCGTCAACGCCGTCCGTGCCCTCGACGTGGTGCTCCCCGACGGCACGCTGCGGCGGGTCGACGCCGACGACGCGGAGCTGTTCTGGGCCGTGCGCGGCGGTGGCGGCTCGGTCGGTGTCGTCGTCGCCGTCGAGATCGACCTGCTGCCCTATCCCGACGTCGTCGCCGGCATGCTCCTCTGGGGCCGGGACCGTGCCCCCGAGGTGCTGCGGGCCTGGCGGGAGTGGACCACCGGGCTGCCGGAGTCGGTGACGACCTCGTTGCGGGTCATGAGCTTCCCGCCGCTGCCGGAGCTTCCCCCGTTCCTGTCCGGGCGGGACGTCGTGGTCGTCGACGGCGCCCTCCTCGAGGACGACGAGCGGGCGGCGGCCCTGCTGGCCCCGCTGCGGGCGCTGGAGCCCGAGGTCGACACGATGGGCCGGATGCCGTCCGCGGGTCTGCTGGCCGTGCACATGGACCCGCCGACCCCGGTCCCGGCGGTCGGTGACCACGCGCTGCTCGGGCCGCTCGACGACGCGGCGGACGCGGCGTTCCTCGGGCAGGTCGGGCCGGGGACGCGCTCGGGGCTCATGTTCGCCGAGCTGCGCCACCTCGGTGGTGCCTTCGCCCGCGAGCCCGAGGGTGGCGGCGCGCTGTCCCGGCTGTCGGGGGAGTACGCGATGCTCGCCGTCGCGGTCGCTCCCGAGCCGGGGGCGGTCGTCGCCGGCCGGGCCGCCGCGTTCGCCGTCGTGCGGGCCATGGCCCCGTGGACGGTTCCGGGGCTGGCCCCGACGTTCGCGGAGAACCGGGTCGAGGCGAGCCGCGTCCACGCGGCCGACGTCCTGGCGCGGCTGCTCGCCGTGCGCGACCGGGTCGACCCCGACCGGGTGCTGCAGCCCGCGCACTCCCTCTGAACCGCGACGCGTGGCGGGCCGCGCCCCTCAGATCTCCAGCGCGGGCGTGGCCCGCTCGGTGCCGGGCACGGGGGCGAGGTACAGCGTCGAGAGGCGGGCGACCCGGACGGTGACCGAGAACGGCTGGTCGTTCCACGGTGCCGCCTCGGCCTCGAGCACGCTGCCGGCCTGGCTCGGCGACCCGGCCTCGTCGTAGCCGCTGGTGTCGAGGACGACCTCCCACTGCCCCGAGCGGGGGACGCCGAGGCGGACCCACTCCTTGTCCTCACCGCTGTAGTTGACGACGGTCGCGACGACGTCGCCGGTGCCGTCGGCCCGCTCGTGGCGCAGGTAGGACAGCAGGTTGCCGGTGTTGTCGTCGGCGTCGAGCCAGCGGAAGCCCGCCGGCTCGGCGTCGAGCGACCACAGGGCGGGGTGCTCGCGGTAGAGGGTGTTGAGCTGCTTGACGAGGTTGTGCACCCGGAAGTGCGCCGCGTGGTCGAGCAGCCACCACTCGAGCGAGCGGCCGTCGGCCCACTCCTGCGGCTGGGCGAACTCGCAGCCCATGAAGAGCAGCTGCTTGCCGGGGTGGCTCCACATGTAGGCGAGGAAGGCCCGCAGCGTCGCGAGCTGCTCGGGCCGCTCGCCGGGGATCTTGGTCAGCAGCGAGCCCTTGCCGTGGACCACCTCGTCGTGGCTGATCGGCAGGACGAAGTTCTCGCTGAAGGCGTACATGAGCGAGAAGGTCAGCAGGTTGTGGTGGTACTGCCGGTGCACCGGCACCTCGTGGAGGTAGCGGAGCGTGTCGTTCATCCAGCCCATGTTCCACTTGAGACCGAACCCGAGGCCGCCGGCGGACGTGGGCTTCGTGACGCCCGGCCACGAGGTCGACTCCTCGGCGATCGTCACGACCCCCGGCACCCGCTTGTACGCGGTGGCGTTGGCCTCCTGGAGCAGCCCGATGGCCTCGAGGTGCTCGCGGCCGCCGTGCACGTTCGGGATCCACTCGCCGTCCCGGCGCGAGTAGTCGAGGTAGAGCATCGAGGCGACGGCGTCGACCCGCAGGCCGTCGACGTGGAACTCCTCGAGCCAGTACACCGCGTTGGCGACGAGGAAGTTGCGCACCTCGAGCCGGCCGAAGTCGAAGACGTGCGTGCCCCAGTCGGGCTGGTCGCCGCGTCGGGGGTCCGGGTGCTCGTAGAGGGCGAGGCCGTCGAAGCGGGCCAGCGCCCACTCGTCGCGCGGGAAGTGCCCGGGCACCCAGTCGAGGATGACCCCGATGCCGGCCTGGTGGAGGGTGTCGACGAGGTACTTGAAGTCGTCAGGGGTCCCGAAGCGCGCGGTCGGGGCGTAGTAGCCGGTCACCTGGTAGCCCCACGAGGGGCCGTAGGGGTGCTCCATCACCGGGAGGAGCTCGACGTGCGTGAAGCCGAGGTCGCTGACGTAGTTGACGAGGTGCTCGGCGAGCTCGCGGTAGGTCATCCCCTGCCGCCACGAGCCGAGGTGCACCTCGTAGACGCTCATCGGGCCGGTGTGCGGGTCGCGCGCGGCCCGCTGCTCCATCCACGCGGTGTCACCCCACGCGTGCGTGCTGTCGTCGACGACCGAGCCGGTGCGGGGCGGGCACTCGGTGCGCCGGGCCATCGGGTCGGCCTTGGTGCGCACGACGTCGTCGGCGCCGCGGATCTCGTACTTGTAGACGTCGCCCGGACCGACACCGGGGACGAACAGCTCCCAGACCCCGCTGCTGCCGATCATCCGCATCGGGTGGACCCGGCCGTCCCAGGAGTTGAAGTCGCCGACGACCCGCACCGCCTTGGCCCGCGGGGCCCAGACCGCGAACGAGGTGCCGCGCACGGTGCCCATCGGGCCGCCGTACTCGTGCACCCGGGCGCCGAGGACGGTCCACAGCTGCTCGTGCCGGCCCTCGCCGACGAGGTGGAGGTCGACCTCGCCGAGGGTCGGGGCGAAGCGGTAGGGGTCGTCCTGCTCGTGCTCGATGCCGTCACCCCACGCGACGAGCAGCCGGTAGTCCATCGTCGCCGTGGCGCCCTCCCGCACCGCGCTCCACACGCCCTCGGCCTCGTGGTCGAGGGTGAGCTCCTCGCCGTCCTCGAACCGCACCCGCACCGACTCGGCCATCGGCTTGAGGGCGCGGATGCGCAGACCGCCCGGCTCGAGGTGCTGCCCGAGGAGGTCGTGCGGCTGCTGGTGGCGGCCCTGGACGAGGGCGGTGATGGCGCCTCCGACCTCGGGGCTGGGGGAGGGGCTCACGAGAGGTCTCCTTCGGGTGCGGACGGTCCGGCGGGGGAGAAGCGGGCGGTGAGGCGGGTCACGGCGTCGAGCGGGACCCCGAGCCAGTCGGGGCGGTTGCGGGCCTCGTAGACGACCTCGTACAGCGCCTTGTCGAGCTCGAAGGCCGCGAGGACGGCGGCGCGGTCGCGCGGGTCCTCGCCGGCCTCGGCCGCGTAGCCGTCGAGGAAGGACTGCTGGGCGGCGAGCACCCAGTCGCGCGCGGACTGGCCGACCACCCGCTCGAGCGTGCCGCCGACGTAGTCGAAGCTGCGCAGCATCCCGGCGACGTCGCGCACCCACTGGTCGGGCAGCGAGCGCTCGGCGAGCGGTCGCAGCGGCTCGCCCTCGAAGTCGAGGAGCACCCAGCCGCGCTCGGGGGAGCGGAGGACCTGCCCGAGGTGGTAGTCGCCGTGGATGCGCTGGAGGTCTGGCCACGGTGCGGCGGCGGCCGCGTCGAGGACCGAGGCGACGGCTCCCCGCGTCGACTCGAGCGCCGGCACGGCGGCGACCGCGGCGTCGAAGCGGGAGCGCATGCTCGCGAGGATGCCCTCGACCTGGGCGGGGGAGGTCGGCTCGGTGCCGAGCACGCCGGCGAGGGTGCGGTGGACCTCGGCCGTGGCGACCCCGAGCTCGCGGGACGGGCCGGTGAAGTCGGTGCCGTCCTCGGCCGCGCGCAGGGCGACCCGCCACGCGTCCTCGACGCCGGGCAGGAACTCCTGGACGAAGGCGAGGTGGCCGGAGGCGGGGCGGTCGCCCTCCGGGCCCGGGTGCGGCCACCGGCCGGTGACGGCGCCGACGACGGCCGGCACGCGCCGGGAGCCGGCGTCGACGAGCGCCCCCTGGAGGACGACGTCGGGGTTCTCGCCCGGCGAGAGCATCCGGAAGACCTTGACGATGAGGGGCACGTGGTGGCCGGACTCGTCGTCGGTGTCGAGGATGACGGAGGTGTTCGACTGCTCGCCGGCGAGGACGCGGGCCGAGCGGACTCGCACGGCCCGGCTCCAGCTGGCCTGCGGCACACCGGTGACCGACTCGTCGACGGCGTCGGACTCCGAGGACGACGCGGCCGGCACCCGGCCCTGGACGAGCTCGAGGAGCTGGGTGGCGTACACGGGGTCGTGCGGCGCGTCGTAGACCCACCGACGGCCGAGCACCGAGTGCTCCGTCGTGCCGACGAGGGCGTGGTCGGCCGAGGCCAACGGCTCGCCCCGGTAGGTGAGCGGCACCTGGTAGACGACCGGCTCGTCCCCGGACTCGTCGGCGACGATCATCGTCTCGATCCCCACCTCGCCGGCCGGGTCGTCGAGCCGCCACGACGCCAGGCGCCGCACCCGGGGGCGCCGACCCTTCGCGGCGTACCAGCGCTGGGCGCCCATCCACTCCTCGACGAGCTCGCGCTTGGTCGGGGTGAGGGTCGCGTCGGTGTGGATCTCAGCCACGGTCGCTCCCGGGGGGAGGGTCGAGGGCGAGCCAGAAGAAGTCGCGCGAGCCGAGGGTGAGGGTGAGGGTGCCGTCGGCCCCGACGTCGGGGAACCCGGTGCCGCCGAACAGGTCCCGGGTCTCCCAGCCGGCGAGCTCGTCGGGCAGCGTGACCGTCGAGGCCTGCGGGCGCGAGGAGAGGTTGTTGACGCAGAGGACCGCTCGGGCCGAGCGGTCCTCGGCGTCGCGGTCGCGCCGGTCGACCCGCACGTAGGCGAGGACGCGGTCGTGGGTGGAGTCGCAGACCGTGAAGTCGCCCACGCCGAAGACGGGGTGCTCGCGCCGGACCGCCAGCATCCCGCGGACCCAGTGCAGCAGCGACGAGCCGGAGGCCATCTGCGCCTCGACGTTGACGTGGTTGTAGTGGTGCACCAGCGACTGGACGACCGGCAGGTAGAGCTTGCCGGGGTCGGCCGCCGTGGAGAAGCCGGCGTTGCGGTCCGGGGTCCACTGCATCGGGGTGCGGACCGCGTCGCGGTCCTGCAGCCAGATGTTGTCGCCCATCCCGATCTCGTCGCCGTAGTAGAGGCACGGCGAGCCGGGCAGCGAGAGCAGCAGCGCGTGGATCAGCTCGATCTCGGGGCGGGAGTTGTCGAGCAACGGCGCGAGCCGGCGCCGGATGCCGACGTTGGCCCGCATCCGGGGGTCGGGGGCGTACCAGCCGTACATCGCGGCGCGCTGCTCCGGCGTGACCATCTCGAGGGTCAGCTCGTCGTGGTTGCGCAGGAAGGTGCCCCACTGCGTGCCGCTCGGGATCGACGGCGTGTCGGCGAGGACGTCGATGATCGGGGCCGCCTTCTCCTCGCGCAGCGCGTAGTAGAGCATCGGCATGACCGGGAAGTGGAAGCACATCTGGCACTCCGGCTCCTCCTCGGTGCCGAAGTAGTCGACGACGTCGCTCGGCGGCTGGTTGGCCTCGGCGAGCAGGATGCGTCCCGGGTACTCGGTGTCGACCATGGCGCGCAGCTTCGCGAGGAACCCGTGCGTCTTCGGGTGGTTCTCGCAGTTGTGCCCCTCCTCCTCGTAGAGGTAGGGGACGGCGTCGAGCCGGAAGCCGTCGATCCCCATGTCCATCCAGAAGCGCACGACGTCGAAGATCGCGTCGTGCACCGCCTCGTTCTCGAAGTTGAGGTCCGGCTGGTGGCTGAAGAAGCGGTGCCAGAAGAACTGCCGCCGGATCGGGTCGAAGGTCCAGTTGGAGGTCTCGGTGTCGATGAAGATGATCCGCGCGTCGGTGTACTTGTCGTCGGTGTCCGACCACACGTAGAAGTCGCCGTACGGCCCCTCCGGGTCGCTGCGCGAGGCCTGGAACCACGGGTGCTGGTCGCTCGTGTGGTTCATCACGAGGTCGGTGACGATCCGGATGCCCCGGGCGTGCGCCTGGTTGATCAGCTCCTTGAACTCCGGGAGCGTGCCGAACTCGGGCAGCACCTGGGTGTAGTCGGAGATGTCGTAGCCGCCGTCGCGCAGCGGGCTGGCGTAGAACGGCGGCAGCCACAGGCAGTCGATGCCGAGCCACTGGAGGTAGTCGAGCCGGTTCATGATGCCGGCGAAGTCGCCCTCGCCGGAGCCGGTCGAGTCGCCGAAGGCCCGCACGAGGACCTCGTAGAACACGGCCGTCCGGAACCACTCGGGGTCGTGGCGCAGTCCGGGCTGGTTCATCCCCAGCCCGGGGGTGCTGTGGCCCATCCCGGGGATGACGCTCACCACGGCCTCCTCAGGGACACGACGTGGCACGGTTCGACCTCGGGCCCGAGGCGCACGTAGACGTCGCGCTGCCAGGTCCAGGTCTGGTCGGTGACGTGGTCGTGGGCCTCGAGCGAGTCGCCGGGCTCGAAGCCGAGGGCCGGCAGGTCGAGCCGCAGCGTGCTCGCCCGGGTCGAGTGGGGGTCGAGGTTGGCCACGACGAGGACGACGTCCTCGGTGCCGTCCGCCAGCGTGCGCCGCTTGGAGAAGGCGAGGAAGTTCTCGTCGTCGACGTGGTGGAACCGGATGTTGCGCAACCGGTGCAGCGCGGGGTGTTCGCGGCGGACCGTGTTGAGCATGGTCAGCCAGCCGGCGAGCGACTGCCCCTCCTTGGTGCCGCCGGGCTCGTAGTCGGCCCAGCGGCGGTCCTTGAGCTCGTACTTCTCGTTGTCGATCTGCTCCTCGGCGCCCGGGCGGGCCACGTGCTCCATCAGCTCGTACCCGGCGTAGATGCCGTAGGTCGGGACCAGCGTGGCGGCCAGGGCGCTGCGGACCTTCCACGCCGCCGGGCCGCCGAACTGCATGTAAGGCGTGAGGATGTCGTGGGTCGTCGGCCAGAACGACGGACGCATGTACGCGGCGGCGTCGCCGGACAGCTCCGCGAGGTACTCGCGCAGCTCGCCGGCCGTGTTGCGCCACGCGTAGTACGTGTAGCTCTGCTGGAAGCCGACCTTGGCCAGGGTGTGCATCATCGCCGGCTTCGTGAACGCCTCGGCGAGCCAGATGACGTCCGGGTGGTCCTCGGCGACGTCGGCGATGAGCCACTGCCAGAACTCGACCGGCTTGGTGTGGGGGTTGTCGACCCGGAAGATCTCGACCCCGTGGTCGATCCAGACCTGGACCACCCGGCGGACCTCCCGGTAGATGCCCTCGGGGTCGTTGTCGAAGTTCAGCGGGTAGATGTCCTGGTACTTCTTCGGCGGGTTCTCGGCGTAGGCGATCGTGCCGTCGGCCCGGGTCGTGAACCACTCCGGGTGCTCGGCGACCCACGGGTGGTCCGGGGAGCACTGGAGGGCGAGGTCCATCGCCACCTCGAGGCCGAGATCCGCGGCCCGCGCGACGAAGGCGTCGAAGTCGTCGAAGTCGCCGAGGTCGGGGTGGATGGCGTCGTGGCCGCCGTCGGGGGAGCCGATGGCGTAGGGGCTGCCGGGGTCCTCGGGCCGCGCGTCGAGGGTGTTGTTCGGGCCCTTCTTCGCGGCCTGCCCGATGGGGTGCACCGGGGTGAGGTAGACGACGTCGAAGCCCATGTCGGCGATGGCGGGGAGGCGCTCGGCGGCGGTGCGGAGGGTCCCCGTGACCCAGCGGTGCTCCTTCTCGTCGTACCGCGCGCCCTCGCTGCGCGGGAAGAGCTCGTACCAGGCGCCGTAGAGCGCCCGCTCGCGCTCGACGAGCAGGGCGTGCTCGGCCGACGGCGAGACCTTCTCGCGCAGCGGCCGGGCGCCGAGCTCGGCCTCGACCGCCGCGTCGGTGCCGGCCCTGAGGCGGATCGTGGGCGGGCGGGACGCGTCGCGCAGGGTCCGCACGGCGTCGACGAGCACCTGCTCCTGGGCGGCGGTCCGGTCGACCTCGTCCAGGGCCCGTTCGAGGACGAGCGCGCCCTCCTCGAGCATCAGCTCGGTGTCGACGTCCGCCGCGACCTTGATCGTCGCGTCGTGCTCCCACGTGCCGTAGGGGTCCGACCACCCCTCGACCCGGTAGGACCACCAGCCCGTGCGGTCGGCGGAGACTCGGGCGACCCAGGTGTCGAGCCCCGGGTTGGTGCACGTCATCGGCAGCTGCCGCTCGACGCCGTCGGGGTCGGTGAGGACGAGCGTGGCGTTGACCGCGTCGTGGCCCTCGCGGAAGACGGTGGCCACGACCTCGATCTCCTCGCCGACGACGGCCTTCGCCGGGCGGGCTCCGTGGTCGACGCACGGTCTGACGTCCTGGACCGGGATGCGACCGATCGGGACCTGGGGCGGGGCGGTGCGGAGGGCATCACTCACCCCACCGAACCTACACGGACGCGCGTGGGTGGCGTGAGGTGCGGGACCCGCCGGTCCGCGGTCCGGTCAGGCGTGCCAGATGCGCTCGAGGTAGTCGCGCATCGAGCGGTCGGAGGAGAAGAAGCCGGAGCGCGCGACGTTGAGGATGGCAGCACGCGACCAGCCGTCCTCGTCGGCGTACGCGGCGTCCACCCGGGCCTGCGCGTCGAGGTAGGACTGGAAGTCCGCGAGGGCCATGAAGGCGTCCTCGTGCAGCAGGTTGTCGATGACCGGGGCGACGGCCTGGCGGTCGCCGTCGGTGAACCGTCCGCTCGCGAGGAGGTCGATCGTGCTGCGCAGGCGCGGGTTCTCCTCGTAGTACATCGAGGGCGAGTACCCGGGCCGGAGCCGCTCGACCTCGGGCTCGGTCATCCCGAAGAGGAAGAAGTTGTCGTCGCCGACGAGCCGCCGGATCTCGACGTTGGCGCCGTCGTCCGTGCCGATGGTCAGGGCACCGTTGAGGGCGAACTTCATGTTGCCGGTGCCCGAGGCCTCCTTGCCCGCGAGCGAGATCTGCTCGGAGAGGTCGGCGGCCGGGATGAGCTTCTCCGCGAGGGTGACGTTGTAGTTCGCCGGGAACGCGACCGAGAGCCGGCCGGCGACCGCGGGGTCGGTGTTGACGACGTCCGCCACGGCGTTGATGAGGAAGATGATCTCCTTGGCCATGTGGTAGCCCGGGGCCGCCTTCGCGCCGAAGATGAAGGTGCGTGGCGTCACCTGCTCGACCGGGACGCGACCGGAGACCACGTCGTCGTAGAGCGAGACGATGTGCAGCAGCTTGAGGGTCTGGCGCTTGTACTCGTGCAGCCGCTTGACCATGACGTCGAGCATCGTGTCGTGCGGCAGCTCGAGGCCGTCGCGCACCCGGAGCAGGTCGTGCAGCCGCTGCTTGTTCGCCTGCTTGACCCGGCGGAACTCGGCGCGGAAGCTCGCGTCCTCGGCGTACGGCTCGAGCTCGCGGAGGCGGTCGAGGTCGGTGACCCAGCCCTCGCCGAGGGTGTCCGTGAGCAGCTCGGAGAGCCGGCGGTTGGCGAGCCGGACGAAGCGCCGCGGGGTGACGCCGTTCGTGACGTTGGTGAACTTCTCAGGCCACAGTTGGCTGAAGTCGGGGAGCACCTTGTCGCGCAGCAGCTGGCTGTGCAGCTCGGCGACGCCGTTGACCTTCGCCCCGGCGACCGTCGCGAGGTAGGCCATCCGCACCGAGCGCTGGGGGTGCTCGCCGATGATCGACATCCGGCGCACCCGCATCTCGTCACCGGGAAAGGCCTCGCGGACCTCCTCGAGGAACTCCTCGTTGATCCGGTAGATGATCTCGAGGTGGCGGGGGAGGAGGCGGCCGAGCAGCTCGACCGGCCACACCTCGAGCGCCTCCGGCAGCAGCGTGTGGCAGGTGTAGGCGAAGCACTTCCGGGTGATCTCCCACGCCTCGTCCCACGCGAAGCCCTTGCGGTCGACGAGGATCCGCATCAGCTCGGGGATGGCGATCACGGGGTGGGTGTCGTTGAGCTGGAAGATGATCCGCTCGTGCAGGCGCCGGAGGTCGTAGTCGGCGGGCAGCGTGTTGTCGATGAAGTCGTGGAGCGAGCAGGCGACGAAGAAGTACTGCTGCTGGAGGCGCAGCTCCTTGCCCTGCGGCGTCGAGTCCTCCGGGTAGAGGACCTTCGAGATGTTCTCGGCGAAGGTCTGGGCGCGGACCGCCTGCGCGTAGTCGCCGGAGTTGAAGATCTGCAGGTCGAAGGCCTGGGTGGCGCGGGCGCTCCACAGCCGCAGCGTGTTGACCACGCCGTTGCGGAAGCCCGGGACCATGTAGTGGTAGGGCATCCCGAGCACCTGCCAGTCGGGCAGCCACCGGGTGCGCTCGCGACCCTGGGCGTCGGTGGTCGTCTCGGTGTGGCCTCCGAAGCTCACGAGCACCTGGCGCTCCGGGTGCGGGAACTCCCACGGGCTGCCGAGCGAGAGCCACGAGTCGGGCACCTCGACCTGGCGGTCCTCCTCGAAGGTCTGCCGGAAGATGCCGTACTCGTAGCGGATGCCGTAGCCGATGGTCGGCACGTCCATCGTCGCGAGCGAGTCCACGAAGCAGGCGGCGAGCCGGCCGAGGCCACCGTTGCCGAGGCCCGGCTCGACCTCCTGGGCGCGCAGGGTGGCGATGTCGATGCCGCAGCGGTGCATCGCCTCCTCGGCGATGTCCTGGAGGTTGGTCGCGAGGAGGTTGTTGCCGAGCTGGCGGCCGAGGAGGTACTCCGCCGACAGGTAGCCGACGGTCTTCTGCTGCGCCTGGCGGCGGCGGGCGCCGGTCTCGAGCCAGTCCGCCATGAGGTAGCGCCGCACCGTGCGGGCCAGGGCGAGGTACTGGTCGTTGACCGTGGACTGGGACAGCAGCGTGCCCTGGCCGTAGTTCAGCTCGCCGAGGAAGGTCTCGACGAAGCCGTCGACCGTGTTCGGCGGCTGGACGACGGGGCCGGAGGCCAGCGGGTGGCTGGTCCGGAACGCCGGACCGATCCGTCGCACGTCGGTCGACGGCGACTCGTCGGACACGACGGAGGGGGAGGGCACGGTGTCGGTCATCGGTGCGGTCCTTCGGGGCACGGTGGTGGTTCGGGCGCGGCGACGGTGGCGCGCTGACACAGGGTAGCGACCCGGTGCGGAAACGCTTGCACAGTTCGGTGGATGAGCGGCGTGCCGTGACGCGTGGGGCTCACGGGGCGGCGACCAGCCGGTCGCTGGTGACCTCGGCGAGCGTCGGGCAGCCGGTGAGGGCCATCGTCAGGTCGAGCTCGGCGGCGACGTTGCGCAGCACCTCGGCCACACCCTCCTCGCCGGCCAGGGCCAGTCCGTAGACGTGCGGGCGCCCGATGCCGACCGCCGTGGCCCCGAGGGCGAGGGCGACGAACGCGTCGGCGCCGGAGCGGACGCCGGAGTCGAGGACGACCGGCATCGCCGAGCCGCGGGAGCGCACCGCCTCGACGACACCGGGCAGCGCGTCGAGGGCGCCGACCGACCGGTCCACCTGCCGCCCACCGTGGTTCGAGACCCAGAGGCCGTCGACGCCGGCGTCGAGGGCCCGCGCGGCGTCGTCCGGGTCGAGCACGCCCTTGAGGACGACGGGCAGCGAGGTCAGCTCGCGCAGCCGCGGCAGGTCGGCCCAGGTGAGCGAGGGCCGCGAGAACACCTCGAGGAAGGTCTCGACGGCCGCCCGGGGCACCGGCGAGGTGAGGTTCTCGCGCGTGGTGCCGGGGTGGTTGCGGCTCATCGCGAGCAGGGTGCGGACGGCCGCGGGGGTCGGCCGCGGCTGCGGCTCCTCGGGTCCGTCAGCGGCGGCCGCGACCCGCTCGGCGACGAGCCGGCGGAAGACCGGGTCGGAGGTGTACTGCGCGATGCCCTCGCCGCGGGCGAACGGCAGGTGGCCGAGGTCAAGGTCGCGTGGGCGCCAGCCGAGGTATCCGGTGTCGAGGGTGACGACGAGGACCTCGGCGCCGCACGCCTCGGCGCGCCGGACGAGCGAGGCCGCGAGGTCGTCGTCGTTGCTCCAGTACAGCTGGTACCAGAACCCGTGGCCGCCGAGCTCGGCGGCCACCGTCTCCATCGGCACCGAGGCCTGGGTGGAGAGCACCGGGGTGACGCCCTGCCCCCGGGCGGCCCGGGCGACGGCGAGGTCGGCGTCGGGGTGGGCCGCGGAGAGGACGCCGATGGGGGAGACGAGCAGCGGGCTCGGGTGGCGCCGGCCGAACAGCTCGACCGACAGGTCGCGCTCGGCGGTGTCGACGAGCATCCTCGGCAGCACCCGCCACCGCTCGAAGGCCGCCCGGTTGGCGCGCGCGGTGGCCTCGCCGCCGGCGGACCCCGCGACGTAGGCGAAGCCGCGGCGCGACATCACCCGCTCGGCGGCCTCCTCGAGGCGGGTGCCGTCGGTCGGGACGGCGGGGCGCCGCCCGAACGAACCGGCCCGGTAGACGGCGGACTGGGCGAGGCGACCGATGCCTGGAGCGACCACGACCGCCTGTCTACCGGATGCGACCGTCCGGCGGTACCTCCGGTGGCGACCGGCTCCCGCGGCCCTAGGGTGCCGGTGTGCAGCGATTCGCCTGGGCCCCGTGGGGCCTGCTCCTCGTCGTCCTCGACCTGCGGGTCGGCCTCTGGGACGTCCTGCCCGACGTCGTCGGCTTCGCGTGGCTCGTCGTCGCGCTCACCGGTGCCGAGCGGGTGGGCCGCCCGTTCGTCCTCGCTCGCTCGGCGGCGATGGTCGGGGTGCCGGCGGCGCTGGTCACCGGGACCCCGCTGCTCGCCGTGAGCCGGCCCCTGCTCGTCGCGGCGCTCGTCGTCCAGGCGGCCGCCTTCGCCGTCGCGCTGTGGGCCCTGGCCTCCGGCGTCCTCGAGCACTCGGACGACGAGGCCGCGCGGCGCTGGGCCGCCCGGCTGCGCCCGGCGGCCGCCGCGCTCGGCGTCCTCCTCGTCCTCACCGACCCGGCCGTCTACCTCGTCACCTCGGCCTCGGCGCTCGCGGTGCCGGTCAGCCTGCTCTGGCTGCTCGCCCGGCTGGCCGAGGCGGTCGTCGGCGTGCTCGTCGTCGTCCTGCTCCAGCGGGTGGCCCGCTCGGGCGAGCTGAGGCCCGCCTGAGCGGGACCGCTCAGCGCAGGTAGGGGATCGTGCGGTCGAGCAGGCCGCGCTCCTTGAGCTCGGCGCGCAGCGGGATCTCGTCGTCGATCCAGCCGCTCTGCTTGATGCCCCAGAACGACGCGTGGTCGGGGCCGTAGCCGAGCAGCTGCTGGTGCAGGGGGCTCAGGCCCTTGAACCACTCGGAGTCCTGGTCGGCGACCGCCTCGTCGAGCGGGCGGATCCAGCGGTAGGTGTAACCGATGAACATCAGCTTCCGGATGCGCTCGCTCTTGTTCATCGAGCGGCTGTGCCAGATGCGCCGGTCGAAGATGAACGCGTCACCCGGCTCGAGGCACACCTCGGTGGCCCCCTCGGGCTCGATGATGGGGTCGCCCGGCTTCTCGGGGCGGCCGGCGAGCGTGTTGTTCTTGTGGCTGCCCGGGATGACCTTGGTGTTGCCGTAGCCCGGCTCGGAGAGGTCGGTCAGCGCGTAGCAGATCTTCGTCATGAACATCGGGCGCACGTCCATGTCGATGTCGGAGTTCTGCCGGTAGCCGTCCTGGTGCCAGTTCCAGAAGGGCGGCTCGTCCTTCGGCGGGTTGACGTCGATGTGGTTGTGGTGCGTGTAGATGTTCCAGCCCATGGTCCCCCAGATGTAGGGGAAGGTCGTGGGCCAGGTGAGCAGCTCGGGGAAGCGCGGGTCCTTGTGCAGCCACCCCATGACGTGGATGGAGCGGTCCGGGCGCAGCTCGCCGGCGGCCTCCTCCTCGGCGTAGATGCGGTCGACCGCGTCCTCGAAGTACGCGCGGTCCTCCTCGGGGAGGGCGTTCTTGATGACGACGAAGCCGTCGCGGTCGTACTGCTCGCGGATGGCGGGGTCGATCGGCTCGAAGCCGGTCGGCGCGGGCGCGGTCGCGGTCATGCTCGGGTGCTCCTCGGTCTCGTGGGCGGGATGCGGTGGCTGCGGTCAGTCTAGGACGGGCCGCTGGCGTAGAGACGCAAGGTCATCGCCGGCACGACCGCTCCGCCGTCGACCGGCTCGCCGTCCGCGGGGGGCCGCTCCCACGCGCTGTCCCACACCAGCCGGTACCCGCCGGTGGTCGGCAGCGTCACCTCGACCGGGTGCGCCGCACCGTTGACGACGAGGAGCGCCCCGGCCTGGTCGTCGGCCGGCGCGGCGAGGGCCATCTGGAGCACCCGGACGCCGCCGTCGTGCCAGCGGTCGCCCATCGGTGCTCCGTCGGCGGCGAACCACGCGACGTCGAGCGTGCCGTCGTCGTCGACCTCGCGGCCGGTGAGCCAGGTGCGCTGGCGCAGCACGGGCATCGTGCGGCGCAGGGCGGTGAGGTGCCGGGTCGTCGCGAGCAGGTCCTCCTGCCACGGCGCGAGGGACCAGTCGACCCACGACAGCTCGTTGTCCTGGCAGTAGGGGTTGTTGTTCCCGTGCTGCGTGCGACCCAGCTCGTCGCCGGCGGTGAGCATCGGGACGCCCTGGGAGAGGAACAACGTGCCGAGCAGCCCCCGCATCGCCCGCCGACGCGCCTCGAGCACCTCGGGGTCGTCGGTCGGGCCCTCCGTGCCGTGGTTCCAGGAGCCGTTGCCGTCCGACCCGTCGTGGTTGCCCTCGCCGTTGGCGTCGTTGTGCTTGTGGTCGTGGGCGACGAGGTCGGCGAGGGTGAAGCCGTCGTGGGCGGTGACGAAGTTGACCGACGCGGTCGGGCCGCGGTCGCGGGCCCCGAAGAGGTCGCGCGAGCCGGTGAGCCGGGTGGCCAGCTCGCGGGCGTCGTGGCCGCGCAGGCCGTGGGCCTGGGCGCGGGCGTCACCGACCCAGAACCGGCGGGCCGTGTCACGGAAGCGGTCGTTCCACTCGAGGAACGGCGGCGGGAACTGCCCGGTGCGCCACCCGTGCATCCCGAGGTCCCACGGCTCGGCGACGAGCATCACCCGCGAGAGGACGGGGTCGGTGCGCAGGGCGACGAGGAAGGGGTGGTCGGGGTCGAAGTCGTCGCCGCGGCCCCGGCCGAGGGCCACCGCGAGGTCGAACCGGAAACCGTCGACGTGGTACTCCTGCACCCAGTGCCGCAGGCTGTCGAGGACCATCCGGCAGACGACGGGGTGGCGCAGGTCGAGGGTGTTGCCGCACCCGGTGACGTCGATGTCGCGGCCGCGCTCGTCGAGCCGGTAGTAGGCGCGCTGGTCCAGGCCGCGCCACGACAGCGTCGCGCCGGTGCGGCCCTGCTCGGCGGTGTGGTTGAAGACGACGTCGAGGACCACCTCGAGCCCGGCCGCGTGGAGCAGCTTGACCATGCCCTTGACCTCGTCGACGACGCCCTGCGGGTCCGCCGCGGCGGCGTACGGCGCGTGCGGCGCGAGGAAGCCGAGGGTGTTGTAACCCCAGTGGTTGGTCAGCCCGCGCCGGACGAGGTGCGGCTCGTGGGTGAACGCGTGGACCGGCAGCAGCTCGACGGCGGTGACGCCGAGCGAGAGGAGGTGCTCGACCGACGCCGGGTGCGCCAGGCCGGCGTAGGTGCCCCGCAGGGCCTCCGGGACGCCCGGGTGGAGCATCGTCTGGTTGCGGACGTGCACCTCGTACAGGACGGTCTCGCTGCGCGAGCGGCCGGGGGCGCGGTCCTCGCCCCAGTCGAAGGCGTGGTCGACGACGACGCACCGCGGGACGTGGCCGCGGCTGTCGAGGGCCGAGCGCCGCTCGAGGTCGCCGTGCCACGTCGCGTCGACGTGGTGGCCGTACACCTCCGGCCCCCACGTCACGTCCCCCTCGACCGCGCCCGCGTACGGGTCGAGCAGGAGCTTGGTCGGGTTGTGGTGCAGGCCGTGGTCGGGGTCCCACGGGCCGTCGACGCGCAGGCCGTACCGCGTCCCCGGACCCATCCCCGGGACGAACCCGAACCACCATCCGTGGGCGCGCTCGCGCAGCGGCACGCGGCGCTCGCTCGCACCCTCGCCGTCGCCGGCCTCGAAGAGGCAGACGTCGACGCCGTCCGCGTGCCCGGCGTAGACCGCCACGTCCGCGCCGCCGGGGACGAGCGTCACCCCGGGCGGGGGCGGCAGGTCGCGGGTCGTCGGCCCGGGCGGGGCGGGACGCGTCGGCATGGCCGCACCCTAGCCGTGGGCGGCGCGGCGCGAGGGCGGGTGTCTCAGGCCCGCAGGGCCTTCGCGAGGTCGGTCACGTGCTCGACGAGCAGCCCCATGTCCTCGTCGGTGTGGGCGAGCGAGACGAGCCACTGCTCGTCGAGCCCGGGCGGGGTGAGGATGTTGCGGTTGACGCCCCACAGCCACGACAGCTCGGCCATCGCGAAGTCCGTCGCCTTGTAGTCGCGGTACGTGCGCACCGGCGCCGTCGACCACGTGACGCAGCCCTTGACGCCCAGCCCGACCGTGTGGGCGGGCAGCTCGTACGCGTCGATGACGTCGTCGATGGCCGACAGGGCACGGACGTTGACGGCCTCGGTGTCGGCGAGCGCCTCGGCGGTGCTGATCTCGTCGACCGCCTTCGCCGCGGCCATGACCAGCGGGTTGCCGTTGTAGGTGCCGAAGTGGGCCATCCGCCCGTCGACGACGACCTCCATCACCTCGCGCGTGCCACCGAACGCGGCGAGCGGCAGGCCGCCGCCGATCGACTTGGCGAGGGTGATGAGGTCGGGCTTGACCCCGAGGCGCTGGGCGGCGCCGGCGTACCCGGCGGTGAGGCCGGTCTTCACCTCGTCGAAGAGGAGGACGACGCCGTGCTCGTCGCACAGCTGCCGCACGCCGGCGAGGTAGCCGGCGTCGGGCACGACGATCGAGAGGTTCTCGACGACCGGCTCGACGACCATGACGGCGACCTCGCGGCCGTGCTCGGCGAGGACCGCGCGCAGCCGGTCGAGGTCGTTGTAGGGGACGACGTGGACGGTGCCCGCCTCGACGTCGAACGGCACCTCGGGCACCGGCGCGTCGGCCGGGCCGATGTTCGCGAGCTCGGGCTTGACCGAGACCTGGAGGGCGTCGTAGCCGCCGTGGTAGCCGCCCTCGATCTTCACGACGGCCTTGCGGCCGGTGTACGCACGCGCGGCGCGGATGGCGTACATCAGCGACTCGGTGCCGGAGTTCGTGAAGCGGATCATGTCGAGGCCGAAGCGGGCGCAGAACCGCTCGCTCATCTCGGTGGCCTGCGGCGAGGGGGTGACGAAGAGGGTCCCGGTCTCGGTGAGCGCGCGCTGGACGTGCTCGACGACCACGGGGTTGAGGTGGCCGACGAGCATCGCGCCGAAGCCCATCGACAGGTCGAGCATCCGTCGGCCGTCGACGTCGGTGAGCCACGCGCCGCGGGCGGACTGCACCGAGACCGGGTAGGGGTCCCAATGCTGGAACGAGGAGGTGACCCCGAGCGGCAGGGTGCGGGCCGCGCGCTCGTTGTGCTCGCCGGAGGCCGGGGTGCTACCGGTGAAGCGCTCCCACTCGGCCGCGAGCAGCGACTCGACGCGCGCCGGGTCGACCGGGCGGCTGCTCGCGGGAAGACGGCGGTAGGTGGCCGGGTCGTGCGCGGGGTAGGGGCGGGCGGTGGTCTCGGTCGCGGACATCGTCACTGTCTCCTGGGCTTGTGGAATCCGTGGCGGTAGGGGGTCTGGTATGCGGCATCCCGCAGGTCTCCCGGCAATGTACTACTGGATCCGCCATTTCGGCCATCCAGGCACCGCGGGACTCCCGGCCCGTCCCACCCCGCCCCGGCCGGGGCCTCGCCGCCGGTGGCTACGGTGGTGCCATGACCGACCCCACCTCGCTGCCCAACTTCCCGCCGCCCCCGGACGAGCACCCGCTGCGGGGCCGGGTCCTCGACGTCCTCGTCGACCTCGGGCTCGGGCCGAACATCGACGGCGACGGCGACGTCGCCTTCACCGTCAACGACCAGCAGCTCTTCGTCCGCTGCACCGAGGGCGACGTCGAGATCATGCGGCTGTTCGGGCAGTGGCAGATCCAGGACGAGCTCGTCGCCGACCGGCTCAAGCTGCACGAGACGTGCAACGAGATCAACCTGCACATGAACCACGTGAAGACGGGCATCGCGGGCACGACGCTCGTCGTCACCGGCGAGCACGTCGTCACCGCGGGCGCCGACCTCTCGGTCCTCACCCAGGTCTCCATCCAGGTCGTCCTCTCCGCCGTGCACCTCTGGCACCAGCGGATGCTCGGCATCGACCCGGAGACCGGCCAGCCGCTGGAGGACGGGCAGTGACCGACCTCGTCCGCCTCGAGGTCGAGGGCGGCATCGGCACGATCCGGATCGACCGCCCGCCGATGAACGCGCTCAACGCCGAGATCCAGCACGGGCTCGTCGCGGCCTGCCGCGAGGCGGCCGAGCGGCGCGACGTCGCGGCCGTCGTCGTCCACGGCGGCGAGAAGGTGTTCGCCGCGGGCGCCGACATCAAGGAGATGGAGACGATGTCGTACACCGACATGGTCGACCACTCCGCGCTGCTCCAGGACTTCACGAAGGCGCTCGCCGGCCTGCCCAAGCCGACCGTCGCCGCGATCACCGGCTACGCGCTCGGGGGCGGCTGCGAGGTCGCGCTGGCCTGCGACTGGCGGGTCGTCGCCGACGACGCGAAGCTCGGCCAGCCCGAGATCAACCTCGGCATCATCCCCGGCGCCGGCGGCCCCCAGCGCCTCGCCCGCCTCGTCGGTCCGGCCCGGGCCAAGGACCTCGTCCTCTCCGGCCGGTTCGTCGACGCCGAGGAGGCCCTGGCCATCGGTCTCGCCGACCGGGTCGTCCCCGCGGCCGAGGTGTACGAGACCGCCCGCGCGCTCGTCGCCCGGTACGTCGGCGGCCCGGCCTACGCCCTGCGCGCGGCGAAGGAGGCCATCGACCGGGGCCTGGAGGTCGACCTCGAGACGGGCCTGGAGATCGAGCGCACCCTCTTCGCCGGGCTCTTCGCGACGCAGGACCGCGCCACCGGCATGCGTCACTTCGTCGAGAAGGGCAAGGGCCCGGCGCCGTTCGAGGGCGCCTGAGCGTGGTCCCGGACGCCCGGCCTCAGCCGTCCGTGCCCGCGTGCCGCCCGCCGTGCCGGGCCCGCAGGTCGGCCCGCTTGGCCACGACGGTCGCGGCGTGCTCCGGGCGCGCCATGAGCTCGAGGTCCTGCAGGAGCGCGTCGATGCGGGCGGGCACCTGGAGGCCGTCCGCGCCGTAGTGCGCCACCTCGTCGAGGGCGAGGTCGAGCATCCCGGCGAAGGTCGGGGGGCGGTCGAGGACGCGGACCGTGCCCCGGCCGTCGACGAGGTATGCCGACCGGTCCGGGCGCAGGGCGGCGACCCGCAGGACGCGGTGCAGCTCGTCGAGCACCTGCACGGCCGTCGTCGGGTCGTTGACCCCGGGGGACAGTGCCCGCTCGGCGATGTCGACGAGCTGCCGCAGCCCGAACTCGGGGTCCTGCTGGAGCGTGCGTTCGCGACCGAGGCCGACGGCGTCGCGGACCGCCTCGGCGACGTCGTCGCCGGCGTGCGCGCCGTGGACGATCGCGAGCGGCTGGCCGCGGTGACGGACCTCGCCGGCGCGGGTCAGCAGCTCGACGACCACCCCGGCCCGTTCGGCACACTCGACGAGACCGGTGTAGTGGACGCGCTGGACGACCCCGTGCCGCTCGCCGGTCGTCACGGTGAGCGTCGGCCCGGGCTGCTGCGCCCACGACGGCGGCACCGCGGAGGTGTCGTCCCACTCGGCCGCCGAGCCGCGCTCGAGGGAGCGGACGGTGTGCGCGGCGATCCGGTCGATGACCTGGTCGACCCGGATCGAGTCGGTGATGTGGTGGATGAAGGCGAGGAAGAGGGCGACGCTCGCGAGGACGAGACCGAAGGCCGCCGTCACCGACAGCTGGGGGACGAAGGGGCTGCCTCCGGCCCGCACGTCGCGCAGCACCATGAGCGCGAAGACGAACGAGGAGATGAAGACCCCGAGGGTGACCTGCACGACGCGGCTGCCGAGGAACCCGGAGAGCAGGCGCGGGGTGAACTGGCTGCTCGCCAGCTGCATGACGACCATCGTGATCGAGAACACCAGCCCGGTCACCGAGATCATCGCGCTGGCGATCGTGCCGAGGAGGCTGCGCGCGGAGTCGGCGTTCCCCCCGAAGAGGTAGTCGACGTCGCCGAGGAGGTGCTCGTCGACGAGGGGGAGCAGGACACCGGCCAGCACCGAGAGCGCCACGACGACGGCCGGCAGCACCCAGAACGGGCGCCAGAGGGCCTCCCACCAGCCGACCGTCTCGGGGTCGCCCAACGGCCCGACGGTGCGCCGCACCGATCCCGGTCCGACCGCGTCCTCGCTGCTCACGGGTCCGATCCTGACAGACCCGTGCCGCGTCACCGCGGTGTTCCCCTCGGGCGGGGTGGTGACCGTCACGCCGCCTCGGTGGTGAACGAGCGCTCACCGGCTGAGAGGATGGTCGGCACGTGCGCCGGGCACCCCCGTGCGCGTGACCACCCAAGCGACAGGAAGAGGACGAGGGACGGATGAACATCGTCGTCTGCGTCAAGTACGTCCCGGACGCGCAGTCCGAGCGGACGTTCCAGGAGTCCGACAACACCGTCGACCGGGCGGCCGCCGACGGCCTGCTCTCCGAGCTCGACGAGTACGCCGTCGAGGAGGCCCTCAAGATCGTCGAGGCCGCCGGCGAGGGCGAGGTCACCGTCGTCACGGTCGGTCCCGAGGCCGCCGCGGACGCCATCAAGAAGGCCCTCCAGATGGGCGCCGATAAGGCCGTCCACGTCCAGGACGACGCCATCCACGGCTCGGACGCCGTCGGCACCTCGCTCGTCCTCGCCAAGGCCGTCGAGAAGGTCACCGACGGCAGCCCGGAGCTCGTCCTCACCGGGATGTCCTCGACCGACGGCGTCATGGGGGTCGTCCCGGCGATGCTCGCCGAGCGGCTCGGCCTCCCGCAGGTCACCTACGCCTCCGAGCTCACCGTCGGCGACGGCAGCGTGACCATCCGCCGCGACGGCGACACCGCCTCCGAGACCATCGAGGCGTCCCTGCCGGCGCTCGTCTCGGTCACCGACCAGATCAACGAGCCGCGCTACCCCTCGTTCAAGGGGATCATGGCCGCCAAGAAGAAGCCGGTCGAGACGTGGTCGCTCGCCGACCTCGGTGTCGACGCGTCGGACGTGGGCCTCGAGGCCGCCTGGACCTCGGTCGTCGCGTTCGCCAAGCGTCCGCCGCGCGAGCAGGGCCAGATCGTCACCGACGAGGGAGACGGCGGCACGAAGCTCGCCGAGTTCCTCAGCGCCCAGAAGTTCCTCTGACCGCGGCCGCCCCAGCAGACCAGGAGCACACACACCATGGCTGAAGTCCTCGTCCTCGCCGACCACGCCGGTGGTCGCCTGCGCAAGGCGACCGCCGAGCTGCTGACCCTCGCCCGCCGTCTCGGCGAGCCGTCCGCGGTGCACGTGGGTCCCGGCGCCGCGACCGCCCAGAAGACCTACGCGAAGTACGGCGCGCACAAGGTGTACGTCGTCGACGACGCCGACGCCGCGTCCTACCTCGTCGCGCCGCAGGCGGAGATCCTCGCGGCGATCATCGAGAAGGTCTCTCCCGCAGCGGTGCTCATCCCGAGCAATGCCGCGGGCAAGGAGATCGCCGCGCGCCTCGCCATCAAGACCGGCTCCGGGATGATCACCGACGCCGTCGACGTCCGCGCCGGCGACGACGGCACCCCCGAGACCACGCAGTCGGTGTTCGCCGGCTCGTACACGGTGACGGCGAAGGTGACGACGGGCACCCCGATCATCTGCGTCAAGCCGAACTCGGCCTCCATCGAGGCGGCCCCGGAGGACGCCGCGCTCGAGCCCGTCGAGGTGAGCGTCAGCGAGGCCGCGAAGGCCGCCCGGATCACCGACTCCCAGCCGAAGAAGGCCACCGGCCGCCCCGAGCTCACCGAGGCCGCGATCGTCGTCTCCGGCGGCCGCGGCACCGGCGGCGACTTCGGTCCGGTCGAGGAGTTCGCCGACTCGCTCGGCGCCGCCGTCGGCGCGAGCCGCGCGGCGGTCGACGCCGGCTGGTACCCGCACAGCAACCAGGTCGGCCAGACCGGCAAGCAGGTCTCGCCGCAGCTCTACGTCGCGGCCGGCATCTCCGGCGCGATCCAGCACCGGGCCGGCATGCAGACCTCGAAGACCATCGTCGCCGTCAACAAGGACGAGGAGGCGCCGATCTTCGAGCTCGTCGACTTCGGCGTCGTCGGCGACCTCTTCTCGGTCCTGCCGCAGGCGACGTCCGAGGTCAGGAAGCGCAAGGGCTGACGGCGGGGCGGTACGGTCGGCCGATGGGGCAATCGCCACGGCTGCTGCACACCGTCCTCGACACCACCGACGTCCGGGGCAGCGCCGAGTTCTGGCGCGAGCTGCTCGGCCTCGTCTACCGTCCGGGCGACGAGCCGCCGGCCGACGGCGAGCCCGACGACGCCGACTGGCTGGTCCTCACCGAGGCCGACGGCACGCGGCGGCTCGCCTTCCAGGAGGTCGAGGAGCTGACCCCGACGACGTGGCCGGACCACGAGGTGCCGATGCAGCTGCACCTCGACCTCCTCGTCGACGACCGCGACGACCTCGAGCGGCAGCGGTCCCGGGCCGAGGCGCTCGGGGCCCGGCTGCTGCTCGACCGCACCGACGACCCCGACGAACCGCTCTACGTCCTCGCCGACCCCTCGGGTCATCCGTTCTGCCTCTTCCCGGGCTGACGCCGGGCGCCGGTCGGACCCGGTGCGAAACGTAGACTCGACCCTCGTGACGCATTACCTCGACCACGCGGCGACCACGCCGATGCTCCCCGCCGCAGTCGAGGCGTTCGTCGAGTCGGCCGGCCGGGTCGGCAACGCCTCCTCGCTGCACACCGCCGGCCGCGCGGCCCGCAAGACGGTCGAGGAGTCCCGCGAGCGGATCGCCGCGGCGCTCGGCTGCCGGCCCTCCGAGGTCGTCTTCACCTCCGGCGGCACCGAGTCCGACAACCTCGCGGTCAAGGGCACCTGGGCCGCCCGCCGCGACGCCGACCCCCGGCGAACCCGGGTCGTCACGAGCGCCATCGAGCACCACGCCGTCCTCGACCCCGTCGAGTTCCTCGTCGAGCACCGGGGCGCCACCGTCTCGTGGCTGGAGCCCGACCGGTGCGGCCACCTCGCCGTCGACGACCTGCGCGCGGTCCTCGCCGAGCACGCGGACGACGCCGCGGTCGTCTCGGTCATGTGGGCCAACAACGAGGTCGGCACCGTCCAGGCGGTCGCCGAGCTCGCCGCCGTGGCCCGCGAGCACGGGGTGCCCTTCCACACCGACGCGGTCCAGGCCGTCGCGCACCTCCCCGTGCGCTTCGAGGAGTCCGGCGCCGACCTCATGACGGTGACGGCGCACAAGCTCGGCGGGCCGCTCGGGGTCGGCGCGCTCGTCGCCCGCCGGGACGCCGTCCTCGTGCCCCAGCTGCACGGCGGTGGCCAGGAGCGGCAGGTGCGCAGCGGCACCCTCGACGTGCCGGCGATCCACGCGTTCGCCGTCGCGCTCGAGGAGACGGTCGGCACGCGGGACGTCGAGGCCAAGCGGGTCCTCGGGCTGCGCGACCGGCTCGTCGAGGGGGCCCTCGGCCTCGACCTCGGCATCACGGTCAGCGGGTGCTGGCGTCCCGGCGACGGTACCGGGCGGCTGCCCGGCAACGCCCACCTGCTCGTCCCCGGGTGCGAGGGCGACTCGCTCCTCTACCTCCTCGACGCCGCCGGCGTCGAGTGCAGCACGGGCTCGGCCTGCCAGGCCGGGGTGCCGCAGCCGAGCCACGTCCTGCTGGCCATGGGATACCCCGAGGCCGACGCCCGTGGTGCGCTGCGCCTCTCGCTGGGCCACACCTCGACCGACGCCGACGTCGACGCCTTCCTCGCCGCCCTGCCCGGGGTCGTCGAGCGCGCCCGGAGGGCCGGGGGGCTCCTCTGATGCGCGTCGTCGCCGCGATGTCCGGTGGGGTCGACTCCGCGGTCGCGGCGGCCCGGATGCTCGACGCCGGGCACGAGGTCGTCGGCGTCCACCTCGCGCTCTCGCGCAGCGCCGCGACCCTGCGCGAGTCGGCCCGCGGGTGCTGCACGATCGAGGACGCCGGCGACGCGCGCCGCGTCGCCGACCGGCTCGGCATCCCGTTCTACGTGTGGGACCTCGCCGCCCGCTTCGAGCGCGACGTCGTCGAGGACTTCGTCGCCGAGTACGCGGCCGGCCGCACCCCGAACCCGTGCCTGCGCTGCAACGAGAAGATCAAGTTCGCCGGGCTGCTCGACAAGGCGGTCGCGCTCGGCTTCGACGCGGTCGCCACCGGGCACTACGCACGAGTCGTCGAGGGGGCCACCGGGCGCGAGCTGCACCGAGCGGCCGACGTCGCGAAGGACCAGTCCTACGTCCTCGGCGTGCTCGACGCCGACCAGCTGGCCCGGGCCTTCTTCCCGCTCGGCGACCTCACCAAGCCGCAGGTCCGCGAGGAGGCGGCCGCCCGCGGCTTCTCGGTCGCGCGGAAGCCGGACAGCCACGACATCTGCTTCGTCCCGGACGGCGACACCCGGGCCTGGCTGTCCCGACGGCTCGGCGAGCGCCCCGGCGAGCTCGTCGACGCGATCTCCGGCGAGGTGGTCGGCGAGCACGCCGGCGCCCACGGCTTCACGGTCGGGCAGAGGCGCGGGCTCGGCATCGACCGCTCGCGCCTGGACGGCGAGCCGCGCTACGTCGTCGAGGTCGACGCGCCCCGCAACCGCGTGCTCGTCGGCACCTCCGACCTGCTCGGGGTCGACGTGGTCGACGGCGCGCACCTGCGCTGGTGCGGACCGGCCCCGGAGGGCGAGGTCGCGGTCGGAGCCCAGGTGCGCGCCCACGGGGCCGAGGTGGGCGCCCGCGCCCTGGTCGACGGTGACGCGGTCCGGGTGCGACTGGCCGAGCGGGTGCGTGGGGTCGCTCCGGGGCAGTCGGTGGTCCTCTACGACGGCACCCGCGTCGTCGGCTCGGCGACCATCACGGCCACCTCCCGTGCCGCCTGACCCCGACGGGCCCGACCCGCGGGGGCGGCTGGTCGCCGACCGCGCGGCCCTGCTCGACCGGCTCGCGGGGATGGAGGACGACATGGCCCGGCTCGTCGCGGCGTCGGTGGACTCCAACGCCGACGACGAGCACGACCCCGAGGGCCAGACCATCGCGTACGAGCGCTCGCAGCTCGCGGCGCTCACCGCGGGGCTGCGGGCGCACCTCGGCGAGCTCGACGCCGCGCTGGTCCGGGTCGAGGAGGGGCGCTACGGCCTCTGCACGGTGTGCGGCGAGCCGATCCCCGACGGCCGGCTCGAGGCGCGGCCGACCGCCCGCACCTGTGTGCGGCACGCCGGGTGACGGGTCACCCGCTACGCCGGCGGCCGCCGAGGATCGCCAGGGCGAGGCCCGCGAAGGAGACGAGCGGCCCCACGACGGCCCAGAAGGTGACCCCGGTCATCGGGCTGCCACCGACGTAGCCGAGGCCCTGGAGCATCCACAGGAGGCCGAGGAGGACGAGGACGACACCGATGACCACGGAGACCGGACGGCTCATGCTCGAAGGCTAGCCGTGGGGTGAGCCGGGACAAGGAATAGTTGAACTGTCAACTACTGTTGGACGGGGCGAGCCTCCACCCGGAGGATGACCACGAGGAGCGTGAGTGACATGCCGGCCGTGACCGTCGAGAACATCCTGACCCTGCCGAGGGTCTCCGAGCCCGTCGCGACGGCGGTCTCCCGCCCCGTGCGCTCGGTGACGACCGCACCCCAGGGCTACGAGGGGGAGGGCTTCCCGGTGCGCCGCGCGTTCGCCGGCGTCGACCTCGCCGCCCTCGACCCGTTCATCCACATGGACCAGATGGGCGAGGTCGAGTACGCGCCGGGCGAGCCGAAGGGCACCGCGTGGCACCCGCACCGCGGCTTCGAGACCGTCACCTACATCATCGACGGCACCTTCGTGCACCGCGACAGCAACGGTGGCGGTGGCGTCATTACCAACGGCGACACGCAGTGGATGACGGCGGGCTCCGGCCTGCTGCACATCGAGGTGCCGCCGGAGGAGCTGGTCGTCAGCGGCGGTCTCTTCCACGGCCTCCAGCTGTGGGTCAACCTGCCGAAGGCGCAGAAGATGTCGCCCCCGCGCTACCAGGACATCCGCGGCGGCGACGTCGCCCTGCTCTCGAGCCCGGACGGCGGGGCGCTGGTGCGCGTCATCGCCGGCGAGCTCGACGGCCACCAGGGGCCGGGCATCACGCACACCCCGATCGTCGCGCTGCACGTCACCGTGGCGCCGGGGGCGCGGGTGCGGCTCCCGTGGAACCCGGAGTACAACGCGCTCGTGTACGCGCTGGGCGGCAAGGGCTCGGTCGGTCCCGACCGTCGTCCGCTGCGGATGGGCCAGCTCGCGGTGCTCGGCGGCGGTGACGTCGTCGAGGTGGGTGCCGACGAGAGCCAGGAGTCGCGCAGCCCGAGCCTCGACCTGTACATCCTCGGCGGCCGCCCGATCCGCGAGCCCGTCGCGGCCTACGGCCCGTTCGTCATGAACACCCGCGCCGAGCTGGTGCAGGCGTTCGAGGACTTCCAGGCGGGCCGGCTCGGCACCATCCCGACCGAGCCGCACCCTGGCCACGACGTCCTCTGACCCCGACCACGCCGCCCCCGCCACCGGCCAGGTGGCGGGGGCGGCGTCGTCAGCGGCCGCGGTTGCGCGGGTGCTGCCGGGCCTGCCGCTCGTTGCCCCGGCGGTAGTCGCCGGTGACCCGGGTCATGAGCTCCTGGGGGTCCGTGCGCTCGACGTCGTCGAGGAAGTCGCGCGCCCGCGTGCCGCGGAGCACGGTGGCCACCCGCCCGCCGTGGGAGATGACGACCTCCTCGCCGCGGCGGCGGTACGCGAAGCCCTCGGGTGCCGGCACGTCGGCCAGCCTATGGTGACCGGCTCACCCTTCGTCGGAGGCCGCCACCTCGCCGTGCCGGGCCAGGGCCACAGCGCCCGCGAGCGCGAGCGTGACGCAGTGATGTGGACGGGTCGTCCACCGTCGGTGGGAGGCGCGATGATGACCCCGTGACCCTCGCCCTACGCCCCTCCTGCGAGTGCTGTGACCTCGACCTGCCCGCGGATGCCGTCGGCGCCGTGATCTGCTCCTTCGAGTGCACCTTCTGTACCGGCTGCGCGGAGCACCTCGGCCGCGTGTGCCCGAACTGCGGAGGGGAGTTCATGCCGCGGCCCACGCGGGTCGGCGATGCGCTGCGGCGCGCACCGGCCTCCACCGAGCGGGTCGTCCGCGACGAGCCCTGCCCCGGCCGCGGGTACGGCGGGGGCGCGGCACCGGCCACCGAGCGGCTGACCCGCAAACCGGAACGGGCCACGGCCGACCGCGCCGCCCTCGACGCCCTCCTCGACGAGGTGCTGGCCGGGACGCTCTCGACGGTCGTCGACGGCCGGCCGTGGGTGGTCCCGATGCTCTTCGCCCGCGACGGCGACCGCATCCTCCTCCACGGCTCGACAGGTGCCGGCGCCCTCCGCCAGGTCGCGGCGGGCGCCCCCGCGGCGCTCACCGTCGTCTCGGTCGACGGGCTGGTCGTCGCGCACACGACCTTCGAGTCCTCGGCGAACTACCGCTCGGCGGTCGTCCACGGCGAGCTGGTCACCCTCGGCGACGCCGACCGCGAGCGCGCCCTCGAGGTGCTCTCCGAGCGGCTGCTGCCCGGACGGACCACCGAGGTGCGGCCGATGACGCGACGCGAGCAGGTCGCGACCCTCGCGATGGCCCTGCCGATCACCGACGGGCGGTGGGTCCTCAAGGCCCGCTCCGGCGGCCCGGGCGACCCCGACGAGGAGACGACCGCGTGGACCGGCGTCGTCCCCCTGCGCACGGTCGCCGGCGACCCGGAGCCGTCCCCCCACGCCCTGTCGACCGCGGCCGAGGTGCCGGCCTCCGTCCGCGGTCTCGTCACGCGGTGGGGCCGGTGAGTGCCGCGGCGGAGCCGGTCGGGGTGCGCGCGACCGGGATCGGGTCGTGGCCGGGCACCTCCGCCGGTGAGGCGGTGCGGACCGTCCGCGACCTGCTCCTCGACGGCGGCGGTGACGGCCTCGGGCTCCCGTTCCTCCCGGAGACCCCGGGGCGGGGGCCCGGCGCCGACCTGGTCGGGCGGGCCGCGGGGATCCTCGTCGACCTGCCCGTCGACCTCCAGCCGAGCGGGTGGCGCCTCGTCGACCGCCCGGGCCGGGACGCCGGGCGCACCGCGGCGCTGCTGCGCGAGGACCTCGACGAGCTCGCCGAGGCCTACGACGGGTACGCCGGTCCGCTCAAGGTCCAGGTCTGCGGGCCGTGGACCCTCGCCGCCACCCTCGAGCTCACCCGCGGCGAGCGGGTCGTCACCGACCCCGGGGCCGCCGCCGACCTCGTCGCCTCGCTCGCCGAGGGGATCCGCGCCCACGTCGCCGACGTGCGCCGCCTCGTGCCCGGCGCCGACGTCGTGCTCCAGCTCGACGAGCCGTCCCTGAGCGCCGTCCTCGAGGGAGCGCTGCCGACCGCCTCCGGGTACGGCCGGGTCCGGGCCGTCGACCGGCAGGTGGTCGCCGATGGGTTGCGCGACGTCCTCGCGGCGCACGACGGGCCGACCGTCCTCCACTCCTGCCACCCGCGGGCCCCCATCCCGCTGCTGCGCTCCGTGGGCGCCGGCGCGCTCGCGCTCGACCTCACGGCTGCCTCGCCGGCCCGCTGGGAGTCGGTCGCCGCGAGCGCCGAGGCGGGGGTCGGCCTGTACGCCGGGGTGCTCGCGACCGACGGCTCGACGACCGGCGCCGCGGCCGCCCGGACCCTCCTCGACGGCCTGGAGCGGGCCGGGCTCGACCCCGCCGCCGTCCCCGGCCTCGTCGTCACCCCCACCTGCGGCCTGGCCGGGCTCACACCGGAGGGGGCCCGCGACGTTCTCCGGACGGCGCTCGAGACCGCGCGCCGAGTCGCCGAGGAGACGGAGTCCTGATGGTCCAGCCGCGGGTGCCCTGGCAGGTCAAGTTCGTCGCGCTCGTCCTCATCTGGGGGTCGAGCTTCCTCCTCATGAAGGTCGGCCTCGAGTCCCTCGACCCGGTCCAGATCTCCGGGCTGCGCATCCTCGCCGGCGCGGTCGTCGTCACCGGACTCCTCCTCGCCGGCGGCGGGCGGCTGCCCACCGGGCGCCGGGTCTGGGGCCACCTCCTCGTCTGCGGCTTCCTCCTGGCCGCCCTGCCGTTCACGCTCTTCGCGCTGTCCGAGACCCGGATCACCTCGGCGCTCGCCGGCATCGGCAACGCCGCCACCCCCATCGCCACGGTGCTCGCGACCCTCGCCATCCTTCCCGGGGCCCGGGTCACCGGGCGGCGGCTCGTCGCGGTCGGCGTCGGCTTCGTCGGTGTGGTGACGATCATGCAGCCGTGGACCTCCGCCGAGGGCCCGGACCTCGTCGGGTTCGCGATGGCGCTCGGTGGCGGCGCGAGCTACGGGGTCGGCTGGACCTACAACCGCCGCTTCCTCGCCGGCGCCGACCTCGGCGGGCTGGCCATGCCGGCCGCCACGCTGCTCACCGGGCTCGGGCTCATGGTCCCGGTCTCGCTCGGGTGGGCGGCCACCCGGGCCGACGGTCTCGGCGCGCTCGTCGCCCACCGCGCCGCGGGCGACGTCCCCGGGTGGCTACCGCTCGCGTGCGTGCTCGCCCTCGGCGTCGTCGGGACCGGCTTCGCCTACGTCCTCCAGTTCGACGTCGTCCGCGGCGCCGGCCCGGTCGTCGGCTCGACGATCACCTACCTCATCCCGGTCGTCTCGGTGCTCCTCGGCGTCCTCGTCCTCGGGGAGCGGCTCGGCACCTGGCAGCTCGTCGGGTTCGCCGTCGTCCTCGCGGCGGCCTGGGTCGTCAACCGCAGCCCCCGCTCCCCAGAAGCCGTCGTCACCCGCGCCCGGGAGCGCGCCGCCCGGGTCTGAGCCGCCGGGGCCCTCGTGGGGGTGGAGCTCCTCGATGGCCCGAGCCGCCCGGCGCCACGACCGCTGCGCGAGCAGCCCGGCGACGACCGACATCAGTCCGAGCACGACGAGCCCGAGCGACGCCGGGCTCGGGCCCGCGCTCGGTCCGCCGGCCGTGCCCCACGGGGCCGCGACGAACACCCCGGTGACGAGCCCGAGCGCGCCGACGACGACGACCGCGTCCCAGGCGGCGGTGCGCCGGTGGTGGATCCGCCAGCCCGCGACCGCGAGCCACACGGTGAAGCCGACGCAGAGCAGCGCGACCGGGGTGAGCAGGAGGCGGACGAACCCCGGGGGGTCGCCGGGCGCCGGGTCGACGGTGATCCGGACGACCCAGCCGACCACGAGGCACAGCGAGACGCCCCACACGATGCACAGCCCGACGCCGGTGGCACGCCAGAGGTCGGCGGCCCGGACCTCCTCCTCGACCGGGCCGTGCTCGTCCCACTCGTCCGCCCGCACGCGCCCGAGTCCGTCCTTCGCGGCGCTCACTCCGCCGGGGCGTGGACCTCGCGCCGCAGGATCTTGCCGGTCGGCCCCTTCGGCAGCGCGTCGACGACCCAGACCCGGCGCGGGTACTTGTAGGCGGCGATCCGCTCCTTGGTGAACGCGATGATGTCCTCCGGGGTCGCGCTCGAGCCCTCGCGCAGCGCGACGGCGGCCCCGACCTGCTCGCCGAGGAGGTCGTCCGGCATCCCGACGACGGCGACCTCGAGGACGTCCGGGTGCTGGTAGACGACCTCCTCGACCTCCCGGGGGTACACGTTCATCCCGCCGCGCAGGATCATGTCCTTCTTGCGGTCGACGATCGTGAAGTAGCCCTCGGCGTCCATCGTCGCGAGGTCGCCGGTGCGGAACCAGCCGTCGGGGATGGCCTCCGCCGTCGCATCGGGCTTGTTCCAGTAGCCCTTCATGACGTTGTCGCCGCGGATCGCGATCTCGCCGACCTCGCCGACCGGCACCTCGTTCCCGTCGAGGTCGACGCAGCGCATCTCGCAGCCGGGGATGGCGATGCCGATCGTGCCGGGCTTGCGCTCCCTGTCGGGCATGTTGAAGCTCGCGACCGGGGAGGTCTCGGAGAGCCCGTAGCCCTCGAGGATGACGCAGCCGAACTTCTCCTCGAACGCCTTCATCACCTCGAGCGGCATCGCCGACCCGCCGCTGGCGCAGGTGCGCAGGCTGCTC
>NZ_DAOLAC010000006.1:0-32232 GCF_035325325.1 Phycicoccus sp. | reverse complement strand
CGCGGGGAACATGTTGTTGATCAGCGGCGTGATGAAGTTCACGGTGGCGGTGACGCGAATGCGCAGCATGTCACCGCTCTCGATCAGATTGGAGGCCATCTTCCCGCCGCTGGCGCAGGTGCGCAGGCTGCTCGCGTCCATCCCGTCCGAGGCCGGGTGGTTGAGGATGGCGGCGTACATCGTCGGCACCCCCTGCATGATCGTCACCCGCTCCTTCTCGATGACCTCGATGGCCGCCTGCGGGTCGAAGCGCGGGATGAGGGCGAGGGAGGCGCCGGCGATGGTCGCCGCGTTGAGGCCGACGACGAGGCCGAAGACGTGGAAGAGCGGCAGGCAGCCCATGACGATGTCGTCCGAGGTCATCGTCTGGATGACCTTCGCCGAGCGCAGCGCGTTGAGGTGGATGTTGCTGTGGGTCAGCTCGGCGCCCTTGGGGCGGCCGGTGGTGCCCGAGGTGTAGAGGATGATCGCCGTGTCGTCGTCCTCGCGGGGTGTGGGCTCGGCAAGGGGGGAGCCGCCCTCGAAGTCCTCCGGGCCCATCGCGCCGGTGGTCACGACCCGGGTGCCGCTGTTCTGCGCGCCCTTGGTGGCCTCCTCGACGAAGTCGGGCCACACGAAGGCGATCTTGGCGCCCGAGTCGGTGAAGAAGTAGTCGATCTCCCCGGCCTTGAGCAGCGGGTTCATCGGCACGACGATGCCCCCGGCGAGGAGGATCCCCCAGTAGACGACCGGGAACGCCGGCACGTTCGGGAGGATGACGGCGACGCGGTCGCCCGGCTGGATCCCGTTCTCGCGCAGTGTCCCCGCCACCTTCGCCGCCATGTCGTGCAGCTGCTGGTAGGTGACTCCCTGGCCGCTGACGCGCAGCGCGTCCTGCTCGGGCATCTCGGCCGCGGTCGTCGTGAGGTTGGTGACGAGGTTGGTCATCGGTGGCTCCTGGTCCGGCGTCGGTGACGGGGCTCCATCCTCGTATGCCGGGCCGGGCTCCGCCAGAGGTTCGACGCCGCGGCGTGGCGGGGACGGCGCCGACCGACAGGGCCGGGCGCTAGCGTCGGGGCGTGATCAGCGCGGAGGAGTACCTCGTCTACTGCGACACCGCCCTCGACGGGTACGCGGCGATCTGCCGCGAGCTGGGGGACGAGCTCGTCGGGGTCCGCGTCGCGGGGCTCGACGGCGGCAACAGCGCCTTCGGCCTCGTGGCGCACGTCGTCGGCGTCATGGCCCGGTGGGGGCGCACGGTCAACCGCGGCATCGTCGTCCCGCGCGACCGCGACGCCGAGTTCCGGGCCACCGGGAGCGTCGACCAGGCGCTGGCCCTGCTCGCGGCCGGCCGCGCCGGGCTGCACGAGGACGTCGCCGCCGCGTCGTTCGGTGATCCCCCGGCCGACCCGCCGGCGCCCCGGCCGGAGCCGGGGTACGAGACGCAGGGGGCCGTCCTGCTGCACGTCTACGAGGAGCTCGCCCAGCACCTCGGCCAGCTCGAGGTGACCCGCGACGTCCTCCTGCGGGAGCGGCGGACCGCGTCCGCGGACCGCTAGGGTCGCGTCCGGGTGGGTCGTCCGCCCGGGGAGGGGACCCATGGGCTCGTCGTTCACGTACACGCTGTCGGTCGCGCTGCTGGTCCTCCACCTCGTGCCGCCCGCCGTCGGCCTGGCCCTCGTGAGCCGCTCGCCCAGCCGCCGGGCCTGGCGCACCTGGGCCCTGCTGTTCTTCGGGCTCTCGCTGCTCTCCGGGCTCGCGCAGACGGCCCTCACCGGCAGCTACTGGGTCGGCGGCCTGTGGGGGATGGAGGCCTACCCGGTCGTCGCGGTCCTCCAGCTGTTCCTCAGCCTGCTCTCGCTCGCCGGTGCCGCCGCCGGGGTGATGGCCGTCGTCGCCGACCGCTCCGAGGACTGAGTCGGTGGTCTGCGGCAGGATGAGCGGGTGAGCGAGACGCCGACCGACCCCGCCGCGCAGCCGCCCGCCGACGCCGTGCCCGACGACGTCCGGCACGAGTGGGAGGAGCTGGCCGAGGAGGCCCGCGGGCACCAGTTCGCGTACCACGTCAAGGACGCGCCGACGGTCAGCGACGGTGAGTACGACGCCCTGATGAAGCGGCTCACCGCGCTCGAGGAGGCGCACCCGAGCCTGCGCACTCCGGAGAGCCCGACCCAGCAGGTCGGGGGCGCCGTGTTCTCCACAGACTTCCAGGCCGTCGACCACCTCGAGCGGATGCTCAGCCTCGACAACGCCTTCTCGGCCGAGGAGATGCTCGAGTGGAACGCCCGGGTCGAGCGCGACGCCGGCCAGGCCTTCCACTACCTCTGCGAGCTGAAGATCGACGGGCTGGCGGTCAACCTCCTCTACGAGAAGGGGCGCCTCACCCGGGCCCTGACCCGCGGTGACGGCCGCACCGGCGAGGACGTCACCCTCAACGTGCGCACGGTGCGGGGCATCCCCACCGAGCTCGCGACGACGACCCATCCGGTTCCCGACCTCGTCGAGGTGCGCGGGGAGGTCTACTTCCCGATCGAGGCCTTCGCCGAGCTCAACGCGCAGCTCGTCGAGGCGGGCAAGCCGCCGTACGCGAACCCGCGGAACACCGCCGCGGGGTCGTTGCGGCAGAAGGACCCCCGCGTCACGGCGGCACGCGAGCTGCGGATGCTGGTCCACGGCCTCGGCCGGCGCGAGGGCTTCGACCTCACCCGGCAGAGCGAGGCCTACGCCGCGCTCGAGGCGTGGGGGCTCCCGGTCTCGAGCCACTTCCGGGTCGTCGACACGATCGAGGAGGTCAACGCCTTCATCGCGCGCACCGGCGAGCACCGCCACGACGTCGAGCACGAGATCGACGGCGTCGTCGTCAAGGTCGACGAGATCGCGGTGCAGCGCCGCCTCGGCTCCACCTCCCGGGCGCCGCGCTGGGCCATCGCGTACAAGTACCCGCCCGAGGAGGTGAACACGAGGCTCCTCGACATCCAGGTCAACGTGGGGCGCACCGGCCGGGTCACGCCGTTCGGGGTCATGGAGCCCGTCGTCGTCGCGGGCTCGACCGTCGAGCGGGCCACCCTGCACAACGCGACCGAGGTGGTCCGCAAGGGCGTGCTCATCGGCGACACGGTCGTGCTGCGCAAGGCCGGCGACGTCATCCCCGAGATCCTCGGCCCGGTCGTCGCGCTGCGCGACGGCAGCGAGCGCGCGTTCGTCATGCCCACCGAGTGCCCCTCGTGCGGCACGACCCTCGCCCCCGAGAAGGAGGGCGACAAGGACATCCGGTGCCCGAACAGCAGGTCCTGCCCCGCCCAGCTGCGCGAGCGGCTGTCGAGCCTCGCCGGGCGCGGCGCCTTCGACATCGAGGCCCTGGGCTACGAGGGCGCGGTGGCCCTGCTCGACTCCGGCGTCCTCGACGACGAGTCCACCCTCTTCAGCCTCACCGACGCCGACATCGCGCGGGTCCCGCTCTACACCCGCGCCGCGAAGAAGACCGACCCCGAGGACGCCGTCGTCGACGGACGGGTCCTCTCGGCCAACGGCGCCAAGCTCGTCGCCAACCTCGCCACGGCCAGGCAGCAGCCGCTCTGGCGGGTGCTCGTCGCGCTGTCCATCCGGCACGTCGGGCCCACCGCCGCCCGGGCGCTGGCCCAGAGCCTCGGGTCGATGCAGCGGATCCGCGAGGCGACGGTGGAGGAGCTCGCCGGCGTCGAGGGCGTCGGCGCGATCATCGCCGAGTCCGTGCGCGACTGGTTCGACAAGCCCGGCAACGAGTGGCACGGCGCGATCGTCGACCGCTGGGCCGCCGACGGCGTCCGGATGGTCGACGAGCGCGACGAGTCGGTCGAGCAGACCCTCGCCGGGCTCACCGTCGTCGTCACCGGGTCGCTCGAGGGGTTCTCCCGCGACGAGAGCAAGGAGGCGATCCTCGCGCGGGGCGGCAGGGCGTCCGGCTCGGTGTCGAAGAAGACCGACTACGTCGTCGTCGGCGAGAACGCCGGCTCCAAGGAGGACAAGGCCCGCGAGCTCGGTCTGACCATCCTCGACGAGGCCCAGTTCGTCCGACTGCTCGACACCGGGTCGCCCGACTGAGCGGAGCGGGGCCGGGCAGCGGGACGACCCGGCGGGCCTGGATCGGCAGTGGCCCGCCGGGTCGCGTTCCGGTGGCGCACCCGAGGGGCGGGGTGCGCCGGGCCGGTCAGGGGGCGCGGCGCGCCTCGACCGGCCGCGTCGTCACCGACGGGGCACCGACCGAGCCCGGTCCGCCGTCGGCGGTGAGCACGGCCCGCACCTCGAGCGGGATGTCGGAGACGATGTCGAGGACCCCGAGCAGCAGCCCGGCGCCGTGGTCGACCGCCTCGTGGAGGGCGCAGCAGTCGTCCATCGTCGCGTGGCCGGCCGGCAGCTCGAGCTTGGCGAACGGCCGCGCCGGCTGGGTCTCCGGCTCGCGGCCGATCGTCTTGCCCTCCACCACGAGCGGGGCGAACCGCTTCTCGATCCGCGCCGGGCAGGTCGAGGGGTTGTCGATGACGACCGCCGTCGCGTAGCGGCCCGGGACGACCGCACAGGCGCCCTCCGGCTCACCCGGACCGGGGTCGTGCCCGTCCCCGTGGCCCTTGTCGTCGTGCTCGCGACCGGGGTCCTTGCCGGGACGCGTCCCGCAGACCACCTCGACGACGTAGTGGTAGCGGCACCTCGGCACGACGACACGCACCTTCTTGCTCGCGACGACGACCCCGTCGGCGACGACGTCGATGGCGCCGTGGAGCTCTTGGTCGCGCTCGGCGCACGGCTTGGTGCCGACCCAGACGACCTCGAAGGTCAGCACGTGCGTCTCATCGCCGTCCAGCGGGCCGTACCCGCCTGCGGGAGTGATGGACTCGATGAACTGGGCCGTGTCGCCGGTGGCCTCGAGGTGCACGTTGCCGGTGGACTTGACCGCGGCCGCGATGAGCGCCGAGAGGGTGGCGACGATGCTGCCCGGGTCGATGCCGGTCGCGTGGGTGCCCCCGGTGGCGGCGGTGATCCGCGACGCCTGCCCGGCGGACCCGGCGGCGGGGCACGTCGTGTAGTCGTAGACGCTCGCGTTCGGGTCGCCGTCGAGGGCGTCCACCGTCCCCGTCGTCGTGCTGACCGCGACGACGGTGACCTCCGCACCGGTGAGGTCGTCGGTCGCCGAGGCCTCGGTGACGGCGGTGGCCAGCCCGGTGAGGTCGGTGCAGATCGGGTCGTGGCCCGGTGCGTCGCCGAACCACACGAGGATGCGCTTGCTGTCCGGGCGCCAGCCGATCGTCGGATTGGTCGATATCTCGTGGAGTGCGTAGAGCTGCCCCTCGGAGATGTCACTGCCCTCGGCCGCGGTCCACGCGCCGATGGCGGTGCCGACCGCGGTGTGGTCGGTCGTCGGGGCGACCTGGTGCTGGAAGGCGTAGGAGTTGGGCGTCGGCACCGGGAAGTCGCGGTAGTTGCCGACGCCCCAGGCCACGTCGAAGCCGGTGAGCGCCGGGTCGGCGAGGATCGCGTCCGCGCCGGCCTTGACCGCGTCGAGGACCGGTCCCATGCTGCCCGTCGTGTCGGCGAGGAGGTAGACGTCGGCCTTCGGCGCGGCGCCGGTCGGCGGCACGGTGACCGTGATCGTCTCGGTGTACCGGTCGCACCTGTCGAGGCGCCAGTCGTTGCGTGCCGGGTCGATGGTCACCGGTTCGCGCTCCGGGAGGGGGACGAACACGGGCGGCGGGAAGACCGGGACGAACGGGTCGTGGCCGAGGGTCGCGACGAACTCCGCGTACGGCGTCATCGTGCCGTCCTCGGCGACGACGAGGGCGGCGACCTCGTTGCCGCCCCCCGCGGGAGCGGCGTGGTACGCGGTGACGACCCCGACCCCGGGGACCCGGACCTCGAGGGTGCCGGCCGGGGTGGGGTCCGCGCCGAGGAGCTCGGCGAGGCGGTCCCGCACGGGGGCGGGGAGGGTGGGGGGCTTCCTCTTCTTCGTGGGCATGACGTGTCACTTCCGAGCGTGGCGGGCCGATCCCCAGTCCGTCTGGCCGCTCACCCCGGAAGAGGCACGGGTGGGGCCGGTGATACCTCGAGGGCGGGCCCCGGAGCCGGGTCAGCCGGCGTCGTCGGCGGTGTCCGGCAGCGCCGTGGCCCGCGCGAAGCGGGTGTCGAGGGACCCCGAGACCGTGCGGGCCGCGGGCGAGTCCTCGCCGAACGCCTCCTCGCTGGAACGCCGCAGCTGGGCCGCGAGGTCCTGCTGGGCGGCCATCACGGCATCGAGCACCTGCTCGGTGACCGCCGCCCCGCCCTCGGTGCACGCCGAGTCGGGGACCGTGACCGCGACGACCCCGCCCGACGCGCTGACCTCGACCCGGACGCCGTCCTCGGACTCGCCCACGCCGCGCAGGGTCTCGACGGACCGGCGCCACGCCGCGGCCGCCCTGGCCTGCTCGACGAGCCGGCGCAGCTCGGTCTCGCCGGGGGTGCTGCCCTCGAACAGGTGCGGGTCCATCCCGGGAGTGGGCTGCGGCCGGGTCACCACGTGCCTCCCCGGGTCGGGGCCTGCGGGCCGCTGCCCGGCATCGTGCGGCCGTCGGTCTCGGGCGGCAGGGCCTCGACGAGCGGGGTGGCCGCCTCGACCTCCGCGCGGAAGGCCTCCGCCGTGGCCGATCCGGGCCCCCAGGTCGCTTCGGCGGAGCGAGCCGCCTTCTCCCGCACCGACTCCTGGGCCTGGCGCAGGGCCGTGCGGATGGCGGCCGTGACGACACGACCGCCGCGGGAGGCCACGACGTCACCGACGACGAGGCCGGTGAGCATCCCCTGGACGTCGACCTCGGCCCGCACGCGTCCGGCCTCGGCGGTGCCGGTGCCCGCGAGCGCCTCGACCTCGCGCTGCCACGCCTGCGCCGTGTCGGGCGCCGGGCCGACGCCCGCGACGTCCTGCGCGATGGCGGCCAGCGCCTCGTCCGGACCCGAGTACCCCCGTGGCTGAGTCATGCGCCCGACCCTAGCCCGGAGCCCGTCCGGGCGGCGACCAGGGCGGGGTGCCGTGTAGCGTCTGCACGACCGCGCCGGCCCGGCCGGCGGCGGACGAGGACGGGGAGGACGAGGGACGTGCTGGTCCAGGAGCTGCACCCCGAGCGCGGTGTCGCGCTCGCCGGCGGTATCGCCCTCGTGCTGTTCGGCGGCATCCTGCTCCTCTTCCTCGTCCCGTACCTGCGGGGTGTCGCCGCGGGCCTGCGCACCGGCGACTGGTGGACGCCGTTCGAGCGCCGGCCGGACGGCCGCTGGGGCGTCCTCGCCGCCTCCCGGTTCTTCGCGGTCTTCCGGGCCCCGGAGCCCGACCGGCGCGGCACCGGCGGGCTGGTCGCGCGCTGGACGGTGTGGACGCTCGTCGTCCTCGGCCTCGCCGTCTACCCGGTCGACCTCGTCGTGACGATCGTCAGCGCCTTCTGAGCGCCGGCCCTCAGTCGTCCTCGGGCTCGGTCATCCCCGCGTGGCCCTGCTTGACCCCGTCCGTGCCGTTCGTGGCGGCCGAGTAACCGCTGTCGCGGCCGGCCGCCGCCACCGCGTCCTGCAGGTGGCTCGGGAACGAGGGCTGCGGGGCGGCGTGGCGCCCGCCGGGAGGCGTCCAGCCGTCCGGCGGCGTCCAGCTCCACGGGGGCACCGATGTCGGTGGCGCGGAGGGTGGTCCGGCGTGCCGGGGGGCCGGGCGGTGGAGGGCCGGGTTGCGCTTGACCTTGTCGAGGAGGCGCAGCAGCTGCTGGCCCCAGGACCCGAGGGCCTTGAGCAGGTCGTCGAGCTTGCTGCCGGTGCGGACCAGGCCGGTGACGAAGGACGAGCACTTGGCCGAGACCGCCGCGATGCGGGTGCTGATCTGGCCGATGATCCACGGGATGAGCGTGCCGAAGGAGAGCAGCGCCTCGGTCATCCAGCTGATGGCCGCGCCGACGAGCTGGGCGAGGACGTCGCGCAGGAAGCCGTGGACGAAGCCGACGACGGCCGCGCACGCGCTGATCGCCTTCTCCATGCCGGCCGCCGCACCCTCGAGGGCGGAGATGGCGTCGACGTGCGTCTGCTGCCAGCCGAGGTAGGCGTTGACCGCCGGTCCCTCGTTGCCCCCGCGCAGGACGCCGGCGCTCGAGCGCCAGTCGCTGGCCGCCGGGCCGAGGTCCTTCGAGATCAGCCCCCAGGTCTGCGCCTGGGCGACGGCTCCGCCGGGGTTGCCCGCAACCTCCTCGAACCACTTCTTGATCGGGTTGAGGTGGTCGATGATCCAGCCGATGCCGGCCGCGAGGGCCGACCCGATCGGGTCGGCCGCGGTGGCGGCGGCGTCGATGACGAGGGCGACCCCGCTCAGCGCGGCGTCGATCCAGTTGCCGCTGCACAGGGCGTTGATCGTGCCGTAGCCGCTGTCGATGAGCCCGGCGCCCGAGGTCCAGCCGGAGCCCTCGTCCAGCCCGATGAAGGAGTCGCCGGCGTTGGTGCTGCCGGCGTCCGGGACGGTGTAGGGGTTCTGCGGGCCGATGGTGGGTTGCGTGCTCACGGGTAGGAGCTCCTCAGCTGCCACGACGCGTTGGTGTCGTCGGCCTCGTACTGGTCGGCCATCGCGCGCAGCCCGTTGACCGCCCGGTCGGCGTTCGTGGCCACGGTGTCGAGAGCGCCCTCGACGTCACCGCTGACGGCATTGATCGCGCCCGGCAGCCACTGCAGGAGGAGCCCGTAGCTGCCGCCGCTCACCGAGCTGGCCTGCTGCATCTGGCCGAGCGCCTGGGCGACGCGGGCGACGTCACCCGCGTGGGTGCGGATCTCGCCCGGGCTCACGTCGTAGGTCATCGATCTCCCGTTCCGGTTGCTCCCCGACGCCCTCCCCGGGTACGCCTCTGTCCCAGCCGACCATACTGAGGGCCATGAGCGCACCTCAACGGGGAGAGCTCCCCACCCGAGTAGTCATCACGGCCCCGGCGTGGGTGCGCCTGATCTCGCTGCCCCTCATGCTCGCGTTCTGGGTGGGGTGCGTCCTCGGGCTCGTCGGCCTGGTCCGTGACGGGACGGGGGAGGGCACCCCGCTCCTCGCGGCGGTCGCCGTTTGGGTGCTCGTCCTGTTCTTCGTGCTCGTCATCCCGCCCGCCGCGTGGTTCGTCGTCCGCTTCCGCACGGTCCTCGACGTCGAGGGCGACCGCGTCGAGCGGCGTCCCGGCGCGGTGTCGGTGCCGGTCTCGTCGCTGCGCGAGCTGCGCGCGCTGCCGCCCTCGACCCTCAACCGGGCCAACCGGGGTGCCCGCGTCCAGGTCATCGCCGAGAACGGTGGCATCGTCGCCCAGGTCGACGAGTCGATGCGGCAGTGGCCGGCGGCTCTCGCCGTGCTGCGGTCCTGGGCCGCCCGCGACCCCTCGCTCGTCGAGGGCGACTACTCGCGTGCGGCGCTGCTCGGGTCCGACGCCTGAGCTGCCCGGGCGTCAGCGGTCGGGCGGGGTGCTGCGCAGTGCGCGGGGCGCGTTGAGGTCCAGGGCCACCGCGACGACCCGGATGACGAAGACGAGGGCGACGGCCAGCCACGCGGTCAGCGGGGACAGCAGGTCGACGCGGTCGAGGAGGACGACGAGCGCAGCCCCGGCCAGGGCGGGGAGGGCGTAGAGCTCGCGCTGGAGCACCTCGGGCACCTGCCGGGCGAGGACGTCGCGGAGCAGCCCGCCACCGATCGCCGTGATGCCGCCGATGAGCGTCGCCGCGAGCGGACCGGCGTCCCGGGAGAGGGCGACGAGCGCGCCGCTGACCGCGAAGAGCGCCAGCCCGGCGGCGTCGAGGAGGCGGACCGCGCGCGTGACGTGCCGCCGGCCCCCCGCGGGACGGGCGTCGTCGTCCTCCCACACACCGTGGAGGAGGAAGACCGCGCCGCCGGCGACGACAGCCGCCGCGAGCAGCCGCCAGTCGCTGACCGCCACCGGTGGCGTGATGCCGAGGAACAGGTCCCGGATGATGCCGCCGCCGAGTCCGGCGACCCAGGCGAGGACGAGGACGCCGAAGAGGTCGAGCCCGCGCCGGACCGCGACGAGCCCACCGGACAGACCGAAGACGAAGACCCCGCAGACGTCGAGGACGGTCTGCAGCGAGGCGGTGTCGGTGAGCACCGGCCGATTCTCGCAGCGCTAGGGTCTTCGACCTATGGGGGCTCTGCTGCTGGCCGTGTGGGCCGTGGTGACGTTGGTGTTCGTCGTGGCCGCCGCCATCCTCGTCGGCTCGTGGTGGTTCATCGTGTGGCCCGTTGTCACCGAGGCGCGCCGGGCGCGCCGGGCGAGGGACCCGTGGCTGCCGTGGGTCCCGCGAACGGACGGATCGTGGGGACCTCTGGCCGAGAACCGGTGGTGGTCGGCGATGCGCGCCGAGGCCCCCGGGAGCGCCGGTGGGCTCGTCGTGCGGTGGGGCTTCTGGCTGGTCCAGTCCGTCCTGCTGACCCTCGCGGTCGGGGTCGGGCTCTCGGCGCTGGTCCGTCTGGCCGAGCTCGGGCTCTCCGGCTCGTGAGCCGGCCGGGCGCCGCACGGCCCTCGTCGCGGGCCCCCATAGACTGCCCGCCATGGCCGAACTCACCCGCGCGGACGTCGCGCACCTCGCCGGGCTCGCCCGCATCGACCTCTCCGACGCCGAGCTCGACCGGATGGTCGGCGAGCTCGGCGTCATCCTCGAGGCGGTGGCCACCGTGCAGCAGGCGCCGATCGCCGACGTCGAGCCGATGAGCCACCCGATGCCCCTCGTCAACGTCACCCGCCCCGACGTCGTGCGCCCCTGCCTCACCCCCGAGGAGGCGCTCGCCGGCGCCCCGGAGTCCGAGCAGCAGCGCTTCAGCGTGCCTCGCATCCTGGACGAGGAGTGAGCGAGCGCGTGACCACCGACCTGACCCGCGCCACCGCCGCCGAGCTCGCCGACCTCCTCGGCGCCGGCTCCGTCTCCTCGCGCGAGGTGACCCGGGCGCTCCTCGAGCGCACCGCGGCCGTCGACGGCGCCGTGCACTCCTACCTCCACGTCGACGGCGACGGTGCGCTCGCCGCGGCCGACGCCGTCGACCGCGCCCGGGCCGCGGGGGAGCCGCTCCACGCCCTGGCCGGGGTCCCGGTCGCCGTCAAGGACGTCCTGGCGACCAAGGGCCTGCCGACGACCTGCGGCAGCCGCATCCTCCAGGGCTGGGTGCCGCCCTACGACGCCACGCTCGTCGCCCGCCTGCGGGCGGCCGGGCTGCCGATCCTCGGCAAGACGAACATGGACGAGTTCGCGATGGGCTCCTCGACCGAGCACAGCGCGTACGGCCCGAGCCGCAACCCGTGGGACCTCGAGCGGATCCCGGGCGGGTCCGGCGGCGGCTCGTCCTCGGTCGTCGCGTCGTTCCAGGCGCCGCTGGCCATCGGCACGGACACCGGCGGCTCGATCCGCCAGCCGGCCGCCGTCACCGGCACGGTCGGGGCCAAGCCGACCTACGGCGGCGTCTCGCGCTACGGGCTCGTGGCGCTCGCGTCGTCGCTCGACCAGGCCGGGCCCTGCACGCGCACGGTCCTCGACTCGGCCCTCCTCCACGAGGTGATCGCCGGCCACGACCCGATGGACTCCACGTCGGTCGACGCCCCGGTGCCGCCGGTCGTCGAGGCCGCCCGCCGGGCCGACGTCTCCGGGATGCGGATCGGCATCGTCCGCGAGCTGACCGGCGAGGGGTTCCAGGCCGGGGTCCAGGCGCGCTTCGACGAGGCCGTGCAGCACCTCGTCGACGCCGGTGCCGAGGTCGTCGAGGTCTCGTGCCCCTCGTTCACCTACGCCCTCGCGGCGTACTACCTCATCCTCCCGAGCGAGGCCTCGAGCAACCTCGCGAAGTTCGACGCCATGCGCTACGGCCTGCGGGTCGCCCCGGACGGCGTCGACGCGCCGAGCGCCGAACAGGTCATGGCGGCCACCCGCGACGCCGGATTCGGCGACGAGGTCAAGCGGCGGATCATCCTCGGCACCTACGCGCTGTCGAGCGGGTACTACGACGCCTACTACGGCTCGGCCCAGAAGGTGCGACGGCTCATCGCCGACGACTTCTCGCGGGCCTTCGAGACCGCCGACGTCCTCGTCAGCCCCACCGCGCCGACCACGGCGTTCCGGCTCGGCGACAAGCTCGACGACCCGATGGCCATGTACCTCAACGACATCGCGACGATCCCGGCGAACCTCGCCGGCATCCCCGGCCTCTCGGTCCCGAGTGGGCTCGCCGACGAGGACGGCCTGCCCGCCGGCTTCCAGGTGCTGGCGCCGGCGATGGCCGACGACCGCCTCTACTCGGTCGGCGCCGCGCTGGAGGCCCGGCTCAGCGCCGCCTGGGGCGGCCCCCTCCTGGACCGCGCGCCCGACCTGACGGAGGTGGCCCGATGAGCACGACGACCGGCGCGGAGCCGACGCTCTCCTTCGACGAGGCGCTCGCGGCCTACGACCCCGTCATGGGCCTCGAGGTGCACGTCGAGCTCGGGACGAACACGAAGATGTTCTGCGGCTGCCCGACCGCGTTCGGCGCGGAGCCGAACACGCAGGTCTGCCCGGTGTGCCTCGGCCTGCCCGGCGCCCTGCCGGTCGTCAACGAGGTGGCGGTCCAGTCGGCCATCCGGATCGGGCTGGCGCTCAGCTGTTCCATCGCCGAGTGGTGCCGGTTCGCGCGGAAGAACTACTTCTACCCGGACATGCCGAAGAACTTCCAGACCTCGCAGTACGACGAGCCGATCGCCTACGACGGGTACCTCGACGTCGAGCTCGAGGACGGTTCCACGTACCGCGTCGAGATCGAGCGCGCGCACATGGAGGAGGACACCGGGAAGTCCCTCCACGTCGGCGGCTCGACCGGTCGCATCCACGGCGCCACGCACTCGCTCGTCGACTACAACCGGGCCGGCATCCCGCTCGTCGAGATCGTCACCAAGCCGATCACCGGCACCCGTGAGCGGGCCGCCGAGGTCGCGAAGGCGTACGTCGCGACGCTGCGCGACCTGCTCAGGGCGATGGACGTCAGCGACGTGAAGATGGAGCAGGGCTCGATGCGCTGCGACGTCAACCTGTCGCTGACCCCCCGCGGATCGGAGGTGTTCGGCACCCGGACCGAGACCAAGAACGTCAACTCGCTGCGCTCGGTCGAGCGGGCGGTCCGCTACGAGATCGGGCGGCACGCAGCGGTTCTCGCCGGCGGCGGTTCGATCACCCAGGAGACGCGGCACTGGCACGAGGACACCGGCATCACGACCTCAGGACGGGTGAAGTCCGACGCCGAGGACTACCGGTACTTCCCCGAGCCCGACCTCGTGCCCGTCGCACCGTCGCGCGAGACCGTCGAGGCCCTGCGGGCGACCCTGCCCGAGCCGCCGGCCGAGCGGCGCAAGCGGCTGCAGGCGGCCTGGGGTTACAGCGACCTCGAGATGCGCGACGTCGTCAACGCGGGGCTCGTCGACCTCGTCGAGGAGACGGTCGCCGCCGGTGCCTCGCCGGCCGCCGCCCGCAAGTGGTGGTCCGGCGAGATCGCCCGGCGGGCGAACACCGAGGGCGAGGACGTGCCGACGTACGCCGCGCGCCTCGGCGTCACCCCGGCCCACGTCGTCGAGCTCGAGTCGCTCGTCACCAGCGGGCGGCTCAACGACTCGATGGCGCGGCAGGCCTGGGAGGGCGTCCTCGACGGTGAGGGCACCCCGACCGCGGTCGCGGACGCCCGCGGGCTCGAGCTGGTGCAGGACTCGGGGGCCCTCGAGGCGGCCGTCGACGCCGTCATCGCGGCAAACCCCGACGTCGCCGACAAGGTCCGCGACGGCAAGGTGCAGGCCGCCGGGGCCCTCATCGGCCAGGTGATGCGCGAGATGAAGGGCCAGGCGGACGCCGCCGCGGCCCGGCAGATCATCCTCGAGCGGCTCGGCCAGGCCTGACCGCACCGGACTTCTTGCGGATCACCCACCTCGGGACGGCCCGAAACGGCCCCGGAGGGTGGCGGATCCGCAAGAAGTCGGGAGTAACCGCGCGGACGCGCGGGACGGTCAGCGGCGGCCGGCGCCGAGCAGTCCCCCGAGCACGTCCCCGATGATGCTCCCGGCGTCGATGCCGCCGGACTGCGGGGTCGCGCCGGACGAGCCGCCCTGTGCCGCACCGCCGGTGACCGAGCCGAGGACGTCCTGGAGGGTGCCCTCCACACCACCGCCACCGCCGCCGGTGGACCCGTCGCGCGCGCCGCCGAGCACCCGGCCGGCGAGCCACGAGAGCACCATCGGCGCGAGGACGGGGATCAGCTTCTGCACCAGCGCGCCGCCGACACTCTGCCCGCTCAGCGGGGAGCCGCCGAGCCGCGCGACGACCTCGTCCTGACGGTCGCCGAAGATGTGGCCGGCGATGGCCCGGCCGTCCTGCTCGTCGATGGCCGACAGGTCGGCGCCGCCGGAGAGCAGCCCGGGGTCGTGGCTGCCGAGCGCCTCGACCAGCGACGCCGCCCCGCCGCCGCGGGCGTTCGCGTCGAGTCCGCCCATCAGTGCCGGCACGACCGCCGCCGAGGCTTGCCGCACCTCGTCGGGGGAGGCCCCGACGCGGGCCGCGATGTCGTCGACCGGCAGGGCCGCGAGGATGTCGTCGTAGGCGCTCATGGTGCCTCCCGTCCGCGGGCGGCCGGGTGCCGCCGAGGAGGCCAGCCAACCACGGCGCGGCCGTCCTGACGAGTGTGCTGCGACCCACCCCGAACGTCCCCGGTGCCCCGGGACAGGACGGGGCCGAAGGTGCATGATCGAGGTATGACCCGCGCGGCTCGTGACCGAACCCTCGTCCTGCTCCGGCACGCGAAGGCCGAGGCGAACAACGCCGGGGGGGACCACGAGCGCGAGCTGACCGGCCGCGGCCGCAAGGACGCGACCGAGGCGGGCCGGTGGCTGCTCGAGCACGGTATAGGCATCGACGAGGTGCTCTGTTCGACCTCCGAGCGCACCCGCCAGACCTGCGAGGCCGTGTGGGAGTCCGGGTGTCCCGAGGCCGAGATCCACCACGACCGGCGCATCTACAACGGCTCACCCGAGACCATCCTCGACGCCGTGCACGAGGCCGACGACGACGCGGACGTCCTCATGGTCGTCGGCCACGCCCCGGGTGTCCCGGCCCTCGCCGAGCTGCTGGCCGACGGCGAGGGCAGCACCGAGGGACACCGGGCGATGGCCGAGGGCTTCCCCACCTGCGCGCTCGCGGTGCTGCACTACGCCGGGCGCTGGTCCGACCTCGCGTTCGGCGACGCCCGGCTCGATCGCTTCCACGTCGCCCGGGGCGCCGGGTCCTAGGGCGTGAGCCCGACCGCTCGGGCCACCCAGGCCCAGTAGCGCACGCGGTCCGAGAGCGTCGGTCGCGTCGTCGGGAGCACGCTCGTCGGTCGTGGGCGACGGTCGTGCCAGAGGCGTCCGGGCTCGGGCACCGGCTCGGAGGCGAGCACCCAGACCGTGGTGTCGGTGCCCGCCGCGTCGGTACGCAGCACCGGCCTCAGGGCCCGGGAGAAGGCCGGCAGCGACGCGTCGAGGCCGGGGGTGCGCGCCCAGCCCGGGTGCGTCGCGTGGACGGTGACGCCCCGGTCGCGCCAGCGCTCGGTGAGGACCGGGAGGAGCTCGACCTGTCCGCGCTTGCTCCGCGCGTAGGCCACCGACCCGCTGTAGGCGCCCTCGAGGTACTCGGGGTCGTCGGCCGGCAGCGCCTGGGTGTACATCCCTCCCGAGGTGACGAGGACGACGCGGCCGGCGTCCGGCTCGAGCGCCGGCAGCAGCAGCTCGGTCATGAGGACGGGCCCGAGGACGTGGAGCGCCTGGGTCAGCTCGTGCCCCTGCGGCGACTCGGTGCGCTCGGCCGGCAGCGCGCCAGCGTTGTGGACGAGACCGCGCAGCGGCAGGCCGGCGGCGAGGAAGCGCCCGGCGAAGGTCCGCACGGACTCGAGGTCGGCGACGTCGCACCACCAGACCCGGGCCGCGCCCTCGCGCCCGACGGCGGCGTCGACCTCGGCGGCCACCCGCTCACCCCGCGTCGTGTCGCGGACGACGAGGTGCACGGTGGCGCCGAGGGCGGCGAGGTCGTGGGCGGTGCGCCGCCCGAGGCCGGAGGTGGCCCCGGTGACGGCGACGTGCCGGCCGGCCAGCGCCCCGACACGCGGGTCGGCGGGCCACCCGGGCAGTCGCCGTCGCACGGCGAGCCCGAGCGAGGTGAAGCCGGGAGCGACGGTGCGGTCGAGGGCGACGTCGACGAGGTGCGAGAGCGCCTCGGGCGCACCGGGACTCACGTGAGGGCCCGCATTGCCGCGATGGCGCCACGCAGGTAGCGCTCGACGACGGCGCGTTCCTCGGGGGAGAGGGCCGCGTCGGTCCGGGCGAGCCCCTCGAACATCGGCGCGAGGTGCCGCACGGCCTCGCGACGCCCCGACTCGGTGATGACGACCTCGGTGCGCCGGCCGTCGGCGGGATGGCGCCGGCGCTCGGCGTGCCCGCGGGCGACGAGCCGGTCGATGACCTGCGAGGAGGCGGCGGAGGTGACGCCCAGGGCGCGGGCGAGGTCGACCGGACCCATCGAGCGCATCGCCAGGTGGCGCAGGGAGTGCAGCTCGGACGTGGAGAGCCCGGCCCGCCGGGCCACCTCGTGGGGGACCTGGGCAGCGACGTCGGTCAGCTCCTGGAGCGTGTCGAGCGTGCTCGACCCGGTCCAGGCCGGCACGAGCTCGGTGACCGCGCGGTTTGCGTCGACGGGGTCGTGGTCCGTAATATCCCTCACCAACTTAGTAATCAGGTGAATCACCCAGTTCTCGAAGTCTACCAACGGAGGATCTCTCGTGGGACGCGTCGCCGCTCTCGTCACGCGCCGGTGGGTGGCCGGCCTGCTCGCACTGTTCGCCCTGCTCGCCGCGGGCGCCGTCGTCGGGGTGGTCGGCCAGGCCGACAAGCCGGACGGCACGCTGACCGCCCTCCCGCTCGACTCGGACAGCCGCGCCGCGGCCGAGCTGCGCCAGCGGCTGCCCGAGGCCCAGGGCTCGGCCGCGGTCGTCCTCTTCGCCCGCGACGGGCGGCTCACCGACGCGGACACCGCCGCCGTCGAGGCCCGGGCCCGTTCCCTGCCGGGTGCCACCGGGATGCCGCCGCAGGTAAGCGAGGACGGTACCGCGGCCGTCGTCGTGGTGCCGGTCGAGAGCGGCGACGCCACCCGCACCGCAGACACCGTGGAGCAGATCCGCGCGGCGGCGAAGTCCGGCCTGCCGAAGGGGCTCACCGCGCAGGTGACCGGCCCCGCCGCCATCCAGGCCGACCTCGCCGGCGTCTTCGACGGGGCCAACACCCGTCTCCTCCTCGCGACGGCGAGCGTCGTGGCGCTCCTCCTCGTGCTCACCTACCGCAGCCCGGTCCTGTGGCTCGTCCCCCTGACGGTCGTCGGCGTCGCGGACCAGCTCGCCGGGGTCGTCGCGACCCGCACCCTCGACCTGTTCGGGGTCGCCTGGGACGAGTCGACCGTCGGCATCCTGTCGGTCCTCGTGTTCGGCGCCGGCACCGACTACGCGCTGCTGCTCATCTCGCGCTACCGCGACGAGCTGCGCACGACCGAGGACCGGCGGGCGGCGATGGCCCACGCCCTGCGCCGGACGACCGAGGCTGTCGTCTCCAGCGCCTCGACCGTCGTGCTCGGCCTGCTCACCCTGCTGCTCTCGGCGTTCCCCGCCACCCGCGGCCTCGGGCTGGCCTGTGCCGTGGGGGTCGTCGTCGCGGCGGTCTTCGCGCTCGTCGTCCTGCCCGCCGCGCTCGTCGTCTTCGGACGCTGGGTGTTCTGGCCCCAGGTGCCGCGGGTCGGCCAGACCGGCCTCGCCGACGGGCGCTCCCTGTGGCGCCGGGTCGGCGACGCGGTGGCCCGCCGCCCGGTCGCGGTGGTCGCGGTCGTCGTCGTCGGCCTCGCCGTCGCGGCCGGAGGCATCAGCCAGGTGAGGGCCGGCCTCTCCACCGCCGACCAGTTCCTCGACACCCCGGAGTCGATCGCCGCCTCCCAGCGGTACGCGGAGTCCTTCCCGGCCGGCTCGGTCGACCCCGTCGTCGTCATGACGACGGGCGACGGTGAGGCCCTGGCCCGTGACGTCGCCGGCGTGCCGGGCGTCGAGTCCGCCCGCGTCGTGGCCAGCGGGGGCGGGGTCGCCGAGGTCGACGCCGTCCTCGCCGGGGACCCCGGCTCGGACGAGGTGCGCGACAACGTCGCCGCGCTGCGCGACGCCCTCGCCGACCGCGAGGGCACGCACGTCGGCGGGACCGAGGCGGAGGCCGTCGACACCGCCGCGGCCTCGGGGCGCGACCGGGCGCTCATCCTCCCGCTGATCCTCGGGCTCGTGCTCCTGGCCCTCGGGGGGCTGCTGCGCAGCGTCGTCGCGCCCGTCGTGCTCGTCGCGACCGTCGTCGGCACCTACCTCGCGAGCCTCGGCCTCAGCTGGGTCCTCTTCACGCAGCTGCTCGGCTTCGAGCGGCTGGACGAGGGCGTCCCGCTCCTCGCGTTCGTCTTCCTCGTCGCCCTCGGCGTCGACTACAACATCTTCCTCGTGACGCGGGCGTCCGAGGAGGCTCGCGACCACGGCCCCCGCGAGGGGATGCTCCGGGCCCTCGCCGCGACCGGCGGCGTCATCACGAGCGCAGGCGTCCTCCTCGCCGCGGTGTTCGCGGTGCTCGGGGTCCTCCCGCTCGTCGTCCTCGCCCAGCTCGGCGTCATCATCTGCGTCGGCGTCCTGCTCGACACCCTCGTCGTCCGCACCCTGCTCGTGCCGGCCGCGGCGGTCCTGCTCGGCGACAGGTTCTGGTGGCCGCGCCGGGTGGGGGGCGAGGGCCCGAGCGAGGAGCCGAAGAACACCGCCCGCGTGGTGCATCCGAGCGGGGTGTCGTGAGCGAAGAGGGGGTGGACCGCACCCGGCGGTCCACCCGTCGACCAGGAGGTCCCCATGCGCACCCGTCGCCTCGTCACCGCCGCCGTCGCCGTCACGCTCGGTGCCACGGCCCTCACCGCCGCACCGGCCTCGGCCCACGGGTCCCACGGGACCACCGCGCCGACCGGTACCCGCAGCCTCGCGGCGGTCCTCACCGCCGACGGCGACCGGTTCGACCGGAACTGGTACGACTACGACATCGTCACCGAGGCCGTCCTCGCGGTGCTCGCGGCCAAGCCGGACAGCCCGGTCAAGGTGCTCACCGACGGGTCGGTCCCCCTCACCGCCTTCATCCCGAACGACCGCGCCTTCCAGGTCCTCGCCGCCGACCTGACCAAGCGCTGGCCCCGGACCGAGGAGCAGACCTTCTCGGCGCTCGTCGACGCCGTCGGGGTCGACGCGATCGAGCAGGTGCTGCTCTACCACGTCGTGCCCGGTGCGACGATCACGAAGCGGGACGCGGTGCGCGCGAACGGCGCCGTGCTCACGACCGCGCAGGGCGGCACGGTCACCGTCGCGGTCCGCAGCCGGTGGATCCCGCTGGTCCAGCTCAAGGACGCCGACCGGAACGACGTCGACCCCTTCGTCAACCCGCGCGCGTTCGACATCAACAAGGGCAACAAGCAGGTCGCGCACGGCATCGTGCTCGTCCTGCGGCCCCTGGACCTCTGAGGACGTGCCCCCGACCGGCGGCGCGTCGGTGGTGGTGGGACAGGACACCACCACCGGCGCGGCGTCCGCGTCGGAGCGGGCCGGTCGGGTCGGCCCTAGGCTGGGTGGCGTGAGCACCGAGGCGGAGGCGGGCACGGACGTCGACGACGTCGCCGTCCGGCTGCGGGCCGGCTCGCGGGACGCCCTCGAGGAGGCGTGGACCCGCTGGTCCGGCCTCGTGCACACGCTCGCCGTGCGCGCCCTGGGCGACCACCACGACGCCGAGGACGTGACGCAGCAGGTCTTCGTCGCCGCCTGGCGCGGGCGCCACACGCTCGACCCCACGCGGGGGAGCGTCGCCGGATGGCTCGTGGGCATCACCCGCCACAAGATCGCCGACGTCCACGCCCAGCGCGCTCGGCACGTCCGCGACGCGGAGGCCGTCGCCCGGGAGGCCCTGCCGACGAGCCACGCGCCACCGCCCGACGAGCGGCTCGCCCAGCGCCTGCTCCTCGCCGACGCGCTCGCCCGGCTCGGCGAGCCGCGCGCGACGGCCATCCGGCTGGCGCTCGTCGACGAACTGACCCACGAGGAGGTCGCGCGCCGTCTCGACCTGCCCCTCGGGACGGTCAAGAGCCACATCCGCCGCGGACTGCTCACCCTGCGACAGCACCTGGAGGAGGTGACCGATGACCACGCCTGACCCGCGGACCCACCCGGAGGACGAGCTCGTCCTCCTCGCGACCGGCCACCCGGTGCCCCCGGAGGTCGCCGCCCACGTCGACGGCTGCTCACCGTGCACCGAGGAGGTGGCTGCGCTGCGCGAGGTCGCCGGTCTCCTGCACGAGCCGCCGGACCTCGTCGAGCCGCCGGCCGGCCTGTGGGACAAGGTCGTCGCCGAGCTCGACCGCGACGACCGTGCAGCCCGTGACGAGCGGGACCGCGCCACGGCACCGGCCCTCACCGTCGTCGACACCGCCCCCTCGCCCTCGCCCGGACGCCGCGTCCGGGTCGGCTGGCTCGTCGCGGCCGCGGCGGCCGGCGTGCTCGTCGGTGGGCTCGGGGTGCGGGCCCTGGACGGCCCGGAACCGAGCCCGGCGACCGTGGTCCTCGGCGAGACGAGCCTGCAGACCCTCGACACCCGGCAGGCCCTCGGCGCGGCGAGTGCCGTCCGGGTCGACGACCACCTCGACCTCGACGTCGAGACGCCCGCCCTCGACGCGCGCGGCGGTTACCTCGAGGTCTGGCTGATCAACCGCGACCTCAAGCGGATGGTCTCGGTCGGAGTGCTGCGCCCGGGGGACGGGGTCCAGCGCTTCGCGATCGGTCAGGACCTCATCGACGAGGGCTACGTCATCGTCGACATCTCGCGCGAGGGCTACGACGACAAGCCGCAGCACTCCGGCGACAGCGTCGCCCGGGGCACGCTCGCCCTCTGACGCCCCGCCGCTCGGCCCTCGGGTCGATCGGCGGGACGTCCGGACGTGGGCCGCCGCCCGAACCTAGGATGACGACCATGACGACGTCCCCCGACATCAAGCCCCGCAGCCGCGACGTCACCGACGGCCTCGAGAAGACCGCCGCCCGAGGGATGTTGCGCGCCGTCGGGATGGGCGACGACGACTTCGCCAAGCCCCAGGTCGGGGTCGCGAGCTCGTGGAACGAGATCACCCCGTGCAACCTCTCCCTCGACCGGCTGGCCAAGGCGGTCAAGGACGGCGTGCACGCGGGCGGCGGCTACCCCCTGGAGTTCGGCACCATCTCGGTCTCCGACGGGATCTCGATGGGGCACGAGGGGATGCACTTCTCGCTCGTCAGCCGCGAGATCATCGCCGACTCGGTCGAGACGGTGATGAACGCGGAGCGGCTCGACGGCTCGGTCCTGCTCGCCGGCTGCGACAAGTCGCTCCCCGGGATGCTCATGGCCGCGGCCCGGCTCGACCTGTCCTCGGTCTTCCTCTACGCCGGCTCCATCCTCCCCGGCATCGCCAAGCTGTCCGACGGCAGCGAGAAGACGGTGACGATCATCGACGCGTTCGAGGCGGTCGGGGCCTGCCTCGCGGGGAGGATGAGCCGCGAGGACGTCGACGCCATCGAACGCGCCATCTGCCCGGGCGAGGGCGCCTGCGGTGGCATGTACACCGCGAACACGATGGCCTCCGTCGCCGAGGCGATGGGCATGTCGCTGCCCGGCTCGGCCGCCCCACCGGCCACCGACCGCCGCCGCGACGGCTTCGCCCGCAAGTCCGGTGAGGCGGTCGTCGAGCTGCTCCGCCGCGGCATCACCGCGCGCCACATCATGACCAAGGAGGCCTTCGAGAACGCCATCGCCGTCGTCATGGCCTTCGGCGGCTCGACCAACGCGGTGCTCCACCTCCTGGCGATCGCGCACGAGGCCGAGGTCGACCTCACCATCGACGACTTCCAGCGGATCGGTGCGCGCGTGCCGCACCTCGCCGACGTCAAGCCGTTCGGCCGCTTCGTCATGACCGACATCGACCGCGTCGGCGGCGTGCCCGTCGTCATGCGCGCACTGCTGGACGCCGGTCTGCTGCACGGCGACTGCCTCACGGTCACCGGGCGCACCGTCGCCGAGAACCTCGCCGACATCCGCCCGCCGGACCCCGACGGCCACGTCGTGCGCGCGATGAGCGAGCCGATCCACCGGACCGGTGGCCTGACCATCCTCAAGGGCTCGCTCGCGCCGGAGGGTGCGGTCGTCAAGTCCGCCGGGTTCGACTCCGACGTCTTCGAGGGCACCGCCCGCGTCTTCGACGGCGAGCGCGCCGCGATGGACGCCGTCGAGCAGGGATCGCTCGCCGCGGGCGACGTCGTCGTCATCCGCTACGAAGGTCCCAAGGGCGGCCCGGGGATGCGCGAGATGCTGGCCGTCACCGGGGCCATCAAGGGCGCAGGGCTCGGCAAGGACGTGCTCCTCCTCACCGACGGCCGCTTCAGTGGCGGGACGACCGGACTGTGCGTCGGACACGTCGCGCCCGAGGCCGTCGACGAGGGCCCCGTCGCCTTCGTCCGCGACGGTGACCGCATCCGCCTCGACGTCGCGCACGCGACGCTCGACCTCCTCGTCGACGACGCCGAGATGGAGCGCCGGCGCGCCGAGGGCGTCACCCACCCGGAGCCGAAGTACACCCGGGGCGTCCTCGCGAAGTACCGCAAGCTCGTCCGCAGCGCGAGCACGGGCGCCGTGTGTGACTGAGCCGCGGGGGGAGGGGCCCGCACTCGAGCTCGAGGGCCTCGTCAAGGAGTTCCGGGGGAGGCGCGTGGTCCACGGGCTCTCGCTCGCGGTGCCGCGCGGGTGCCTCTACGGCCTCGTCGGGCCGAACGGCGCCGGCAAGACGACGACCCTGTCGATGGCCACCGGCCTGCTCCGCCCGGACGGCGGCACCGCGCGGGTGCTCGGCCACGACGTCTGGGCCGACCCGCCGGCGGCCAAGGCGGTCATGGGGGTCTCACCGGACGGCCTGCGGCTCTTCGAGCAGCTCGGCGGCCGCGAGCTGCTGCACTACGTCGCCGACCTGCGCCGGATGCCGCCCGAGGTGAGCCGGCCGCGCGCCGAGGAGCTGCTCGGCGTCCTCGACCTCACCGCCGACGCGGAGACCGTCGTCGCCGACTACAGCGCCGGGATGGTCAAGAAGATCAGCCTCGCCGCGGCCCTCATCCACGCGCCGCGGCTGCTCGTCCTCGACGAGCCCTTCGAGGCCGTCGACCCCGTCTCGGGCCAGGCCATCCGCACCATCCTGCGGCGGTACGTCGCCACCGGCGGCACGGTCGTCATGTCGAGCCACGTGATGGAGCTCGTCGAGGGCCTGTGCGACCGGGTGGCCGTCGTCGTCGGTGGCCGGGTCCTCGCCGAGGACACGGTGGCGGCCCTGACGTCCGGTGGCTCGCTGCACGCCCGCTTCCTCGAGCTCGTCGGGGCGCACGAGGTCTCCGAGGACGGCCTGACGTGGCTCGGCGGCTGAGCCGGCGATGACGCTGCTCGTCGTCCGCCTCCGGCTGCGGATGTGGCGAACCGCCATGTCGCGCAGCTCGATCCACCTCGTCTCCTCGATCGTCGGCGGGCTCGCCGCGCTCGGCGTCGTCCTCGTCCTCGGACCCTCGATCGCGCTCCTCGCGGCCTGGCCGCTGCGGCTCGTCGCGCTGACCGTGCCGCTCTTCGCCACCGCCACGCTGCTCTGGGTCGTGCTCAGCCTCGTCGCGACCGGCGTCGACAACGTCCTCGACCCCGCGCGCTTCTCGGTGCTGCCGCTGCGTGCCCGCGAGCTCGCGCGTGGGCTGCTCGCCGCCACACTCACGGGCATCCCGGCCCTCATGCTCTCGGTGCTCGCGCTGGCCCAGGTGGTCGCGTGGGCCGGGCACCCCACCGCCCTGCCGGCCGCCCTCGTCGCGGCGGTGCTCGGCACGCTGACCGCGGTCCTCGGCTCCCGGGCGGTGACGAGCGCGCTGGCCAGGGTCATGACGACCCGCGGCGGACGGGTCCTCGGCGCCGTCGTCGTCTCGCTCGTCACGCTCCTGCCGCTCGTCCTCAACCTCGTCCTGACCACCGGAGCCGTCGGCCTCGACCTCGGCGGCTTCGACGCGTCGCGCTCGGCCCGGGTCGCCGCGTGGACCCCGGTCGGCTGGGCGTGGGGCCTGCCCTTCGACGTCGCGACCGGGCGGTGGGGGACGGCCCTGGTCCACCTCGTCCTCGCGCTGGCCCTCCTCGTCGTCCTGTGGCGAGTGTGGGTCGCCCAGCTCGAGCGGGTGCTCACCTCGCCGATGACGACCGGCGGTGGGCAGCGGATCGGCCGCGGCCGGCTGCTGCCGCGGCTCCTCGGGCGCTCGCCGGTGGCCGCCGTCGCCGCCCGACGGGTCCGCGCCTGGTACCGCGACAGCCGGCTCGTGAGCATCGCCCTGCGCACCGCGGTGCTGCCGGTCTTCTTCGTCGTCCAGTCGGTGCTCACCCACAGCGGGGCGCTGGCCGGTACGGGGGTGGTCACGCTGGCGGTCTTCGCGGGGCTCACCCTGATGAACGACCTCGCCTTCGACGGCCCGGCGTGGTGGATGCACGTGAGCACCGGCCTGCGGGGGTGGGAGGACCGGCTCGGGCGCGCGGTCGCCTCGGCGGTCGTCTTCGGACCGGTCCTCGTGCTCACCTTCGTCGTCGCCGTGGCCATCGGTGCCATCACCTCGGTCGTTCCTTGGCTCAGCGTCGTCGTCGCCGCGTTCCTCGCCAGCCTGGGCCTGGCGGTCGGGGTCGGCGCCGTCCTGCCGGGCACCGCGCCGCGGACCGGCGGCAACCCGTTCGCGGCGTCCTCCGGCGGGGCGGCCCAGGGCTGCGTCACCGCCACCGTGTCGTTCGTCGGACCCCTGGTGCTCGTCCTCCCGGTCGGCATCGCCGCGGTGCTGACGGCCGGGAGCCCGTGGCGGTGGGTGGTCCTCGCGGTGAGCGCGGTCTACGGTGCCGCGCTCCTCGCGGCCGGTGTGGTCCTCGGTGGCCGGCGCCTCGACCGGACCGAGCCCGAGATGCTCGGCCGGCTCGCCCAGTCCCAGGTCTGACGCCGGCGGAGCCGGTCCGGCCTCACCCGGTGGGGTCGGCGGCGTCGAGGCGCCAGAGGAGGGCGACCACGGCGACGGCCAGGCCGGCCCCGGCGGCCGTCAGCAGGAGGCGCTCGGCGGCGAGCCCCGCGCCGGGGCCGACGAGCCCACCCGACCCGACGAGGACGACCGTCGCGCTCGTCGTGCCGGCGACGAACCGGGTCTCGCGGACGACGGTCCACGCGAGCCCCAGCACGGTGAGCACCCCGGCGAGTGCGAGGCAGGCCGGCGTCGGGAGGACGGCGACGGCCACCACCCCGCCCACGACCCCCACGACCGTGCCGACGACGCGCGCGGTCGCCTGGGGCGCGGTCTCCTCGCGCGAGACCGTGAGGACCATCGCCACGGCGACGACGAGCCAGTACCCGTGCCCGAGGCCGAGCCCGGTCGTCAGCGCGACGCCGGTCCCGGCGACGAGTGCGGTGGCCACGGCGTGCCGTCCGGCCTCAGTGCGCGGGACCGGCTGGGCCGGCGTGGCCACGCGCAGGAGCGTCGTCAGCCCGACCGTGGCGAGGGCGCCGAGCGCGACCCACAGGGTCACCGTGCCACGCGCCCCGCCGAGCGGTAGGCCGCTGCCGAGGGCGGCGAGGACCGGGAGGAAGGTGCCGGTCCGGGCGGCGCGCACGGTGAGCGGTGCCGCGACGAGGGCCGCGGCGGCGACGGCGCCGCCGGCGAGCAGCGCGTGGCCCGCGGCGAGGGTCCCGAGGCCGAACGAGGCCGCCGCGAGCAGAGCGGTCCCCACCCGGACGCGGGCCCCGACGTCGGTGACCGACGCCGCGAGGACGCCGACCGCCCCGAGGAGGATGCCGAGCGCCGGTGCGGCGCCGGCGAGCAGCCCCGCCCCTCCCGCGAGCAGGCCCACGACGAGGACGAGCCCGGCGGCGAGGGCGAGCACGCGCGGCGTGGGCCAGGGGACGTGCACGGACGGGCCTCCGGGAGGGTGGGTCGGTGGCGCGAGGGTAGCGTCGGGCGGGTGTCCGACGTCACGGTCCCGGATGGTGGGACCGGCCGTCTCGCCGGTTGACACGGTCCGGGGGGAGGGCGACAGTTGTCCCGTGGCCCGAGTCCTCGTACTTCGACAGCGCGCCTGACGCCCCCGCGACCAGGCGCGCTCCCTCCGTCGTCCCGCCACGGGACTGGAGGGTTTTTTTGTGCGCGGACCCGGCCCGACCCATCGAGCAGAGAGCGGTGACCCCATCGTGACCGACACCCGACCGGCGACCCCGGCATCCCTCCACCCTGCGCCGAACCCCGCCCAGGTGGCCCAGCAGGCGCGGGCCAGGACGCCGGTCGAGGTGACCGGCGCGCAGAGCCTCGTCCTCTCCCTCGAGGCGATGGAGGTCGACACGGTCTTCGGGATCCCCGGCGGCGCGATCCTGCCCGCCTACGACCCGCTGCTCGACTCGGTCAAGGTGCGGCACATCCTCGTCCGCCACGAGCAGGGCGCCGGCCACGCCGCCGAGGGCTACGCCGCGGCGACCGGCCGGGTCGGCGTGTGCATGGCGACCTCGGGTCCCGGTGCGACGAACCTCGTGACCCCGATCGCCGACGCCTACATGGACTCGGTGCCGATCGTCGCCATCACCGGCCAGGTCGCCTCGTCCTCGATCGGCACCGACGCCTTCCAGGAGGCCGACATCCGTGGCATCACGATGCCGATCACCAAGCACAACTACCTCGTCACCGACCCCGACGAGATCCCGCGGGTCATCGCTGAGGCCTTCCACATCGCGGCGACCGGCCGCCCCGGACCGGTCCTCGTCGACATCTCCAAGGACGCGCTCCAGTCGCGCACGACCTTCTCGTGGCCGCCGAAGATCGCCCTCCCCGGCTACCACCCGGTGACCCGCCCGCACGGCAAGCAGATCCGCGAGGCCGCCCGGCTCATCGCGGCGGCCGAGCGGCCCGTCCTCTACGTCGGCGGCGGTGTCATCCGGGCCCGCGCCAGCGAGGAGCTGCGCCGGTTCGTCGAGCTGACGCAGATCCCGGTGACGACCACCCTCATGGCCCGCGGCGCGCTGCCGGACAGCCACCCGCTGCACCTCGGGATGCCCGGCATGCACGGGTCGGTCGCGGCGGTCACCGGCCTCCAGAAGTCCGACCTCATCATCGCCCTCGGCGCGCGCTTCGACGACCGGGTCACCGGCCAGCTGTCGACCTTCGCGCCGGAGGCCAAGGTGATCCACGCCGACATCGACCCGGCCGAGATCAGCAAGAACCGCAGGGCCGACGTGCCGATCGTCGGCGACTGCAAGGCCGTCGTCGCCGACCTCGCGGAGGCGGTCGAGGCCGACATGGAGGCCGGCCAGGGCGGCGACTACACCGCGTGGCGCGAGCGGGTGGCCGGCTGGAAGGAGACCTTCCCGGTCGGGTACACCGCCCCGGAGAACGGTTCCCTCTCACCCCAGTACGTCATCGAGCGGCTCGGGGCGATCGCCGGCCCGGAGGCCGTCTACGTGGCCGGTGTCGGCCAGCACCAGATGTGGGCCGCCCAGTTCGTCGAGTACGAGCGCCCGAACGCGTGGCTCAACTCCGGCGGGCTCGGCACGATGGGGTACTCGGTGCCCGCGGCGATGGGCGCGCAGGTCGGCGAGCCGGACCGCGTCGTCTGGGCCGTCGACGGCGACGGGTGCTTCCAGATGACCAACCAGGAGCTCGCGACCTGCGTCATCAACAACATCCCGATCAAGGTCGCGGTCATCAACAACAGCAGCCTCGGGATGGTCCGCCAGTGGCAGACCCTCTTCTACAACGAGCGCTACTCGAACACCGACCTGCACACCTCGCACGGCTCGCGGGTCCCCGACTTCGTCAAGCTCGCCGACGCGTACGGGTGCGTCGGGCTGCGGTGCGAGCGACCGGAGGACGTCGACGAGACGATCCGGCAGGCGATGGAGGTCACCGACCGTCCGGTCGTCGTCGACTTCGTCGTGCACCGCGACGCGATGGTCTGGCCGATGGTCCCCGCCGGCGTGAGCAACGACCTCATCCAGGTGGCCAAGGACACCGCGCCGCAGTGGGACCGCGAGGAGTCCGAGGCCGTCGAGCAGGACACCGACGCCGACCACGACGGCCGCTGAGGAGCCACCATGAGCAAGCACACCCTGTCCGTCCTCGTCGAGAACAAGCCCGGCGTCCTCGCGCGCATCGCGGCCCTCTTCTCCCGACGCGGCTTCAACATCGACAGCCTCGCGGTCGGGGAGACCGAGCACCCCGAGGTCTCCCGGATGACCGTCGTCGTCGACGTCGAGGACCTGCCGCTCGAGCAGGTGACCAAGCAGCTCAACAAGCTCGTCGAGGTGCTCAAGGTCGTCGAGCTCGAGCCCGGCTCGGCGGTGCAGCGCCAGGTCATGCTCATCAAGGTCCGCGCCGACGCCGCCACCCGCAGCCAGGTCCTCGAGTTCGTGCAGATGTTCCGGGCGAAGGTGGTCGACGTGGCGACCGAGTCCCTGACCATCGAGGCCACCGGCACCGGCGAGAAGCTCACCGCGCTGCTCGAGGTCCTCGAGCCGTTCGGGGTCCGCGAGCTGGTCCAGTCCGGCCTCGTCGCGATCGGCCGCGGGCCGCGCTCGATCACGGACCGGGCACTCCGCAGCGCCTGAGCCGCAACGGCCTAGAGTCCACCTCCAGTACCAGCCAGCAGCACCCCCGACCCGAAGGAGAGGCCTGTTCCGATGGCCGAGATGTTCTACGACGACGACGCCGACCTGTCCGTCATCCAGGGCCGCAAGGTCGCGGTCATCGGCTACGGCAGCCAGGGCCACGCGCACGCCCTCAACCTGCGCGACTCGGGGGTCGACGTCCGCGTCGGGCTCGCCGAGGGCTCGAAGTCCCGGCCCAAGGCCGAGGCCGAGGGCCTGACCGTCCTCTCCGTCGCCGACGCCGTCCGCGAGGCCGACCTCGTCGTCATCCTCACCCCGGACCAGGTGCAGCGCGGCCTCTACGCGGCCGAGATCGAGCCGAACCTCAAGGAGGGCGCGGCGCTGCTCTTCGGGCACGGCTTCAACATCCGCTTCGGCTACATCCAGCCGCCGGCCGGCTCCGACGTGCTCATGGTCGCCCCCAAGGGGCCGGGCCACATCGTGCGCCGCGAGTTCGTCGACGGCCGCGGCGTTCCCGTGCTCCTCGCCGTCGAGCAGGACGCCTCGGGCTCGGCCTGGGACCTCGCGAAGTCCTACGGCAAGGCGATCGGCGGCCTGCGCGCCGGCGGCATCCGGACCACGTTCACCGAGGAGACCGAGACCGACCTCTTCGGCGAGCAGGCCGTGCTCTGCGGCGGTGCCTCGCAGCTGGTCATGTACGGGTTCGAGACCCTCGTCGAGGCGGGCTACCAGCCCGAGGTCGCGTACTTCGAGTGCCTCCACGAGCTCAAGCTCATCGTCGACCTGATGATCGAGGGCGGCATCGCCAAGCAGCGCTGGTCGGTCTCGGACACCGCCGAGTACGGCGACTACGTCTCCGGCCCGCGCGTCATCGACCCGCACGTCAAGGACAACATGAAGGCCGTCCTCGCGGACATCAGGAACGGCGCCTTCGCGAAGCGCTTCATCGACGACCAGGACGCCGGCGCCCCGGAGTTCCAGGCGCTGCGGGCCAAGGGTGCCGCCCACCCGATCGAGGCGACGGGTCGCGAGCTGCGCCAGCTGATGGCCTGGGTCGACACCGACCGCGACAGCGACTACACCGAGGGCTCCGCCGCCCGCTGACCCCGACGAACGACGAGAACATGCCGTCCGCCCCGGAGGGCGGACGGCATGTTCTCGTCTCTCGACCGGGCGGTCCGGGACGGACCTAGGCTGTCGGCCGTGGAGGACCTCGTCGCCGGCTGGCCGTTCTGGGTCGTCCTCGTCGTGTTCTGGGTCGGGGCGTTCGCCCGTGGCACGGCGACCTACTGGGTCGGCCGGGGGGTGCGCGCCGGTGGCGGACGCACCCGCTGGTCGCACCACCTCGACCGGCCCGGGGTGGCCCGCGCGGAGCGGTTCGTCCGGCGGGTCGGCCCACCGGCGGTCACGCTCGGCTTCCTCACCGTCGGGCTGCAGACCGCGATCAACGCCTCGTCCGGGATGCTCCGGATGCCCCTGCGCCGCTTCCTGCCGGCGGTCGCCCTCGGCGCCCTGCTCTGGGCGGTCGTCTACACCACGGTCGGGATGGCCGTCGTCGACGCCGCCCTCGGCCGGGTCCCGTGGTGGTGGCTGCTCGTCGCCGCCGGGGTGGTCCTCCTCGTCGTGCTCGCCGCCCGTCGGCTGCGGCGACGCGTCGATGCCGAGGCCTGAGCCCGCTGACGTGCGACGGAGCGCGACGACGGTCACATGGTGGTCACCGGCGTCCACATGCTGGCTCGCGCCTACGATGGACGTCCCGGCACAGCGGCGTGCCGGACGGCACGTCACCGCATCGGCGGACCCCACCCACACGCTCGACCGTAAGGGACCTTTCACGTGACCAAGCCCGTCGTCCTCATCGCCGAGGAGCTCTCACCCGCGACCATCGACGCCCTCGGCCCCGACTTCGAGGTGCGCCACACCGACGGCGCCGACCGCTCCCAGCTGCTGCCGGCCCTCGCCGACGTCGACGCCGTCCTCATCCGCTCGGCGACGAAGATCGACGCCGAGGCGTTGGCCGCCGCGCGGAACCTCAAGGTCGTCGCCCGCGCCGGGGTCGGCCTCGACAACGTCGACGTCGACGCCGCGACGAAGGCCGGCGTCATGGTCGTCAACGCCCCCACCTCGAACATCACCTCCGCCGCCGAGCTGGCGGTCGGGCTGCTCCTCGCCTGCGCCCGCAACATCGCGCCGGCCAACGAGGCGCTGAAGAACGGCGCGTGGAAGCGCAGCAAGTACGGCGGCGTCGAGCTGCTCGAGAAGAAGGTCGGCATCGTCGGCTTCGGCCGGATCGGTCAGCTCGTCGCCGAGCGGCTCAAGGGCTTCGGCGTCGAGCTGCTCGCCTACGACCCCTACGTCTCGGTGCAGCGGGCCGGCCAGCTCGGCGCCCGTCTCGTCACCCTCGACGAGCTGCTCGCGGAGTCCGACTTCATCACGATCCACCTGCCGAAGAACGCCGAGACCCTCGGCCTCATCGGCAAGGAGGCGCTGGCCAAGGTCAAGCCGAGCGTGCGGATCATCAACGCGGCCCGCGGGGGCGTGCTCGACGAGGAGGCCCTCGCCGAGGCGATCTCCGACGGTCGGGTCGCGGGCGCCGGCCTCGACGTCTTCGCGTCCGAGCCGTGCACCGACAGCCCGCTGTTCGGCTTCGAGTCGGTCGTCGTCACGCCGCACCTCGGCGCCTCGACCGAGGAGGCCCAGGAGAAGGCCGGCGTCGCGGTCGCGAAGTCGGTCCGGCTCGCGCTCGGCGGCGACCTCGTGCCGGACGCCGTCAACGTCTCCGGCGGCGCGGTCGCCGAGGAGGTCCGGCCCGGCATCGACCTCGTCGAGAAGCTCGGCCGCATCTTCACCGCCATCGCGGGCTCGGTCCCGGTGCAGCTCGACGTGGAGGTGTGCGGCGAGATCACCGCGCACGACGTCTCGGTGTGGGAGCTCTCCGCGCTCAAGGGCCTCTTCACCGACGTCACCGAGGACCCGGTCACCTACGTCAACGCCCCGCTGCTGGCCAAGGAGCGCGGCTGTGAGTCACGGCTCGTGACCAACGCGGCGGCCGAGGAGTTCCGCAACGTCACGACGCTGCACGGCACGCTCGCCGACGGCACCACGGTGTCGGTCGCGGGCACGCTGACCGGCCCGAAGATGGTCCAGAAGGTCATCGGCGTCAACGGCTACGACCTCGAGGTGCCGCTGAGCACGCACATGGCGTTCTTCTCCTACGTCGACCGCCCGGGCGTCATCGGCGCGCTCGGCCGGCTGCTCGGCGACGCGGACGTCAACATCGCCGCGATGCAGGTCTCGCGCAACGACGACACCGGCTCGGCGCTCGTCGCCCTGACCGTCGACAGCGCGATCCCCGAGGACGTCGTCGCCGCGATCGGCGCCGAGATCGGTGCGGACACCGTGCGGGTGGTCAACCTCGGCTGACTGTGAGCATCGACAGCGCAGCCTGATGGTGCTGGGCTGTGGTCGACCGCC
>NZ_DAOLAC010000005.1:141468-189454 GCF_035325325.1 Phycicoccus sp. | reverse complement strand
TCGGCGTCCGCGCGGGCCTCGGCGAGCACCGCCTCCGCCTGCTCGCGCAGTCGGCGCGCCTCGGACTCGGCCTCCGCGAGCCGGTCGCGGCTCTTCGCCGTGGCGCTGCCGAGGAGGGTCTGCACCCGCTGCCGGTGCTGGCGGGTGCGCGCGACGATCTCCTGGTGGTGCTCGCGGGCGCGCCGCTCGCGCTCCTCCTCGGTGCGGTCGAGGACCTCGCGGACGGTGCCCTGCGCCCAGGCGAGGTGCTTCTCGGCGCTGTCGACGACGCGGGCGGCCTCGGCCTCGGCGTCCGTGCGGATGCGGAGGGCGTCCTTGTGCGCGTCCTCGACGAGCAGCTCGGCCTCGACCGCGGCGCCGCGCTCGCGGGTGGTCAGCTCCGCGATGCGCCGGGCCACGTCGGTCTCGGCCTCGGAGCGGTGCCGGGCGGCGTAGGCCTCTGCCTCCTCGCGCAGCGTCGCGAGCTCGCCGTGCGTGCGCTCCCGGAGGGCGTCCAGCTCGGCGGTGTGCGCGGCGTGCTCGGCGGCCCAGCGTTCCTGGTGCGCGCGCTCCTCGTCGGCGAGCCGTGCCATTGTGCTCTCGTGCTCGGTGCCCGCGGTCGCGAGCAGCTCGTCGGCCTGCTCCCGGGCCTGCGCGACGAGGGTGGCCGCCTGCTCCTCGGCGAGGGCGATGGCCTCGTCGCTGGCCTTCGTCGCGCGGGCCCGCAGCAGCGAGGCCTGGTCGGCCGCGTCGGTGAGCATGATCTCGACCTCGGCGCGGGTCTCCGCGAGCCGCTGCTCGGCCTCGGCCCTGGAGGACTCCACGCGGGCCTGCAGCTCGGCGAGCTCATGAGCCGCCTCGGCGGACTCCGCGCGCAGGCGTGCGGCCTCGGCCCTCGCCTGGCTCACCTCGCGGCCGGCGTCCTCGCGCAGCTGGTCGGCGAGGTCCTGGGCACGGGTGAGCAGCGAGAGCGCCTCGTCGACCGGGCTCGCGGACGTCGTCACGTCCCGCCCGGCCTGCACCACGTCGCTGCTGGACCCGTCGGACACGCGGCCCATGATTCCACGGTCCGGCCCGGACGTCGGACCGGACCCGGCCGGGTTCTCGACCACCGGTATGTTGGGGCCGGTGCGTGCCCCCTCCACCGGGGCCGCCGCCCCCCATCGAAGGAGTTGCCGCGTGTCCGCACGCCTGTTCACGTCCGAGTCGGTCACCGAGGGCCACCCCGACAAGATCTGCGACCAGATCTCCGACTCCATCCTCGACGCCCTCCTCGACCAGGACCCCCACAGCCGGGTCGCCGTGGAGACGATGGTGACCACCGGCCTCGTCCACGTCGCCGGCGAGGTGACGACCGAGGCCTACGTCGAGATCCCGTCGATCGTGCGCGAGACCGTGCTCGGGATCGGGTACGACTCCTCGACCAAGGGCTTCGACGGCGCGTCGTGCGGCGTCGAGGTCTCGATCGGCCAGCAGAGCCCCGACATCGCCCAGGGCGTCGACACCGCGTTCGAGAACCGCAGCGGCGGGGTCGACCCGAAGGACAAGCAGGGGGCCGGCGACCAGGGCCTGATGTTCGGGTACGCCTGTGACGACACCCCAGAGCTCATGCCGCTGCCGATCTACCTCGCGCACCGCCTCTCCGAGCGGCTGACCGCCGTGCGCAAGAACGGGGAGCTGTCCTACCTCCGTCCGGACGGCAAGACCCAGGTGACCATCGCCTACGAGGGCGACACCGCGGTCTCCCTCGACGCCGTCGTGCTCTCGACCCAGCACGCCGAGGACGTCAGCCTCGACGGCCTGCTCGAGCCGGACGTCCGCAGCCACGTCATCGACCCCGTCCTCGCGGAGCTGGCCGACGGCGGCACGACGTTGCGCACCGACTCCTTCCGCACCTACATCAACCCGACGGGCAAGTTCGTCATCGGCGGCCCGATGGGCGACGCCGGCCTCACCGGTCGCAAGATCATCGTCGACACCTACGGCGGGATGGCCCGACACGGCGGTGGTGCGTTCTCCGGCAAGGACCCCTCGAAGGTCGACCGTTCCGCCGCCTACGCGACGCGCTGGGTCGCGAAGAACGTCGTCGCGGCGGGCCTGGCCCGGCGCTGCGAGGTGCAGGTCGCGTACGCCATCGGAGTCGCGCAGCCGGTCGGCCTGTACCTCGAGACCTTCGGCACCGAGACCGCGCCGGTGGAGCGGATCCAGGCGGCCATCCGCCAGGTGTTCGACCTGCGCCCGCTCGCCATTCTCGAGGACCTCGAGCTGCTCCGGCCCATCTACAAGCCGACGGCGGCCTACGGCCACTTCGGGCGCACCGGCGCCGAGGGCGTCGAGAACGCCTTCACGTGGGAGCGCACGAACCGGGTCGAGTCCCTGCAGCGCGCGGTCGCCGGCTGAGGGCTCCGCTAGGTTCGGGCGCGTGACCGGGACCGACGAGGAGGGGGAGCAGCTGGCCCTCCTCGCGGGCGCAACGGCCTCCCGTCCGCCTCGGCTGCGCGGCGACGACCCGCCCGCCGACGAGCTCCCGGTCGCCCTGGTCCAGGTCGACACCGGGCTCGCCCACCTCGACCGGCCCTTCGAGTACCTCGTGCCCTCCTCGATGGCGCAGGGCGCGGTCGCCGGCGCCCGGGTCAAGGTGCGCTTCGCCGGCCAGGACCTCGACGGCTGGGTCCTCGAGCGGCGCGCGGCCGCCGAGCACACCGGCCGGCTCAGCCCGCTGCGGCGGCTCGTCTCGCCCGAGCCGGTGCTCAGCCCGCAGGTGCTCGACGCCGCCCGGGCGGTGGCGGCGCGCTACGCCGGCACCCTCGGCGACGTGCTGCGCCTCGCCGTCCCGCCGCGGCACGCGCGGGCGGAGCAGGCCCTGGCCACCGAGGCCCCCGAGCTCCCCGCCCTGCCCGAGCACACCGCGCGGGCGTGGGAGCCCTACCCGGCAGGTGAGGCCTTCCTCTCGCGCCTGCGCGACGGTGGGGCGCCGAGCGCCTCGGTGCTCGCCCTCCCGGCGGTCGACCCCGACGCCGCGTGGCCCGCCCTCGTCGCGGGGGCCGTCCGGGCCACGGTCGACGGCGGCCGGGGAGCGGTCGTCGTCGTCCCCGACCACCGCGACGTCGTGCGCGTCGAGGCCGCCGTGCTGGCGGCGCTGGGACCCGGTCGACACACCCGGCTCACCGCCGACCAGGGCCCGCAGGCGCGCTACACCGCGTTCCTCAAGGCGCTGCGCGGGCACGTGCCGGTCGTCGTCGGCACCCGGGCGGCGGCCTTCGCCCCGGTCCGCGAGCTTGGCCTCGTCGTGTGGTGGGACGACGGCGACGACCTGCTCGACGAGCCCCGGGCCCCGTACCCGCACGTCCGCGAGGTGCTCCTCGCCCGCGCCGAGCGTGAGGGCGCGGCCGTGCTCGCCGCCGGGCTCGTGCGGTCGGCCGCGGTCGCCGACCTCGTCGGGTCCGGCCGGCTCACCCCGGTCGAGGCCCCACGGGCCGTCGTGCGGGCCAGGGTGCCGGCGGCCCGCGTGGCGGGGGAGGGCGACGACGAGGGCCGCGACCCCGCCGTCGCCGCGGCGCACCTGCCGAGCGTCGCGTGGCGGGCCGCGAAGGAGGCGCTGGCCACCGGTCCGGTGCTCGTCCAGGTGCCGCGCCGGGGGTACCTGCCGTCGCTGTCGTGCCAGGACTGCCGCCGTCCGGCGCGCTGCCGGGAGTGCTCCGGACCCCTGGGTCTCACCGGTCCCCAGGGTCCGCCGGCGTGCCGCTGGTGCGGGCGGGTCGAGACGGCGTTCACCTGCCCCGCGTGCTCGGGCACCCGGCTGCGCTCGTCGGTCGTCGGCGCCCGGCGCACCGCCGAGGAGCTCGGCCGGGCCTTCCCCGGCGTCCCCGTCGAGCGCTCCGGGGCCGGCACCGTGCTCGACGCGGTCGAGGGCACGCCCCGCCTCGTCGTCGCGACCCCCGGCGCGGAGCCGGTGGCCGAGGGGGGCTACGCGGCCGCGCTGCTGCTCGACGCGTGGGCCCTCCTCGACCGGCCCACCCTCGATGCCGGGGAGGAGGCGCTGCGGCGCTGGTGCGCCGCCGCGGCCCTCGTCCGCCCGGGGCGCGACGGCGGCCGGGTGGTCGTCGCCGGCGCGCCGCTGCACGTCACCGTGCCGGCGCTCGAGGCCTTCGTCCGGTGGGACCCCGCGTGGTTCGCCGAGCGCGAGCTCCTCGAGCGCCTCGAGCTCTCGCTGCCACCCACCGCCCGCGTCGCCGCGCTGACCGGCACCCGGGCGGCGCTCGCCGCCGCCCTCGACGAGCTGCCCCTCCCGCCCTCGGGGACGACCCTCGGCCCGCTCCCGTTCGGTGACCAGCGCTGGCGCGCCCTGGTCACCGTCCCGGTCGACGACGGCCCCGGGCTGGCCCGTGAGCTGGCCGCCCTCCGCGCCCGGTCCTCGGCGCGTAAGGACCCCGACCCCGTCACCGTCCGCGTCGACCCCCGCGACCCCGCGTCCTAGCTGCACCCCGCCCTCCTAGACTCGCCGGGTGCGTCTCGTCCTCGCCGGCACCCCCGACACCGCCGTCCCGTCGCTGCGGGCGCTGCTCGACTCGCGGCACGAGGTGGTCGCCGTGGTCACCCGCCCGGATGCCCGGTCGGGCCGCGGGCGCACCCTCCACCCGTCGCCGGTCAAGGAGGTCGCCCTCGAGCACGGCCTCGAGGTCCTCACGCCCGAGCGGCCGCGCGACCCCGCGTTCCTGGACCGGCTGCGCGCCATCGCCCCGGACTGCTGCCCGGTCGTCGCGTACGGCGCGCTGCTGCCCCGCGCGGCGCTCGACGTGCCGCCGCACGGCTGGGTCAACCTGCACTTCTCGCTGCTGCCGGCGTGGCGGGGCGCGGCCCCGGTCCAGCGCGCGCTGATGGCCGGCGACGAGGTGACCGGCGCGAGCACCTTCGTCATCGAGGAGGGGCTCGACACCGGACCGGTGCTCGGCACGCTGACCGAGGCCGTGCGCCCGGACGACACCTCGGGGACGCTGCTCGAGCGCCTCGCCGGGCTCGGCGCCGGCCTCCTGGTGGCGACCATGGACGGCCTCGAGGACGGGTCGCTGCGCGCCGTGCCCCAACCTCCCGACGGCGTCAGCCTCGCGCCCAAGCTGACCGTCGCCGAGTGCGAGGTCCGGTGGTCGCTCCCGGCCCACCTCGTCGACCGGCTCGTCCGCGGCGCCACCCCGAACCCCGGTGCCTGGACCACGTTCCGTGGCGAACGGCTCAAGGTCGGACCGCTCGACCCGGCGCCGGAACCGCCGCCCGACCTGCCCGCGCTCGCCCCCGGTCAGCTGCACCCGACCAAGCGGGCCGTGTTCGTCGGCACCGGGGGGGCGCCCGTCGCCCTCCGCGAGGTCGGTCCGCACGGCAAGCGGACGATGCCGGCCGCCGACTGGGCACGTGGGGTGCGCATCGGTCCCGGCGAGGTGCTCGGCGGACCCGTCGCCTGAGCCCGCCTCAGCCGGACCGCTGCTCGAGCGCGTCGAGGTCGCGCTCGGCGTAGCGCCGGTGCCACCACTCCTCGTTGAGGACGACGAGGAGCGGCTGGCGCCCGGGCATCGACTCGCCGGCGGGCGGCCACCCGGGACCGTCGGGGACGACGACCTCCCGGTCGAGGTCGTCGTCGGTCAGCCCGTCGACCGCGGCCCGCACCCACCCCATCCGGTCGTGGCGCAGCGCGAGGACGGTGTCGAGGTCCGGGCGCGCCTCACGGTCGCGGGGCACGCCCGGGGTGTCCGGCATACCGTCCCAGGGCAGGGACAGCGGGTGGTACGGCAGGGCCTCGCCGCGCAGGGCCCGTCCCACCCAGCACTCGGTGGCGAAGGCGAGGTGGCGCAGCGTCTGGGTGAACGACCACTCGCCGTCGATCGACTCGTGCAGCTGCTCCGGCCCGAAGCCGCGCGCCCGCTCGACGGTGCCGGCCCACAGCTCCTCCACGACCTCCCAGGCGTGCCGAAACCCGTCCGCGTCGGTCGGCTTCATCGCCGCGTAGTCGGGGTACCGGCGAGCGAGCTCGGCCTCGACGAGCGGCGCGACCTCGACCCCGTTGACGAAGAGGCCCTCGACGTCGCCGCTGATCTCGACCGGACCCTCGATGAACGCCCCGCGGACGACGACGTCGTCGAGGAGCACCTCGGTCAGCCGGAGCCCGGTGAGGTCGACACCGCTCGCGTGGGCGCCGCGCAGCCGGACCTGGTCGGCCACGGCGCCGGAGAGGTCGACCTCCCGCACCAGGGCGTCCCGCAGCACGATGCGGCGGGCCCGCGCCCCGGACAGGTCGATGTCGTCGTAGTCGTCCATGGCGCCACCGTAGGGCGGGTACCGGACGGACGGCGTCCGCTGGACCGGCCGCCCGCTCAGCCGGCGGTCGTGGGTGCCTGCCCGCCGAAGTACATGGCGGCGAGCTCGGGGTCGTCGACGATGGACGCCGCGTCCCGCTGGGTGACGACCCGGCCGCTCTCCATGACGATGCCGTGCGTGGCCAGCCGCATGCCGAAGCGCACGTTCTGCTCGACCACGAGGATGGTCTTGCCGCTCTCGCTGAGGACCATCACCGAGTCGTACAGGGAGCGCAGCGCCTTGGGGTCCAGGCCCAGGGAGGGCTCGTCGAGGAGCAGCAGGACGGGGTCGAGCATCAGCGACCGGGCGAACTCGACCATCCGCCGCTGCCCACCCGAGAGGTTGCCGGCCTGCTGGTGGCTGCGGTCGGCGACGATCGGGAACAGCTGCGCGACCCGGTCGTAGCGTTCGCGGACCAGCGCCTTCTGTCGCCGGATGATGTATGCGCCGAGCAGCACGTTCTCGCGCACCGTCATCGACGGGAACAGCGCCCCCGACTGCGGCACCTGGGAGACGCCCCGGCCGAGGATCTCGGCCGCGGAGCAGGAGTCGATGCGCTCGCCACCGAGATGGATCTCGCCGAGCCGGGGCCGGAGCAGGCCGCTGACCGTCTTGAGCACGGTCGACTTGCCGGCTCCGTTCGGGCCGACGATGCACGCCACGCCGCCGCGGGGGACGGTGATGTCGACGCCCTGGAGCACGTCACCGCCGCCGTAGCCGGCGACGACGCCCGACAGCCGCAGGAGGTCCTCGCTCACGGCCGCCTCACCTCCTCGCCCATCGACGGGTTCTCGGGCGCCACCGGGTCCCGGGGCTCGGGGACGAAGTCCTCGCCGAGGTAGGCGTCGAGCACGGCGGGGTCGGCCTGCACCTCGTCGGGGGTGCCCGAGGCCATGGTGCGGCCGTGGCCGAGCACGTGGACCGGGTCGCAGAGGCCGAGGACGAACGGCATGTTGTGCTCGACGATGAGGAAGGTCTTCCCGTAGGAGTTCAGCTCGCGGATCATCTCCGACATGCGGTCGATGAGGACGGGGTTGATGCCGCCGGCGGGCTCGTCGAGCAGGATGAGCCGCGGGTCGAGCATGAGCACCTGGGCGAGCTCGACCAGCTTCTGCTGGCCGTAGGACAGGTCGTTGGCCCGCTGGTCGCGGAAGGCCCGCATCCCGACGTACTCGAGCAGCTCCTCCGCCGCCCGGGCCTCGGCGCCGCTCACCGCGATCCGGCCGAGCTGGCCCCACGAGAAGGACCGCTGGGCCGCGACGACGTTCTCCAGCACCGTCATCTCACGGAAGAGCCGGGTGATCTGGAAGGTCCGGCCGAGCCCGCGGTGCGCCCGGCTCCACGACGGCAGCCCGTCGATCCGCTCGCCGCCCAGCCAGATCTCCCCGGAGTCGGCCCGGATCGTGTCGTCGATGAGGTTGAAGAGGGTCGTCTTGCCGGAGCCGTTCGGGCCGATGAGCCCGGTGATCGAGCCCTCGGGGACGGTGAGGTGCACCCCGTCGACCGCCCGCAGCCCGCCGAAGGACTTGCGCAGGTCCTTGACCTCGAGGAGGGGCGGAGGGGAGGCCCCACCGGTCGGGCGGTCGACGAGCGAGAGGTGCCCGGTCAGTGACGAGATCCCGCCACCCGTGCCGATCCGGGCCCCCACCAACCCGGCTCGCCCGCGGGTGCGCAGCCGGGTCAAGAGGGACTCCACCGCCGGGAGCACCCCCTGCGGCAGGAAGAGGACGATGACGACGAGCAGGCCGCCGAAGAGCAGCAGCCGGGCGTTGCCGCCGCCGAGGTTGTTGTTGGTGTACTCGTTGAGCGGTTCCACGATGAAGGCGCCGAGCACCGGCCCCCAGAGGGTGGCCTTGCCGCCGACCAGCAGGGCGAGCATGGTCTCGACGCTCAGGAGGATGTTGAACATCCCGCGCGGGTCGATGAAGGTCAGGTAGTAGCCGTAGACCCCGCCGGCCATCCCGACGAGCACGGTGCTCGCGACGAAGGCGATCATCTTCTCCACGGGGAGGTTGACGCCGATGGTCGCCGCCTTGGTCTCGTCCTCGCGGATGGCCACGAGCCCGGTCCCCAGCTTGGTCCGGCGGATCCACCAGCTGAGCAGGAGCTGGAGCGCGAGGAGCCCGACGAGTGAGTAGTAGAACGGCCAGTTCGCGATGTCGGCGCTCCACGTGGGCAACGGCAGGCTCAGGCCCTCGGTGCCGCCGCTCACCGAGCGCCAGTTGATGGCGACGACCTGGACGAGGAAGAGGAAGGCGACCGTGATGATGACGAAGGCCGGCCCCCGCGTGCGGAGCGAGACCAGACCCAGGGCGAGGGCCACCGCGGCCGCGACGAGGCCGGCCACGGGAACCCACACCCAGACGCTGGTGTCGGGGTGGTGGGTCGCGAGCACGCCGACGGTGTAGCCGCCCAGCCCGACGAAGGCGCCCTGGCCGAGGGAGACGTAGCCGGTCAGCCCGGTGATGATGCTCAGGCCGGTGGCGGCGACCGCGAAGACCAGCGAGAGGATGACCATGTTCTGGTAGTACTGGTCGTCGCTCAGCAACGGGAAGGCGACCAGGAGGAGCCCGGCGACCACGGCGATGCCGCGGCCGACCCAGAGGATCCCGGCGGCGTCACGGACGCGGGCCACCCCGCCCTCCGCCGCGCTCACGCCGCCACCGCGTCGTCACGCAGGCGCGTGCCGAGCAGCCCCTGGGGGCGGACCAGCAGCACGGCGAAGACGATGACGTAGGGCACCGCGGTGGCCCACGCGGGTGACACGTACACCGCGGTGACCGTCTCGGCCACCCCGAAGACGAGCGCCGCGAGCACGGCGCCCTCCAGGCTCCCGAGCCCGCCGAGCACGACGATGGCGAGCAGCCGGGAGATCCAGAGGTAGTGCGACCCCGGCACGAAGGGGTAGAGGACCCCGATGATCGAGCCCCCGGCGCCGGCGGCGGCGAGCCCCAGCCCGAAGACCAGGGCCGCCACCGACGTCACCTTGATGCCGACCAGCTCGGCCGAGGCCGGGTTCGTCGCGGCCGCGCGGATCGCCCGACCCAGCCAGGTCCTCGTGAGGAGCACCCAGAACCCGACGAGCACCACCGCCGCCACGACGCCGCCGTACACCTGGGCCTCCGGGAGGAACACCGACCCGAGGTGGAAGGAGGAGTTGACGTACGACGGGCGGATCGCCGTGGAGTCGTTGCCCCACACCGACCCCATGACGCCCTCCGTGACCAGGGCCAGGCCGAAGGTCAGCAGGACGGTCGAGGACATCGGGGCGTCCCGGATGGGCCGCACGAAGAGCCGGTAGACCGCCCAGCCCAGGGCGAACACGACCGGGGTGGTCACGAGGACCCCGAGCAGGGGGTCCAGCCCGAGGGCGTCCCAGAGGGTGTAGGTGAGGAAGGAGCCGAGGATCAGGAAGGCGCCGTGGGCGATGTTGATCACCCGCATCACCCCGAAGATCAGCGTGAGGCCGCTCGCGACGAGGGCGTAGATCCCGCCGACGAGGAGGCTGAGGGCGAGGGTCTGGACGAGCTCGCTCACGAGCCGGGGTGCCAGCCGACCGCGGGCTCTGCCGTCGCGGCGCCGGCCGGCAGCACGACCTCGGCCTTGCCCTTCTGCCACTGACCGATGAGGAACTCACCCGTCGGCGCACCGGTCTCGTCCCACGAGAGAGGGCCGAGAATGGTGTCGACCTTGTTCGCGCGCAGCCAGTCGGCGAGCTTGGACTGGTCCTCGATGCTGCCGACGGCCTCGACGGCCGCCGCCATCACCTCGGCCGCGGCGAACGCGTCGGCCGCGTCCTCCGGCGGGACGTCGGAGCCGAACATCTCCTTGTACTTGGCCACGAAGTCGGCGTTGCCCGGCGTGTCCGCCTCGGGGGAGTAGCTGACGGCGTACATCACGCCCTCGGTGTTCGGCTCACCGACGGCCTTGACGTACTGGTCGGCGAACGAGGGGGCGCTCGTCTCGTAGAACATGCCCGGTGTCCATCCGGACTTGAGCATCGCGCGGGTCAGCCCGACGCCGTCCTCGAACGTCGCGCCGTGGACGACGACGTTGGGGCTCTTGGCCTTCATCGCCGCGACGATCGAGTCGAAGTTCTTGGTGTCGATCGCGTACGTGGTCTGGTACACGGTCGAGATGCCGGCGGCCTCGAGGACCTTGCGGATGCCCTCGACGTTCGGGGCCGCGAAGGGGTCGTCCAGGGTGGGGTAGGCGGCCGTCTTGGGCCGCTGTGCCTCGGGCAGCTCGGTGACCCACTTGGCGAACGTGAGGCCCTGCTTGTCCGCGGTCGCCTGCTGGGCGAAGAAGAGGTACTTGTAGCCGCGGTTGAACATCTTCGGGGACCCACCCGCGGGCTCGACGTAGAGCATCCGGTTCTTCTCGGCGACCGCCGAGGCCGGGAGGTTGAGCAGCGAGGAGAAGGTGCCGAGCACGAGGTCGACCTTGTCCTGCGCGATGAGCGCGTTGTAGTCGGAGACGATCGTGTTCTGGTTCGAGGCGTCGTCCTTGATGACGAGCTTGACCTGCCGCCCGAGCAGCCCGCCCTTCGCGTTGACGATCGCCTGCCACACCTCGTAGCCCTGCTTCGCCGCGGACCCGGGCTCCGAGAAGTCGCCGGTGAGGGGGAGCGAGGCCCCGATGCTCAGGGCCGGTCCGCCCGAACCACCGCTCGAGCCGCCGTCCGAGCTCCCGCCCCCGCCGGAACCGCCGCACGCCGCGAGTCCGATCGACACTGCTCCGACAAGGGCCACAGCCTTCCAACGGCTCCGCGCGCTCACGTGGGACATCGTTCCTCCTCGAACTAGGCCGCAATCGATTGCGGCACGGTCAGTCTCGTGACGCGGGGCAGCCGTGTCAAGCATCACGGCAAGATCGTGATTTTGCGGTGCGGGGAGGGGGCATCATGCCTCCTTCCTCTTGCAAACGGTTGTGGTGTTCTGCCAGCCTGCGACGAGGAGGCGCCATGAACCCCACGGACCTGCCCACTCGCGCCGAGGTCGTCGTCGTCGGTGCCGGGCACAACTCCCTCGTCGCCGCGGCCTACCTGGCCCGGGCCGGGCTCGAGGTGCTCGTGCTCGAGGCCGGACCCACCGTCGGCGGCAACACGCGGACCGAGGAGCTGACCCTGCCGGGGTTCGCCCACGACTCGTGCAGCAGCGCGCACGTCCTCATCCAGAACAACCCACTCGTTCGTGACGACGAGCTGGGCCTCGTCGCGGAGCAGGGGCTGCGCTACCTGCGCACCGACCCCGCGGTCGTCATGCCGCTGCCCGACGGCGACGTCCTCACCATGCGCCCGGACCTCGACGCGACGTGCGACGAGCTGGCCCGGTTCTCCGAGGGCGACGCCCGGGCGTTCCGCACCATGGTCGACACCTGGCGCGGCGGGCTGGCCGCGGCGCACGGTCGCTGGAGCTCGGACCTGCCCCAGCCGCGCGACGCCGTGACCGGGGCCTACCTCCAGCTGCGCGAGCGGTCGGCGTGGGACGTCGTGCACGAGACCTACGAGCACCCGGTCGTGCGCTCGTTCGTCCTGTGGCTGGCCATGGCGACCATCCAGGACCCCCGGCGGCCCGGGACCGGTTTCCTGCCGTCGTCCCTGGCCGTGGGACGGCTCGAGTTCGGCTGGACGACACCGGTGGGCGGCAGCCAGGCGCTCCCGGACGCGCTCGTACGGGTGGTCACCGCCCACGGCGGCCGGGTGGTCTGCGACGCCGCGGTGGCCTCCGTGCGCTGCGACGCCGACGGGGTGCGCGCGGTCGTCACCGCCGACGGGCGGGTCGTCGAGGTCGGGCGGGCGGTGGTGGACGGCGGCCACCTCGCCACCCTCGCCGGCCGGCTCGAGGGCGTGGAGCCGCCGGCCGACCTCGTGAGGGCCCGCGACGCCTGGCGTCCCGGGCTGTCGGTCCTCGCCGTCCATGCCGCCCTGCGCTCCGACCTCGCCTTCGGCAGTGCCGGGACGCCTTCGGCGGCAGCCGGTTTCGGCACCACCACAGGCATGGCCCGGCACATGCGCGCGCACGCGGCAGGCGAGCTCGAGGCCGACGACCCGTGGCTGCTCGTGGTGAACCAGACCGTCGTCGACCCCGGCCGGGCGCCCGGGGGAGCGACCTTCAAGATCCTCACCGTCGCCCCGTCGGTGCTCGCCGACGGCCGGGAGTGGGCCACGGTCAAGGACGCCTACGGGAGGCGGCTCGTCGAGCTCGTCGCCGCTCGCTGCGCCGGACTCGACCCCGACGACGTCCTCGCGCTGCGCACCGAGTCGCCGCTCGACGTCGCCGCCCACAACCCCCAGAACCTCGGGGGCTCCTGCCACGGCGGCGAGTTCGAGCTCGACGGACGGGTCGTCGCAGGCTGGCCCCGCTACGACACGGGCCTGCCCGGCCTGTACCTCACCGGCGCCACGACCCATCCGGGCGGCTCGGTGTCGGGGCGACCGGGGCGCAACGCCGCCCGCGCCGTGCTCAGGGGCCTGGGACTGGACCCGGCGACGGTGATGGGCCCGGGCTGACGTCGTCAGACGAGCAGCCGCACCGGGTGCTCGAGCAGCTCGACGAGCACGGCGAGCCAGCGCGCCGCGAGGGCGCCGTCGACGGGCCGGTGGTCGACCGTGAGGGTGAGCCGCAGGACCCGGCCGACGGCGAGGGCGCCGTCGACGACGACCGGCTCCTCACGGACCGCACCGACGGCGAGGATGGCGGCGTGGGGCGGGTTGATGACCGCCGAGAACTGCTCGACGCCGAACATCCCGAGGTTCGTGACCGTGATCGAGCCGCCCTCGAGCTCCTCGGGCCGCAGCCGTCGGCCGCGGGCCCGCTCGGCGAGGTCGCGCACGCGGGCCGCGAGACCGGCCACGCCGAGGGCCCCGGCGTCGCGGAGCACCGGCACGAGCAGCCCGTGCTCGGTGTCGACGGCGATCCCGATGTCGGCCCGGGCGTAGCGGCGGACCGCGGTGTCGGTCCAGGTGACGTTCATGTCCGGGACCCGGGCGTGGGCCAGCGCCACGGCGCGGACCACGAGGTCGGTGAGCGACACCCGGGTCGCGGCGTCGTCGGCCAGCTCGGCGCGCAGGGCGAGGAGGCGGTCGGCGCGCACGCTCGCCCGCAGGGAGAAGTGCGGTGCCTCGCGCACGCTCTCGGTGAGCCGGCGTGCGGTGACGAGCCGGACCCGGGTGTGCGGCACCTCCTCGTACTCCGCGGACGCAGCGACCGACGGCGAGGTGGCGGGGTCCGGCTCGGGGGACGCGGCCCTGGCAGCGACCGCGGCGTCGACGTCGCGCCGGAGCACCCGGCCCCGTGGGCCGCTGCCGGGGATGTCCTCGAGGGCCAGGCCGGCCTCGGCGGCGAGCCGGCGTGCGAGCGGGCTGGAGAAGATCCGCCGGCTGCGCTCCGGTGCCGGAGGCGGTGATTGCGGCACCTCGGGCTCGGGCTCCTCGACGAGCGGGGTGGCGGACCCCGGGTCGGTCGGCCGGTCGGGCCCGTCGGCCACCGCGGGAGCCGGACCGCCGTCGACCCCGAGCGAGGCGAGCAGGGCGGGCAGGTCGTCGACCTCCTCACCGGGGTCGCCGAGCACGGCGATCGGGTCGCCCACGGGGACCTCGGTGCCGGGCGCGACGAGGGTGGTCAGGAGCCGGCCCGCGGCGTCGGCCTCGACCTCGACGGCGGCCTTGTCGGTCTCGACCGTCGCGATCGGCTCGGCGGCCGAGAAGTCGTCGGACTCGGCGACGAGCCACTGACCGAGGACCGCGGAGTCGGTGCCCGCCGCGACGCCGGGCATGCGGAGCACACGTGCCACGTCAGTACCTCGCGATCTCGTCGAGGACGGCCACGACCTCGTCGGCCTGCGCGATGGCTGCGCGTTCGAGGACCTTGCTGATCGAGGGTGACGACTCGGTGCCGGTGACCCGCCAGACCGGCGCGTCGAGGAGGTCGAAGAACCGGCGGTGCACCTCGTCGGCGAGCCACCCGCCGTAGGAGGTGCCGACGGCGCCCTGCTCGGCGATGAGCAGCTGGTTGGTCTTGGTGAGGCTGGCCTCGATGGTCTCCCAGTCGATGCTCGCCCGGTCCAGCCAGCGCAGGTCGATCACCTCGGCGTCCACCCCGCCGTGTTCCTCGACGGCCTCGAGGACGAACGGCGTCATCCCGAGGTAGGTGAGGACCGTGAGCTCGGAACCGGTGCGCCGCACGGCCGCCCGCCCCACGGGCAGGCAGTTGTCCCAGTCGTCGACGGGCACGGGGCCGGTCGAGGTGTAGAGGTCGACGTGCTCGAGGACGACCACGGGGTCGCGCAGCCGCAGGGCGGTGTTCATCAGGCCGACGTAGTCGGCTGGAGTGGTCGGCGCGACGATCCGCCAGCCGGCTGAGGTGGCGAACACCCCGGCCGGGTCCATCGAGTGCTGCGACCCGTAGCCCGTGCCCATGGCGACCTTGCTGCGCAGCACGAGGGGGACGTCACCGGTGCCGCCGTACATGTGGCGGGCCTTGGCCACCTGGTTGAACAGCTGGTCGGCGGCCACCCACATGAAGTCGGCGTACATGAACTCGACGACCGGGGTGAAGCGTCCGTCGAGGGCGATGCCGCCGGCCAGCCCGGTGAACGCGTTCTCGCTGATCGGGGTGCCCAGGACCCGGCCCGGAAAGCGGTCGGCGAGTCCCTTCGTGGCCCCGTTGGTGCCGCCCTTGAGCCGGTGCACGTCCTCGCCCATGACGACGATGCCCGGGTCGGTCTCCATCCGGCGCGCCATCACCCCGGCGACGGCGTCGATGAAGGTGCCGTCCTCGACGGCCAGTCCCGACTCGTCGGTGAGCAGTGGCGCGTCGTCGAGCTCGGAGAGGTCGCCGCGGACGCCGACGTCCACCCACGCCGGGTCGGGCCACTCCTGCGGCTTGATCCGGCGCTGTCCCGGACGGCCCTCGGGGTCGGGCTCGACGAGCTCGGCGCCGATCTCCTCCATCGCCGCGCGGGCCTGCTCGAGGGCCTGCTCGGTCTCCGCGGTGGTCATCAGCCCCCGTCGCACGAGGTGGCCGGCGGTCGTCGTCAGCGGGTCGCGAGCCCGCCAGGACTGCTCCTCCGCCTTGTCGCGGTAGCCGAAGGCGCTTCCCGCGAACCCGCCGTTCTGGTGGAAGAACCGGTAGGTGTCGGCCTCGACCACGGCCGGACCCCGGCCGGCGCGGGCGTGGGCCACCGCCTCGCTGGTGGCCCGGTGGACCGCGATCGGGTCCATGCCGTCGACCTTCCACGACGCGATGCCGAAGCCGGGACCGCGAGCGGACAGGCGGGGCTCGCCGGTGGCCTCCTCGACGCTCGTGGACACCGCGTAGCGGTTGTTCTCGATGAAGAAGACGACGGGCAGGTCCCACGCGGCGGCGAGGTTCATCGTCTCCAGGGTCGAGCCGATGTTCACCGCGCCGTCGCCGAAGTAGGTGACCGACACCGCGTCGGTGCCGGCCCGCCGGTGGGCCCACGCGAAGCCGGCGGCCTGCGGCACGCCCCCGCCGACGATGGCGTTGGTGCCCATCGCGCCGGCCTCCTTCCACTGCAGGTGCATCGACCCGCCGCGGCCGTGCGACCAGCCCCGGTCGAGGCCGGCGATCTCGGCGAGCGTGCGCAGCAGGACGTCGCGGGCGGCGGCGTCGAGGGGCGCGAGCGGGTCGAGGCCGCCCGGCGCGACGTGGTGGAGGGCCTTCGCGAGGAACTGGTGGTGGCCGCGGTGCGAGCCGTTCACCGAGTCCGCACTCGTCAGGGCGAGCACGGAGCCGACGGCCCCGCCCTCCTGCCCGATGCTCGAGTGCGCCGGCCCGTGGACCAGCCCGGCTCCGGCGAGGTCGAGCACGTACTGCTCGAACGCGCGGATCCACACCAGCTGGGCGTAGACGGTACGGAGCAGTGCGGGGTCGGCCGCGTCCCAGTCCTCGTCGTCGACCACGACCTCGACCCAGGGGGCGGCGGCCTGCAGCGGGCGGTGCTCGGGCATGGTGAACTCCTGTCGTCCGTCAGGCACTGTGTCACCGATTGGATCCGAAATCTACCCCCGAGGCGCTGGACAGGCGGATCTACGGCGTGATTTGCTGATCGTGGATCCACGAGAGGAGCCTGAGCGATGGCGCTACCCGGCCTGCGACGCCTCGACCACGTGGGCTTCACGGTGCCCGACCTCGAGCAGGCGCACCGCTTCCTCGTCGAGGTCCTCGGCTGCGAGTACCTGTACTCCCTCGGGCCGTTCCGCCACGACGACACCGACTGGATGACCACGCACCTCGCCGTCCATCCGCGGGCGGTCATGGTCGAGAACCGCTGGTACCGGCTCGGGGACCAGGCGGTCCTCGAGGTGTTCCACTACGAGTCGCCGGACGGCGCCGGGGCCGGGATGCCGCGCAACAGCGACGTCGGCGGACACCACCTCGCCCTGTACGTCGACGACCTCGACGCCGCGGTCGCCCACCTCGTCGAGCACGGCGTGCGTGTCCTCGACGGCCCGACGGCCAGCCGCGGGCCGGCCGAGGGCAACCGGTGGATCTACTTCCTCAGCCCGTGGGGCATGCAGCTGGAGCTGGTCTCGTACCCGCGCGGCAAGGCGTGGGACCGCGAGCGGGGCACGACGTGAGCACCGACGACGACCTCGCGACCTTCGCGGGCACCGGCGGGGCCGCCTCGGTGCGGGTCGCGGCGTACCTGCGCGAGCAGATCCTGCGCGGCCACCTGGCGCCGGGGGAACGGATCCGGCAGGAGGAGGTCGCCGAGCGGCTCGGCGCGAGCCGGCTCCCGGTGCGCGAGGCGCTGCGGATGCTCGAGGCCGAGGGCCTCACCGAGCACGAGCCGCACAAGGGGGCGCGGGTGCCCCGGCTCTCGCGGCACGAGGTCGAGGTCGTCTACAAGATGCGCGAGCGGCTCGAGCCGCTCGCCCTCCTCGAGAGCCTCCCCCTCCTCGACGACGACGCGCACGCCCGCCTCGCCGACGTCCAGCGACGGATCGAGGACAACGACGACCTCGACCGCTTCCTCGAGCTCGACCGCGAGTTCCACCTCGGCACCTACTCGGGCTGCCACATCGACCCGCTCAACGCGATGGTCACCCGGCTGTGGAACTCGACCCAGCACTACCGCCGGGCGTTCGTCACCCTCGGGGGCCGCGACCGCATGTGGGTCGTCAACTCCGAGCACCGGCTCATCCTCGACGCGGTGGTCCGCCGCGACGGCGCCGACGCCGAGCGCTTCCTGCGGGGGCACATCCGGCGCACCCGCATCGAGCTCGGCCACCACCCGGCGGTCTTCGGGGAGGAGGGATGAGCGAACCGACCGCCCTGACCGTCAACGGTGCCCCGGTGAGCATCGACCGTCCCGGGGACACCCCGCTGCTCACCGTCCTGCGCGACGCGCTGGGGCTGGTCGGCAGCCGCTTCGGGTGCGGGCAGGGGCTGTGCGGAGCGTGCCTCGTCCTCGTCGACGGCCACCCCGTCCCGTCCTGCGACGTGCCGCTCTCGCAGGTGGCCGGTGCCTCGGTGACGACCGTCGAGGGTCTCTCGGCCGACGGCCCGACCGCGGTGCAGCGCGCGCTCGTCGCCCACCAGGCGGCCCAGTGCGGGTTCTGCATCTCGGGGGTCGTCGTCGCCGCCACGGCGCTCCTCGAGTCGTCCCCGGACGCCGACGCCGACACCGTCGCCCGGGCGCTCGAGCGACACCTCTGCCGCTGCGGCACGCACCAGCGCATCGTCGACGCCGTCCTCGCGGCCCGGCCCGGGACGCAGTCGTGAGCGCGACCTCACCGACGGGTGCCCCGGAGGTGCCCGCGCCCGTCCGCGACAACCCGCAGCTCGGCACCTGGGTGGCGGTCGAGGGCGACCTCGTGACGGTGCGGGTGGGCAAGGTCGAGCTCGGGCAGGGGGTGCTCACCGCGCTGCACCAGGTGGCCGCGGACGCGCTCGGCCTGCCGCTGGCGCGGGTCCGGGTGCTGCCGGCGCGCACCGACGCCGGACCCGACCAGGGGATCACCTCGGGCAGCCTCTCGGTCACCCAGTCGGCACCCGCGCTGCGCCACGTCGGCGCGGCGGTGCGCCAGCTCGCAGAGGCCCCGGGGCCGGCGGACGGCGACCTCGACGCCTACGTCGACCGGATCGCCGGGGTCGACCCGCGCACCGACCTGCGTGGGCTGCCGGTGGTGGCCGCGCCGGGCCCGAGGGTCGCCGTGGGCACCGACGCGCCCCGGGTCGACCTCCCGGACAAGGTCCTCGGCCGGCCCCGCTTCCTCACCGACCTGCGCCCCGAGGGCCTGCTCCACGGGCGGGTGCTGCGCCCGCCGTCCCCCGCTGCCCGGCTCGTCGGGCTGCCCGACGGCTGGTCGGCACCGGGCGCCGAGCTGGTGCGCGACGGCTCCTTCCTCGGTCTCGCCGGCGCGCGCGAGGACGACGTGGACCGGGCCCTCACCGCCCTGGCCGCCGCGACCGGGTGGGAGGAGGCCGACACCCTGCCCGACGAGGACGACCTGGCGACCTGGCTGACCACGGCCCCGGCCGAGACGACGACGGTGGTCGACGACGACCCGCCCGAGCCCACGCACTCCGCGACGTACACCAAGCCCTACCTCGTGCACGCCTCGATCGCGCCGAGCTGCGGGATGGCGCAGTGGGCCGAGGACGGCACGGTGCACGTGTGGAGCCACAGCCAGGGCATCCACCGGCTGCGCGACGCGATCGCCGAGGCGCTCGGCCTCGCCCCCGGCGCGGTGAGCGTCGAGCACGTCGAGAACGCCGGGTGCTACGGCCACAACGGCGCCGACGACGCCGCGTTCGACGCCGTGCTGCTGGCCCGGGCGTTCCCCGGCCGGCCGGTGCTCGTGCGCTGGTCCCGCGCCGACGAGCTGACGTGGGCGCCCTTCTCGCCCGCGATGCGCGTCACGGTCTCGGGCCGGCTCGCCGGCGACCACGTGACCGGCTGGAGCCACGAGGTGTGGAGCCAAGGGCACACGGCCCGGCCCGGCTACGCGGGACAGCCCGGGCTGCTCGCCACCGCGCACCTCGAGGGCGGACGTGCCCTGCCTCCGGCCGTCGACCCACCCCCGGCCGGTGGCCACGGCAGCCTGCGCAACGCGGTGCCGGGCTACGCCCTCGGACCTCTGCGGGTCACCGGGCACCGGGTCACCGAGGCGCCGCTGCGGACCTCGGCCATGCGCTCGCTCGGGGCCTTCCTCAACGTGTTCGCCATCGAGTCCTTCCTCGACGAGCTCGCGGTGGACGCCGGCGTCGACCCCGTCGCGTTCCGCCTCGCGCACCTCGAGGACCCCCGCGCCGCCGAGGTCGTGCGGCAGGCCGCGGAGCGCTCCGGCTGGGGTGGGCCGCTCCCGGACGCGGTGGGACGCGGCATCGGGTACGCCCGCTACAAGGGCACCGGGGCCTGGTGCGCGGTCGTCGCCGAGGTCGAGGCCGAGACGGCCGTGCGGGTCCGCCGGCTCACCGTCGTCGCCGACCTCGGGACCGTGGTCAACCCCGACGGTGCGCGCAACCAGCTCGCCGGCGGCGCCGTCCAGGCGACGAGCTGGGCGACGCTCGAGCGGGTGCGCTTCGACCGCCGCCGGGTCACGAGCGCCGACTGGGAGGGCTACCCGGTGCTCCGGTTCCCGGACGTGCCCCGCGTCGAGACCCACCTCGTCGACAGCGGGGCGCCGCCGCTGGGGGCCGGGGAGTGCGCCCAGGGCCCGACGGCCGCCGCCATCGCCAACGCCGTCCACGCCGCCCTCGGCGTGCGCGTGCGCGACCTGCCCATCACCGCGGACGCCGTCGTCCGCAGCATCGAGTCGGAGGAGACCCCGTGACCCAGCCCCGCATCAGCTACGTGTCCCTCGACGCGATGGACGACGAGATGCGCCACGAGATGGAACGCAGCGCCCGGGAGGGCACCCCACGGCCCGAGAGCTCCGCCGTGCGCGCGCACGTGCCCGCCGTGTTCAAGACCTTCACCGCGTACTGGGACGCCACCTTCCGGCAGGGGGTGTGCGACCACGCGATCAAGGAGCTGTGCCGGCTGTACATCACCCGGACGACCAACTGCCAGTTCTGCGGCAACCAGCGCTCGACGACCGCCGCCCTGCCGGAGTACCACGACGACGAGCTGCTCAACTTCGAGAGCAGCGACCGCTACGACGATCGGCAGAAGGCGGCCCTCGCCTACGCGCAGGCCATCGCCTGGGACGAGCAGGACCGCGACGGGCTCTGGGAGCGGCTCGGGCGGCACTTCTCGGAGGAGGAGCTCGTCGAGCTCGGGTGCTTCGTCGCGCTGACCTTCGGCCAGCAGTCCTGGATCCGCCTGCTCGAGATCGGGCACCGGCAGTACGCCGTCGAGGGCGTCGAGTCCACGGCGGGCATCGCACCGGGAGCGCTCGGATGACCACCGCCGTCGGCTGGGTCTCGCCCGGCGACCCCGTCCTCGTCGAGCCGGTCGCGGGCTCCGACCGTCCGGCGCGCTACCACCTCGCCGAGACCCTCGACGGCCTCTACACCCCGTACGCGCTGCGCCTGCCCGACGGCCCCGGACCACATCCCTTCGTCCTCGTCGCGTACGGCAACGGCGGCGGCGGGATGGCGTGGCTGCGCGACCGGGTGCACCGTTTCCGGCACGTCACCGACGTCCTCCTCGACGCCGGCTACGCCTGCGCGTGGACCCGGTACCGTACCGAGGTCGAGCTCGGGTACCAGCGCGGCGGCCCGCTGCGCTCCGAGGTCCGGCAGGGGATGGGCCTGCTCAACCGGGCGCCGCTGGAGTACGAGGACGAGGTCGCGGTGCTGCGCGACGTCGCCGCCCACCCGGCGGTCGACCCCGGCAACCTCTTCCACCTCGGGGTGAGCCACGCCGGAGAGATGCTCCTCAAGCTGTGCTCGCAGTACCCCGGCCTGCTGCGTGCGGGCGTCGCCGTCGAGCCGGCCGCCCACGAGGTGCTCACCCTCCGCCTCGAGGACGCACCCACGGTCGAGACCGTCGACGGCCTGCGCGACATCGAGCACCTCGAGCTGCGCGGCACGGCGCAGGTGCGCGAACGGATCGCCGACCCGGAGGAGGTCGCGCGCCGGCTGGCCGCCGTCGACCTCCCGGTCCTGGTGGTCGGCCGCGAGCAGGACGAGCTGCAGGGCATCTTCCGGCTCACCTACGAGCTGCTTGCCGAGCACCACGACGACGTGCAGTGGCGCTCGTGGTCGCACGACGTCCACGGGTTCGTCTACCCCGAGACGGACGACGAGGGCGTCACCCACGTCGACGACGTGCAGCGCGAGGCGCTCGCGGCGATCGTCGCGTTCCTCGACGCCCACCGCGGCTGACGGCCGGGCGCCGCCGGCCGCCGGCGGCGCCCGGCCGTCACCAGGTGACGGCCACGTACTTGCTCTCGAGGTAGTCGAGCATCCCTTCATGACCACCCTCGCGGCCGATGCCGCTCTGCTTCGTGCCGCCGAAGGGCGCCGCCGGGTCGGAGACGAGGCCGCGGTTGAGCCCGACCATCCCCGAGTCGAGCCGCTCCGCGAGCCGCAGTCCGCGCGCGAGGTCCCCGGTGTAGACGTACGAGACGAGCCCGTACTCGGTGTCGTTGGCGAGCTCGACCGCCTCGTCCTCGTCGGTGAAGGTCACGACGGGGGCCACCGGGCCGAAGATCTCCTCGCGCAGGATCGCCGCCTCCCGCGGCACGTCGGTGAGGACGGTCGGCTCGTAGTAGAACCCGGGGCGGTCCGGGCGCGTGCCGCCGACGACGACCCGGCCCCCGGCGTCGACCGCTCCGCGCACGAGCTCGTCGACCTTCGCGGCGGCGTCCTCGTTGACGAGCGGCCCGACCTGGGTCTCGTCGGCGGTGCCGGGCCCGAGGCGGAGCGCGCCCATCCGCTCGGCCAGCCGGCGCGAGAACTCCTCCGCGACCCCGGCCTGGACGAAGAAGCGGTTGGCCGCCGTGCAGGCCTCGCCCCCGTTGCGCATCTTCGCGAGCATCGCGCCGTCGAGCGCGGCGTCGAGGTCGGCGTCGTCGAAGACGAGGAAGGGCGCGTTGCCGCCGAGCTCCATCGAGCAGTTGACGACCTGGTCGGCGGCCTCCTTGAGGAGCACGCGCCCGACCTCGGTGGACCCGGTGAAGGACAGCTTGCGCACCCGCGGGTCGTGGAGCATCGCCGAGACCACCGCACCCGAGCGGCGCGACGGCAGGACGTTGACCACCCCGGCCGGGACCCCGGCGTCGTCGAGGATGCGCGCCATGAGCAGGGCCGTCAGGGGCGTGTCGGACGCCGGCTTGAGGACGACGGTGCAGCCCGCCGCGAGGGCGGGCCCGATCTTGCGGGTGGCCATCGCGGCGGGGAAGTTCCACGGCGTGACGAGCACGGCGACGCCGACCGGCTGGCGCAGCACGAGGATGCGGTTGGCACCGGACGGTGCGGTGGTCAGCTCGCCCGAGGCCCGCACGGCCTCCTCGGCGTACCAGCGGAAGAACTCGGCCGCGTAGGCGACCTCCCCGCGCGCGTCGGGCAGCGCCTTGCCGTTCTCGAGCGCGATGAGGTGGGCGAGCTCGTCGGCGCGCGCGGTCATGCCCTCGAAGGCGCGGCGCAGCACCTCGGCACGTTCCCGGGGCGGCGTGGCGGCCCAGCCGGGGCCGGCCGCGTGGGCCGCGTCCACCGCGGCCGCGGCGTCCTCGACCGTGCCGTCCGCCACCGTCGCCACGACCTCGCCGGTCGCGGGGTCGAGGACGTCGAAGCGTCCTCCGTCGCTCGCCGCGACGCTGCGGCCGTCGACGAACAGGTCCAGGGGCAGGCCGGCGACCTGCTCGAGGGTGAAGTCACCCATGACGGGTCCTCTCTCAGTACGGGTTCGCGACGAACAGCTCCTGCGCGGGGAAGAGCGTGATCACCTCGGGGCCGTGCTCGGTGATGACGATCTCCTCCTCGATCCGGGCCGCGGAGTAGCCGTCGGAGGCAGGGCAGTACGTCTCGAGGGCGAAGACCATCCCCACCTCCAGCTCCATCGGCTCCTTCATCGAGTTGAGCCGGGAGATGATCGGCCGCTCGTGCAGGCCCAGGCCGAGACCGTGCGCGAACTGCAGCCCGAAGGCCTCCATCTCGCTGCCGAAGCCGAAGTCCTCGGCGCGGGGGAGGAGGGCGGCGACCTCGTCGGTGCCGACCCCCGCCCGGATGCCGGCGATGCCGCGGTCCATCCACTCGCGGGCCTGCCGGTACGCGTCGCGCTGCGCGGGGGTGGAGCTGCCGACCGAGAAGGTGCGGTAGTAGCAGGTCCGGTAGCCGTTGTAGGAGTGGATGATGTCGAAGAAGGCCTGGTCGCCGGGGCGCACGAGACGGTCGGTGAAGTTGTGCGGGTGCGGGTTGCAGCGCTCGCCCGAGATGGCGTTGACCGCCTCGACCTGGTCCGAACCCATCTCGTAGAGACGCTTGTTCGCGTACGCGACGACCTCGTTCTCACGGATCCCGGGCTTGAGCCGGTCGACGATGCCCTGGTAGACGCCGTCGACCATGGCCGCGGCCTGGGTGAGCAGCGTGATCTCGTCCGGCGACTTGATGACCCGGGCGTCGAGCATCAGCTGCTGGGCGTCGACGACCCGCAGGCCCTGGCGCTCCATCTCGAAGAGGAAGGGCGGCTCGACGATGTCGACGCCGACCGGCTGGTCGGCCACGCCCGCCTCGACGAGCAGCGACTTGATCTCGGCCACCGCGTCGCGCATCAGCCCCACGCTGGGGGCCACGGCGCCACGGAAGCCGAGGAACCCGGCGCGGTAGTTCTCCTCCGGCACCCACGGCGAGTACGCCTTGTGGTGCTTGACCGCCGAGCCGAAGTCCCAGAGCACCGGGTCGCGGTCTCCCGCGAGGAGGGCGTAGCGGATCATCTTGTCGCCGAGGGCGCCACCGATCCACGTGTGCGTCGTGTAGCGGATGTTGTAGAAGTCGAAGAGGAGGAACGCGCCGCACTCGCTGCCCGCGAGGGCGGCGCGGGCCCGCCCGAGCCGGTAGTCGCGCAGCCGCGCGAAGTCGACCCGCTCCTCGTAGTCGACACCCATGTGGCCGGGCGCCCCGAGTGGGCGGGTCACGACCGGCCCCCTCCGGAGAGGCCGTCGTCGACCTCGGTGTCCTCCGGCTCGAGGGTGACGCCCGAGCTGTGCGCCTGCGCGTCGAGGAGGATCGCGAAGTCCTCGGTCACCCGGCCGCTGCTCACCGTCGCCTGGACGGCGGCCGCCGCGGCCGCCGCGACGGGCATCGGCACGTCGAGGTCGTGCGCCGCGGCGAACCCGAGGTCGAAGTCCTTGCGCAGCAGCAGCGGCGTGAACGTCGGGGTGTAGTCGAGGTGGACGAAGGCCGGGGTCTTGTAGCGGGTGAACGTCGAGCCCATGACCGACCGGTTGAGGAAGTCGAGGAAGGCGGCGCGCGACATCCCGCCCTTCTCGGCCAGCACGGTGATCTCGGCGAGGCACTGGGTCACCACGCCGAGCATGACGTTGTGGCAGATCTTCGCGAGCCGGGCGAGGTCGCCGTCACCGACGTACGTGGCGCCCTGCCCGAGGTGGTCGAGGAGGTGGGCCACCCGCCGGTAGGTGGCCTCCGGACCGGACACGACGAGGGTCAGCTGCCCGGCCGCCACGACCTTGGCGTTGCCGCTCACCGGGGAGGCGAGGAAGTCCACCCCGCACGCGGCGCAGGCCTCGCGCATCGCTGCCGAGGTCTCGGCGTCGACGGTGGAGCAGTCGACGACGGCGCCGGGCAGGTGCTCCGGGTCGGCGAGCAGGCCGCCCGCGCCGGTCAGCACCTCGGTGAGGTCGGCGGGGCCGGAGACCATCGTGAAGACGACGTCACGGTCGCGCAGGTCGGCGATGGCGTCGGCGACCCTGACCCCGGCCGGTTCCAACGCCTCGGCCTTGGCCCGCGTGCGGTTCCACACGGTGACGTCCTCGCCGGCCGCGGCGAGCCGCCCGGCCATCGCGGCGCCCATCCGGCCGGCGCCGATCCAGCCGACGGAGAGCCGGGCGGCGTCGCCCGCGGGGGTGTGCTGGTCGGGGGCGCTCATCGGGCTCCTGCCTTCGCTGGAATGGGGTCGCCGACGTCGCCGCCGAGATGGGTGGCCAGCCAGTCCGCGGTGCGTGGCCGGTGCCAGGGGGAGTAGTCGGCGCAGCCGTGGTTGGCGTCCTCGAGCATCAGCAGCTCGCTGCCCGGCACGGCCGCGTGCACCTTCTCGGCCTGGGTGAACGGGATGAGCCGGTCACGCCGGCCGAAGACGATGAGCAGGGGAGCGGTGACGTCGCCGGCCACCGGCGCGAGGTCGAGCGTGTTCGCGACCGCGCGGGCCTCGTCGTCGCTCGTCGTCCCCGACCGGACCCGGAAGGTGTCCCGGGTGAGCGGTGGCAGGCCGTCCCAGCACTCGCCGAAGCAGAACGGTCCGGCGAGGGCGACCGCGGCCGTCACCCGGTCACCGAGCGCCGCCGTGACCGCGACGGAGTAGTACCCGCCGAGGCTGACCCCCCAGACGCCGAGCCGCGTCTCGTCGAGGTCGGGCTCGGCCGTGACGGCGGCGTGCAAGGCCTCGGCCACCGGCGCCCAGTCGCCCCGGATGTGCAGGTCGTACTCGGCCTCCCCCTGGCCCGGGCCGTCGACGGCGAACGTCGCGAGGCCCCGGTCGAGGAAGGTCTGCTCGGTGGAGCGCAGCTCCTCCTTGGTGGAGTCCAGGCCCGGCACCATGACGACGACGGGGTGCGGTCCGTCGCCCGGGGGCGTCCGCACGACGGCGACGAGCCGGCCCTCCTCGAAGGGGATCTCGACCCGGCGCCCCGGCGGGTCGAGGTGGGGCAACGCCTCCGTGTAGGCGGCGACCGCCCGGGCGTGCGCGTCGCGCATCTGCTCGAGGTCGTCGACGAAGACGAACTTGGCGAAGTGGTAGTACGCCGCGGCCTGGGCGAGGTGCTCGCCGCCGGAGCGCAGGCGCCGCTCGGCGAGGGCGGTGCGGCCGAGCTGCTCGTGCTCGGCGCCGACCGCGACCCAGGCCGCGCACCAGTCCGACCAGTGCTCGACGGAGGCGGTCACGCGGGCGAAGTCGGCCGGGGTCACCCCGTTCGCGGTGAAGCGCGGTGCCCAGTGCGCGATGGCGGAGGCCACCTTCTCGTCCATGCCTCCTCCTCCCTCCCCGGCGGGTCTGCCGAGAGACGTGACTGCAAACGAGTGCAGCCTGCTGGAGTAGCCTACCTCGTGTCAAGCGCACCCGCCTGTGGTGCGGTCCCAGTGCAATCGAATGCACTCACCGCGGTCCCGTGCCGCGGCTCTCCCGGGAGGTCGCCCTGACCCACGTCGACGTCGGTACGTTCAGCCCGCCCGTGGTCCTCGAGGTCGCCCGGGGCCTCGGTCGGCTGGAGGCCGCCGGGCTCACCGTCACCGAGCACCCCGCCACGTCCTCGCCCGGGCAGTTCCGCGAGCTGGCCGACGGCTCGCTGCAGGTGGCCCTCACGAGCCCCGACAACGTCCTGGCCTACCGCTTCAACCCGCGCAACCCCCTCGGGACGCTCCTCGACGCACGGATCGTCGGGGCGCTCGACCGCGCCCTCGGGCTCGGCCTCTACGCGCGGGCCGGCCTCACGGCGGCGGACCTGCGGGGGGCGCGGGTCGGTGTCGACGTCCCGCAGTCGGGGTTCGCCCTCGCGCTCTACGCCCTCGCCGAGCAGCTCGGCGTCCCCGCCTCCGACTACGAGCTCGTCGCCCTCGGGTCCACGCCCCGGCGCCTCGAGGCCCTGCTCGCGGGCGACTGCGACGCCACGATGCTGAACGCCGGCAACGAGCTCGTCGCCGAGGCCGCCGGGTGCACCCTCCTCGCGGCGGCGGGAGAGCGGCTCGCGCCCTACCTCGGCACCGTCGTCGCGGTCGTCGGCGACGAGCACCTCGAGACCGCCCGCCGTCTCGCCGACGTCCTCACCGGGGTGGCCGACGAGGTCCTCGCCGGCGGCCTCGACGACGTGGTGACCGATGCCGCCCGCAGCCGCCTCGGGCTCGACGGCGACCAGGCCAGACGGCACCTGGCGCGCCTGCGCAGCCCGACCGAGGGGCTCGTGGCGGGGGGCCGGGTCGAGCGCGCCGCCCTCGCCACGCTCGTCGGCCTGCGGCGCACGTACCTGCCCGTAGTGGTCGACGGTCGTGACGCCGTGGACGCGGCACTCGAGGAGGGCTCGGGGCTTGTCGACGCCCGCTGACGCCGGGCCCCGCCCCATCCGCCTGCTCCAGGCCGCGGCGTTCGTCGCCACCTTCGACCGCTTCGCGATGCCGCCGATGCTCGTCGCGATCGCGCTCGACCTCGGGGTGCCCCTCGGGGACGTCGTCCGCGCCGCCGGGGCCTACTTCCTCGTCTACGGCCTCTCGCAGCCGGTCTGGGGCACGGTGTCGGACCGGCTGGGACGGGTCGCGACGATGCGGCTCACCCTCGTGGTGGCCGGGCTCTGCTCGGTGGCGTCGGCGTTCTCCACGACCACGGCCGTCCTCCTGCTCACCCGGGGACTGGCCGGCGGGTTCTTCGGTGCGGCCTACCCCGCCGCGCTCATCTACCTCGGCGACACGGTGCGTCCGGAGGTCCGCCAGCGTGACATCGCGCGGCTCATGGTGGGCGTCGCCCTCGGCACCTCGCTCGCCTACGTCGGTGCCGGCCTCGTCGCCGACCACGCCACCTGGCGGCTCACCTTCGTCGTCACCGGAGCGGCCGCCCTCGTCGTCGCCGCCCGGCTCGGCGCGCTCGCCGAACCGCCGGGCCGGACCACGCCTGGCGTCCTGCCCCCGCTGCGGACCGTCGCGCGGTCGGGCGTGGCGCGGTTCGTCCTGCTCTGCGCCCTCGTCGAGGGCGCGGTGCTCCTCGGGACGGTCACCCTCCTGCCCGCCGCCGCGGAGGGCGCGGGCGCCTCGACCTCGGTCGCCGGACTCGCGACGGGGGTGTACGGGCTCTCCGTCCTCGTCTGCTCCCAGCTCGTCGGCCGGCTCTCGCAGCGCTGGGACGCCGCCCGGCTGCTCCGGGTGGGCGCGGTGGCGGCGGTGCTCGCCGGCTCCGTCCTCGCAGTCTCGCAGGGCGTGGCGGCGGCCGTGGCCGGGGCCGTGCTCCTCGGGGCCGCGTGGTCCGCCATGCACTCGACCCTCCAGACCTGGGCGACCGAGGTGCTCCCGCAGGCCCGCGCGACGGTCGTGTCACTCTTCGCCGGCTCGCTGTTCGTGGGGTCCTCGCTGGCCGCCGTCCTCGCCTCCGGGCTCGCCGACCGGGGACGCTACGACGTCCTGTTCGCGGCCGCCGCCGTCCTGGCCGTCCCCCTCGGCGCGGCCGCGGCCGCGGTCCGGGGGCGCTGGCGGCCCCGGGCGGCGGGGCCCACGGGGCCCTAGACTCCGTGGTCGTGCCGACACCGACGCTCCGTGACGTCGCCGAGGCCGCGGGCGTCCACGCGGCCACGGCCTCGAGGGCGCTCAACCCGTCCACGCGCGGGCTGGTCAACGCCGAGACCGCGCGGCGGGTCATCAAGGTGGCCGAGCAGCTCGGGTACCACCCGAACCCCATCGCCCGCGGGCTGAAGACGGCCAAGTCCGGCAGCGTGGGGCTCGTCATCCCGGACCTCACCAACCCGCTCTTCCCCCCGATCGTGCGCGGCATCGAGGACGTCCTCGAACCGGCCGGGTACAGCGGCCTCATCGTCAACACCGACAACGACCCGGCCCGCGAGGAGGCGCAGATCGAGCGGCTGCGCGCGCGGCAGGTCGAGGGGCTCATCGTCGCCACGGCCCGGGTGCACCACGCCCTGCTCCACCGACTGCACGACGAGGGCGTCGTCATGGTGATGGTCAACCGGCGTCCCGACGGCGCCGACGTGCCGTCGATCACCCCCGACGACGCCGCGGGGGTCGAGCTCGCCGTGCGGCACCTCGCCGATCTCGGGCACACGCGCATCGCGCACGTCGCCGGGCCACCGAACACCTCCACGGGCGTCGGCCGCGCCCGCGCGTTCCGCTCGGCGGTCCGGGACCTCGGGCTCGACACCGACCCGCGGCTGGAGACCACGGCGGAGCACTGGAGCGAGGAGGCCGGCGCCGCCGGGCTGCGCCGGCTCCTCGACGACGGAGTCGACTTCACCGCCGTCGTCGCCGGCAACGACCTCATCGCCCTCGGCTGCTACGACGTCTTCCGGGAGCGGGGCCTGCGCTGCCCCGAGGACGTCAGTGTCGTCGGGTTCAACGACATGCCCTTCCTCGACAAGCTGCGGCCCCCGCTGACGACCATCTCGATCCCGCACCAGCAGATCGGTGCGGAGGCGGCGCGCCTGCTCCTCGACGCCATCGCCGACCCCTCCCGCCCGGCCCGGTCGGTGCTGCTGCCGGTCTCGCTCGTCGTGCGGGGCTCCACGGCGCCCCCGCCCTGACCCTGCGGCCACGCCGGTAGCCTCTCCGGGTGCCCGACCGTCCCGCCCGCCCGCCGCAGCGCGGACCGCGCCAGCGCTCCCGGACCGCACCGGCGCAGCGCACCCGCCGGGCCGAGCCGGCCCGGTTCGCCGCGTACACCCTGCTGCGTGCGGTCGCGGACGGTGCGTACGCCAACCTCGAGATGCCGCGCATCCTGCGCCGTCGCCGGCTCGAGGGGCGGGACGCGGCCTTCGCCACCGAGCTGGCGTTCGGCACCGTCCGGCACCAGGGCCTCTACGACGCCGTCATCGCGGTCGCCGCCGACCGTCCGGTCGAGCGCGTCGACCCGGAGGTCCTCGACGTGCTGCGGCTCGGCGTGCACCAGCTGCTCGGGATGCGCGTCCCGGCGCACGCGGCGGCCGACCAGACCGTCGGCCTCGCCCGGTCCGTCGTCGGACAGGGCGCCGCCGGGCTGGTCAACGCGGTGCTGCGGCGGGTGGGGGAGCGGACCCTCGAGGAGTGGACCGACGCGGTGGCCCCGGAGGGTGGCGGGACGGCGGCCTTCGCCGTCCGGTCCTCGCACCCGGAGTGGGTCGTCACCGCCCTGCGCGCGGCCCTGCTCGGGCACGGTCGCGCCACGCCGGACACCGTCGACGACGAGCTCGCGGCGCTGCTCGCCGCCGACAACGAGCCGCCGCGGGTGCACCTTGTCGCCCGCCCGGGCCTCGCGAGCGTCGAGGAGCTGCTCGCGGATGCGGACGCCGAGCGGAGCGCCACCTCGCCGATCGGCGTCGTGCTGCGCGGTGGCGACCCGGGCGCGGTCGCGGCGGTCCGGGAGGGCCGGGCCGCGGTCCAGGACGAGGGGTCGCAGCACCTCGCCCTCGCGCTCGCGGCCGTCGAGGTGCCCGACATCCTGCCGGCCCGCTGGCTCGACCTGTGCGCCGGACCCGGCGGCAAGGCCGGCGTCCTCGGCGGGCTCGCCGTGGAGCGGGAGTGCGACCTCGTCGCCGTCGAGGTGAGCCCGCACCGGGCCGACCTCGTCCGCTCCGGGCTGGCCACGCTCACCGCCCGGGCCGAGTCGTCCGGGCGGCGCATCGAGGTGCGGACCACCGACGGTCGCGAGGTGGGGCAGGACGAGCCGGGTTCGTACGCACGGGTTCTCGTCGACGCGCCGTGCACCGGGCTCGGTGCCCTCCGGCGCCGCCCGGAGGCCCGGTGGCGGCGGACACCCGCCGACCTCGCGACGCTCGGACCCCTCCAGCGCGCTCTGCTGCAGTCCGCGCTCGACGCCGTGGCCCCGGGCGGCGTCGTCGCGTACGCGACGTGCAGCCCGCACGTGGCCGAGACCCGCTTCGTCGTCTCCGACGTGCTCAAGAAGCGCGCCGACGTCGAGGTGCTCGACGCGCGCCCGTACCTGCGCGACGCGGCCGGTGACCAGCTCGCCGAGCTCGGGGACGGGCCGCACGTCCAGCTCTGGCCGCACGTCCACGGCACGGACGCGATGTTCCTCGCCCTGCTGCGGAAGCGACCGGATGCCTGACCGTCACCTCACCTGGCGCGCGCCGGTCCCGGCCGACGCCGACGCGCTCGGGCGGATGCACTTCCGGGCGTGGGTCGACACCTACGGTCCGCTCCTGCCGGCCGGCTGGTTCGACGAGCGCGGACCCGAGGACCGCATCGCCCTGTGGACGCGCGTCCTCGCCGAGCCGCTGCCGCCCGGCGTCCGGCGGGTGGCGGTCTTCGCGGGGGAGGTGCCGGTCGCGTGGTGTGCGGCCGGTCCCGCCCGGCCGCACGAGGGGGTCGCGCCGGTCCGTCCCGAGGAGCTCTGGGGGCTCTACGTGGCCCGCGACCACCTGGGCACCGGGCTCGGCCAGGAGCTCGCCACGTGGGCGGTCGCCGACCGCCCGGCCGAGCTCTGGACCGCCGAGGGCAACGAGCGCGCCATCGCCTTCTACCGGCGCAACGGGTTCGTGCTCGACGGCACCCGGGCCTCGAGCCCCGGCTTCCCGATCGCCGAGCTGCGGATGGTGCGCTGAGGCTCGCTAGGGTGGCGCCCGTGCAGATCTCCCCCTCGATCCTCTCGGCCGACTTCGCGAACCTCCAGGCCGAGCTCGAGGCGATCGCCACCGCGGACTGGGCGCACGTCGACGTCATGGACAACCACTTCGTCCCGAACCTCACCCTCGGGCTGCCGGTCGTCGAGGCGCTGCAGAAGGTCTCACCGGTGCCCTTGGACTGCCACCTGATGATCGAGGACCCCGACCGCTGGGCCGCGGGGTACGCCGAGGTCGGCGCGGGGTCCGTGACCTTCCACGTCGAGGCCGCCGCCGACCCCGTCGCGACGGCCCGGTCCATCCGGTCCGCGGGGGCCCGGGCCGCGTTCGCGGTCAAGCCGAACACCCCGTTCGAGCCGTACGAGGAGCTCCTCGACGAGGTCGACATGGTGCTCGTCATGACGGTCGAGCCCGGGTTCGGTGGCCAGTCGTTCATGGCCGACCAGATGCCGAAGGTGCGCCGGGTCCGCGAGGCGGTCCGACGCCGGGGCGGCGAGATCTGGGTGCAGGTCGACGGCGGTGTCTCCGCCGAGACCATCGAGCAGTGCGCCGAGGCCGGGGCCGACGTCTTCGTCGCCGGCTCCGCCGTCTACGGCCGGGACTCCGCCGCCGACGCCGTGGCCGAGCTGCGCGCCCTCGCCGACCGCCACCACCACTGACGATGGCCTCGCTCCTCGAGCGGCTCGACAGGGAGGGCGGCTACGCGGTCGACCTCGACCTCACCGAGGGACTCGCGCCCGGCGAGGTGCTCGAGGGCGTCGAGCTCGAGGCCTGCCGGCTCGACGGCTGTGTCCTCGAGAAGGCGGTCCTGCGCGACTGCACCTTCACCGACTGCGTCCTCACCGGGTGCAACCTGTCGATGGCCGACCTCGCGAGCTCCCGGTTCACCGACTGCCGCTTCGTCGACTGCAAGGCGCTCGGCGTCGTGTGGGGCCGCGCTGCGGCGGCGCCGCTCTCGGCGCGGCCGTGGGACTTCGAGCGCTGCCGCCTCGACCTCGGCTCGTTCCGCGAGGTCGAGGCGGTCGGGGCCCGGTTCGCCGACTGCTCCCTCCGCGACGTCGACCTCGCGGGCGCCGACCTGCGCCGGGCCCTGCTCACGGGGTGCGACCTCGGGGGCGCCACCTTCGCCGGCACCGACCTGCGCGAGGCCGACCTCGTCGGCGCCACCGGCTACGTCGTCGACCCGGCCGAGAACCGGGTGCGCGGGATGCGCGTGGACGCCGTCGCGGCCGGCGGCATCCTCCGGGCGATGGGGCTCGTCGTCGAGGGCTGAGCGACTCACCCGACGAGGTCCGGGTGCGGTGGGCCGTCGACCTCGTGGAGGGTCACGGCGAACCCGAGGTCGTCGCGGTCGCCGCCGAGGGGCTCGGCCGAGACGACGACGCCGGTGCGCACGTCGAGCCCGACGAGCCACGACCCCGGGTAGTCGACGTCGGGGTGCTCCCGCGCCCAGGTCGGTCCGCCGGCCGCGGCCTCGAGCCGTTCGGAGACCTCACCCCAGAGCAACGGGCAACAGCCGCACCGCGGTGCGTAGCCCTCGGTGGCCGACATCCGGGCCCACCAGGTGAGGCGGCCGTGCCGCGTCGTCGCCGCGAGCTCACGGACTTCGGTCCCGTGCGACAGCTCGACGGGGTCGAGCATCGCGACCCAGTCGTACGACCGCCACATCGGGTCGTCCGCGTCGAAGCGCAGGGACGTCGGCCGCTCGGCGACGAACCCGTCGGCGTCCAGCGGCACGGGCACGTCGCCCGGGCGCAGGACCGGCACGTCCTCGGTGCGGTCCCGGTCGAGCCGGACCACGTCGAGCGTGCGCCGGCGCTCGTCGAGGACGTGCACCGTCCCGGACGCCGCCCGCACGCGCATCCACCCGGGCCGCACCACCCAGGCCTCGACCTCCTCGCCGTCGCGCCTCCGGTGGGTGAGGTGCAGCGTGCGCCAGCGCCACGGGCCGGATCGGGCCAGGGCGCGCAGCTGCGACTCGGTGGGGGCGGGCACGCAGCCATGGGACCACCGCGGGGGTCGGGCGGGCCACAGGGTTTCGTGGCCGAACGCACAGCGGACGAGGGTGCCGGCCCGGGGGAGGGCGGTGCATACTGGGCCGCACGTGCTCCGGGGTCGGTGAAACTCCGAGCCGGCGGTGACAGTCCGCGACCCGACCGCAGCCAGCGGCCGGTTGACCAGGTGGAACTCCTGGACCGACGGTGAAAGTCCGGATGGTAGGCAGCACGTACGGCCGGGTGTGCCGGGTCCTCACGCGACCCCGTGCGCCCCGCGGTGCAGTAGTCCCCGGAGTTCGTCCGAGAAGCAGAACGAACCCGAAGGACGAACACCTCTCATGAACACCCTCAGCGCGGCGACCACGTCGTCGCAGAACCTCTTCCAGCAGCTGATCGACCTCAGCATCCCCATCGGGCAGTACCAGCTCCACGTGCTCGAGGTGGTCGGCGTCCTCATCGGCGTGGCGTCCGCCTGGTACGGCATGCGCCGCAAGGTCTGGGCCTGGCCGGTCGGCATCCTCGCCAACATCATGCTGTTCTTCGTCTACATCGGCGCCACCTTCGGCGCCGACCAGCGCATCCCGCTCTTCGGCCAGGCCGGCCGGCAGGTCTTCTTCATCATCGTGAGCGTCTACGGGTGGGCGGCGTGGGCCGCCACCCGGCGGCGCGGAGGTGGCGACGCCCCGGCAGTCCACCCGCGGTGGACGACGCCGCGGGAGCGGGTCGCCGTCGTGGCCGGCTGGCTCGTCGGGACGGCCGTCGTGTGGTGGGCCTTCGTGGCGCTGTGGAACCTCGCGCCGAACCCGTACTGGACGCCGCAGTGGTGGTACTACGCGGCGGACGCGTGGATCTTCGTCGGGTCGATCGTCGCGACCTACGCGATGGCCCGCGGCTGGAACGAGTTCTGGCTGGCCTGGATCGGCGTCGACCTCGTCGGCGTCCCGCTCGGGTTCGCCACCGGCTACGTGCCGACGTCGGTCATGTACATCTTCTACGGCGCCTTCGTCCTCTACGGCTTCAGCCAGTGGGTCAAGGTGACCCGCGAGGCGGCTGCCGTGCAGCCGGTCGCCGGGGAGCCCGCGCCCGTCCCCTGACCGCCCGGACCCCGTCGACCGACGAGAACACGCCGCGCGCGCGAGACCGCACGCGGCGTGTTCTCGTCGTTCGACCGGGGGCAGCGGGGGCGGCGGACGGCCGTCGGCCGCCCGGCCCGCGCCCCGTACCCTTGTGCCTCGTGAAGACGTTCGACGCGTTGTACGCCGAGCTCGCCGAGAGGGCCCGCACCCGTCCCGAGGGCTCCGGCACCGTCGCCGCCCTCGACGCCGGTGTCCACGCGATCGGGAAGAAGATCGTCGAGGAGGCCGCCGAGGTGTGGATGGCCGCCGAGCACGAGGGCCGCGAGCGCACCGCCGAGGAGGTCAGCCAGCTGCTCTACCACCTCCAGGTGCTCATGCTCGCGACCGACCTCACCCCCGACGACGTCTACCGCCACCTCTGAGCGCCCGAGACCCGAGGACACCCACCGCCATGCTCCGCATCGCCGTCCCCAACAAGGGGTCGCTGTCCGAGCCCGCCGCCGCGATGCTCCGCGAGGCCGGCTACCGCACCCGCCGCGACACCAAGGAGCTCGTGGTCACCGACGCCGACAACGGCGTCGAGCTCTTCTACCTGCGCCCCCGGGACATCGCCGTCTACGTCGGCTCCGGCACCGTCGACTGCGGCGTCACCGGCCGCGACCTGCTCCTCGACTCCGGCTCGGCCGCGGTCGAGGTGATGACGCTCGGCTTCGGCGGCTCGACCTTCCGCTACGCCGCCCGGCCGGGCACGGCAACGGGCGTCGAGGGCCTCGCTGGCCGGCGGGTCGCGACGAGCTACCCCGGCCTCGTCGAGAAGCACCTCGCCGACCACGGGGTCCAGGCCGAGGTCGTGCGCCTGGACGGCGCGGTCGAGACGGCCGTCACCCTCGGGGTCGCCGACGTCATCGCCGACGTGGTCGAGACCGGGGCCACCCTGCGCAGCCAGGGCCTCGAGGTCCTCGGCGACCCGATCCTGCGCAGCGAGGCCGTGCTCGTCCGGCGCGAGGGCAGCGAGGAGAAGGCGGGCATCGAGGTGCTCCGCCGCCGGCTGCTCGGCGTCGTCACCGCCCGCCACTACGTGATGCTCGACTACGACGTCCCGGCCGACCTCGTCGACCGGGCCTGCGCGATCACGCCGGGCCTGGAGTCGCCGACCGTCTCGCCGCTGCAGAACCGCGACTGGTGCGCCGTGCGGGCGATGGTGCCGCGGGTCGGCACGAACGGCGTCATGGACGAGCTGTACGAGCTCGGGGCGCGGGCCATCCTCGTCACCGACATCACCGCGTGCCGGTTGTGACCCGGGAGGCGGCCGCGCCGCTCGACGCGACGTTCCGGCCCCGTCGTGGCCGGGTCGTGCCGCTCGTCGTGGCCGGCGTGTTCGTCCTCATCTGCGTCGCGGTCTCCGTCGGGATGGGGGTCGCCGGCGAGTGGACCGTCGGCGACCAGGTGGCGCTCGTCGTCTTCGGGCTGCTCGTCGGCGGCTTCCTCGCCCGGTACGCGGCGATCCGGGCGACGCCGGGCCCGGACGGGCTGACCGTCCGCAACCTCATGCTGACCCGCACGGTCGGCTGGGACGAGATCGAGGCGGTCCGCTTCGCCGAGGGCGACCCGTGGGTCAGCCTCGAGCTCGTCGACACCGACGTCGTCGCCGTCATGGCCGTCCAGCGCGTCGACGGCGACCGCGGCCGGGCCGAGGCGCGCCGGTTGCTCGAGCTCGTGCGGGCGCACCGTCGCTCTTGACGGCAATCATCGGCCGCTGCTTATCATTAGCCATGACTGATGCAGCGCGCGTCCTCGACGCCCTCGGCGACCCGACCCGACGCCACGTCCTCGAGCTCCTCCGTGACGGCGAGCGCAGCGTGCGCGAGCTGACCGACGCCTCGAGCGTCTCGCAGCCGGCGGTGTCGCAGCACCTGCGGGTCCTGCGTGACGCCGGCCTCGTCGACGTCCGGGCGGCCGGTACCCGCCGGCTCTACCGGGTGCGCCCGGACGGGCTCGGTGACGTGCGGGCCTGGGTCGACACCTTGTGGGACGACGCCCTCGGGGCGTTCGCCGCGCACGTCGAGGAGCAGCAGCGATGACGGCCCCGGTGCTCCGCAGCGTCGTCGTCGGCTGCGGGGTCGAGCAGGCCTTCACGACGTTCACCGGCCGGATCGGCGCCTGGTGGCCGCTGCCGACGCACAGCGTCGGGGGCGAGCGCTGCGCCGGGGTCGCGTTCGAGGGCGGCCGGCTCGTGGAGCGCGGCGTCGACGGGGCGGAGCAGGTCTGGGGCGAGGTGCTCGCGTGGGAGCCGCCGCACCGGCTGGTCGTCACGTGGCACCCCGGCCGCCCCGCCGACGACGCCTCCGAGGTCGAGGTCCGCTTCTCCGCCGACGGTGCGTCGACCCGGGTCGACCTCGAGCACCGTGGCTGGGAGCGCTTCGGCGAGGACGCCGCGCGCCGGCGCCGCGGCTACGTCGGGCCCGGTGCGTGGGGGTCGGTCCTCGACCACTTCGCCGACGTCGCCGAGCCGGCCTCCGACACCGCCGACCTCGACGCCCTCCGTGCCGCCTACGACGCGTTCTTCGCCGAGGCCGCGGCCGGCGACTTCGGCCCGGCCCCGGCGCCGGGGGAGTGGGACGCCGCGCAGGTGCTGGCGCACGTCGCGCTCAACGACCTCGCGCTGACCGCCGTCACGCACGCGATCGTGCACCGGCGCGAGGGGCTCGAGCTGCGCAACGTGGTCTGCCAGGACCCGGCCGTGCTCGCCGCCGAGGTGGCGCGCTCGGCGGACGACGCCGCGCGGGTCGCCCGCGGGCGGGCCCTCGCCGGGGTCCTTGTCGACGCGCTGGCCCGGCTCGACCCCGAGCAGCGCGCCACCCCGGTGCACTGCGTCCTCCACCACGACGGCGAGGTCGTCCTCGACGACGTGCTCCCGTGGGAGCGGGTCGCCGTCGCCACCGAGGCGGCCCGGCACCTCCCGGCGCACACCGGCCAGCTCGCGGACCTCAGGCGGTGACCCGCTCCGGTGCCTCGCCGACGCGGGGGGCCGTCGGACGGAGCCGGGCGAGGGCCGCGAGCTGCGGCAGCGAGACGAGGGCGAGCAGGGCCCACAGCAGGGAGTACCCGCCCGACGCGTCGCGGACGGCGCCCATCGTCGCCGGGCCCGCCGAGGCCAGCGAGTAGCTGACGAGGAAGGCCATCGCCGTGAGCCGGGCGCTGTCGCGCGGCGTCACGGCGTAGCGGACGAGCAGCCCCAGCCCCAGGGCGAAGCACGCGCCCTGGCCGGCGCCGAGCAGCAGGGCCCACCCCCAGGCGCCGGCCTCCGGCGCGAGCCAGACACCGGCCTCGCCGACCCCGCCGAGCAGGGTCGCGAGGAGCAGCAGCCGACGCGGGTCGTGGACCCGGTCCAGGAGCGTGGGCGCGAGCAGGCCGGAGACCAGCTGGGCACCGGTGAAGACGGACATGAGCAGCCCCGAGTCGCCGGCGCTCCACCCGTGCGACTCGAACGTCGGGGCGAGCCAGGCCAGGGACGAGTAGAACTGCCACGACTGGCAGGTGAGGTAGGCGGCGAGCACCCACGCGGTCGTGCTGCGCCACGGCAGGGCGTGGGTGACGTCCTCCCCGAGCGGCGCGGGCGCCACGGCCGCCCGCCGGGCCGCCCGTCGGGCCATCGGCACCCACACGAGGCCCGCGACGGCGGCGAGCGGGGCCCACGCGAGGAGCGAGCCGGACCAGCCGCCGAGCACCCGGGCGAGGGGCACCGACACCGCGGACGCGATGGCCGCGAACCCCATCATCGACATCATCGTCAGCCCGGTCCCGAGCCCGGAGCGGTGCGCCGGGAAGACCGACTTGACGATGCCGGGCAGCAGCGTGCCGGCGAGGGCGATGCCGGCCCCGGCGAGGAACGTCCCGGCGTAGAGCGACCAGACCTGGTCGCCGGCCACGCCGCGGACGACGAGGCCGACGAGGACCAGGCCGACGCCGTGCCCGACGGCCACGCCCGGCCCCAGTCGCCGCGCGACGAGGTTGGCCACGGGGGCGAGGAGGCCCATGCAGAGCACGGGCAGCGTCGTGAGGACGCCCATCGCCGCGCTCGAGAGCCCGAGGTCGGCGCGGATCGACTCGGCCAGGGGTGGCAGGCTCGCCATCAGGGTGCGCAGGTTCGCGGCGACGAGGACCAGTGCGGCGACGACGGTCCACGGTGGGGTCGGCCGGGTGGTCGCGGGGCGGTCGGCGGTGGTCACGGGGCGCTCACCGACGCATCCTCGCACCGGGTCACGGCAGGTGGGACTCCGGGACCAGCGCGAGCGCCTCGTCGTCGTCGAGCCCGGCGACGACGAGGAGGTCGACGACGATCGAGCGCACCTGTCCGCGCACCATCTCCGCCGACAGGTCGGCGCCCGGCTCGGCCCGGGCGGAGAGCCCGGCGACCCGCTCGAGCACGCCGCGACCCGCCTCCGGCCGGGTGTGCTCGTCGAGGACGCGGGCGAGGTCGGCGGTGGCCCGGCCCAGCTCGCCGACGAGGTCGACGTACCGCTCGGGCACGGGCTCGCCGCGGCGCACGGCGACCGCGGCCCGCCGCGCGAGGACCCGCAGGTTGCGCACGCAGCGGTCGAGCGGCACGACGAGCGCGGACGCGGCGACCGCCTGGGGACGGTGCCGGCGCAGCAGCGGGCTCTGCCGGACGACGGCCACCCCCTCGGCCGCGGCCGTGCGCAGGTCGGCGAGCCGCGCCTCGAGGGCCCGGGCCTCCTCGAGGGCATCGGTCGCGGCGGCGGCGTCGCCGGTGCGCAGGGCGAGGGTGACGTGCTCGAGGGTGCCGGCGACCGCGCGCACGGTGCGCGCCGCCTCGGCGCGGGGACGGGCGACCGGGCTCGTCGGCACGAGCGTGCCGATGACGAGGGCGACCGCGCCCCCGACGACGGCGTCGAGCCAGCGGGAGACCCCCTCGCCGGTCGTCGCGACGAAGGCGACGATGAAGACCGACTGGACACCGGCCTGGATGACGACGAGCTGGCCCGAGGAGACGACGATGGCGATGGCCATCGCGGCGACGACGACGAGCGCCATCTGCACCGCACCGCTGCCGAGGAGGAGGACGATCGCGTCGCCGACGAGCACCCCGATGGCCACCCCGACCGTCACCTCGACGATCCGCCGCAGCCGTTGGCCGTAGGTGAGCCCGAGGCAGAGGATGGCCGTGACCGGGGCGAAGAACGGCTGGGCGTGCCCGAGCGCGTGCCGGGCGAGCCACCACGCGAGGACCACGCCGGTGCCGATCTGGGCGAGGAACACGAGCCGGTCGTGGAGGCGGTGCAGGCCCCGGGCGAGGGCCGTCCGCAGGCCGGTCACCGGCCCTCCGTCGAGAGGACGAGGTCGGCGTGCTCGCGGGTGCGGTCGGCCGCGAAGACGGCGTCCTCCTGGGCGGCCCAGCGCTCCCAGTGCGCCGCGTAGGTCTCGCCGTCACGCTCCAGCCCGCGGCGCCTGCGCTCGGCCCGGGGGGCCTCGACCCACACCCGCACGGCCGCGAACCGGCGGGCCGCACCCACGCTCGCGCCGCAGCCCTCGACGACCAGCACCGGCCCGGGGTCGACGTGGCGCACCTCGCCCCAGCCGTGCGCCGCCCAGTCCCAGACCCGGTAGCGCGCGCGCTCGCCGCGGGCCAGCGGCTCGAGCACCTGCCCGACGAGGAGCGGCACCGCGTCGGCGAGGCCGTCCCAGCCCGGGTAGAGCTCGTCCATGTGGACGACGGGGCAGCCGAGGACCTCGACGACGCCGAGGGCCAGCGTGGTCTTGCCGGCGCCGCTCGGGCCGTCGACCGCGACGACCGCCGTGGCGCCGCACCGCGGGGTGGCCGCCCGCAGGGCCGCGAGGACCGCGTCGACGTGCCCGGGGTCGGACGGGGCCGCCACCTGGAACCACACAGCGGCGACTCTAGGCCCAGCCCGCCCCGCGCGGGACGTCCGCAGGGGTGTGCCGAGTGCCGCGCGGGGTCAGGGACCGGTGTCGCCCAACCCGGCGCGTCGTGCCTTGACGATCGCGGCCGAGCGGTCCGAGACCTGCAGCTTGGTGAGGATGTTGGACACGTGGTTGCGGACGGTCTTCAGGCTGATGACCAGCTCGTGGGCGATCGCCGCGTTCCCCTTGCCGGTGGCCACCAGCTCCAGCACCTCGCGCTCGCGGGCGGTGAGCGCCGGGAAGGCGGTGGCCGTCGACCCGGAGCCCGCCGCGAAGTGGGAGATCACCCGCGCGGCGATCTCCGGGCCGAAGATGGCCTCGCCGGCGGCCGCGGCGCCGATCGCCCGGACGATCTCGTCCTGGTCGGCGCCCTTGAGCAGGTAGCCGCGGGCTCCGGCCCGCATGGCGGCGAACACGGAGTCGTCGTCCTCGAACATGGTGAGCACGATCACCGCCGACGGCGACCCGCTCGCGACGATCCGGCGGGTCGCCTCGATCCCGTCGAGATCCGGCATCCGCAGGTCCATCACGACGACATCCGGGCCGAGCTCAGCAGCCAGCGCCACCGCCTGCACACCGGACTCGGCCTCGCCGACGAGCCGGACGCCGGGCACGTCCGCGAGCATCATCCGCAGGCCACCTCGGTATGCCGGGTGGTCGTCCACGATCAGCACCTCGATCACGAGACCGTCCCCCGCGCCGGCGCCTCGGCGATCGGCAGGAGCGCACGCACCTGGAGCCCGCCTCCCCGTCGGTCGGAGATGGTGCACGACCCGCCGAGCTCCTCGGCCCGCTCGGTCATCGAGGTCCAGCCGACCCCCGTGCGCGTCGGGCGTGCTCCGCCGACCCCGTCGTCGGTCACGGTGAGCTCGAGCTGGTCGTCGATACCCAGCGCGATGGTGCAGGCGCGTGCCCCCGAGTGCCTCGCGACGTTGGCGATCGCCTCGGAGGCGATGCGGAACGCCGCCACCTCGACGGCTGCCGGCAGCGGTGGGACCTCGACCGGACCGACGACGCTGAACCGCAGCGCGTCGCTCGACAAGGTGGCCGCCCGCTGCCGGATCGCCCCGACCAACCCGACCTCGTCGATCGCCGGCGGTCGCAGGTCGTCGACGAGGCGGCGGACCTCCGCGATGGCCGAGCGCGTCTCCCGCCTGATCTCGGCCAGGATGGCGTTGCGCTCCTCCTCGTCGCGACGGGACTCAGCGGCACCGAGCTTGAGCACGACGGCCGCCAGTGCGGGCCCCAGACCGTCGTGCAGGTCCCGGCGCAGCCGCTTCCGCTCCTCCTCGCGGGCAGCGATGATCCGGGACCGGGACCCTTGGAGCTCGATCGCCAGCTGGGCCGCCCGAACCGTCACGGCGACCTGGCGGGCGAGGTCGTCGAGCAGGGCCAGATCGGCCGGGGACAGGGTCCGGCCGGAGGGCACCTGGACGACGAGGTCGCCGATGCTCTCGCCTCGGTGAACGAGCGGGACCCGGGTCGGGGTCCCGGGCGCCGACGCGCCCCCTCCCTCGTCGATCCAGACCCGCTCGACCCTGACCGCGTCCGCGACGGCCGCCGTGACGGCCTCGACGAGCTGCAGCGGGTCCACCGACTCGACGCGGGCGCCGAACCGTCGCAGCGCCTCGGCCGGGTCGGACCGGTAGCCGTAGACCCAGTGTTCGGCCCGTCGGCGGACCCGGGCGTACAGCGGCGCGGACACCACGGCCACGACCACCACGGCGACGGCGCCGCCGATCGTGCCGTTGCCGAGCATCTGGTCGGCGCCGACGAGCAGCCCGCCGTAGAGGACGGCCAGCACGATCGTCAGCGTCGCGTAGACCACGGTTCGCGCCAGCACCACCTGGACGTCGAACAGGCGGTGCCGCAGGACGGAGATCCCGATGGTGACCGGGATCCCGACGGCCGCGAGGCCGAGCGAGACGTCGGCCAGGAGCTCGTTGTCGTGGAGGCCGAAGTGCGCGACCCAGCCACCGACCAACCCCACCGGGAGGCTGAACGACCCCCAGACCAACCACAGCAGCCGGATCCGGTCCTCGCCCTGCGCCCGCGCCAGCCGCCACCGCACCGCGACCACGGAACCCAGCAGGAAGGCCAGCGTCAGGACCAGACCCAGCACGCCGAGCACGCCGGACACGCTCTGCGGCAGCCAGGGCAGCGGGGGATCGACCCCGTGGTGCGCGTCGCGGAAACCCTGGGCGTCCCCGGCCGAACCGACCAGGAGGGCGACGACTCCGGGCACGACGACGTGCAGCCACCGACCCCAGCGCCGGGAGCCCGGGCGCCCATCCGGGAGCAGGTACGCGATCAGCGCGACCCACACGACCAGGAAGACCCAGGCACCGGCGGCCAGCTGGGCGACGACCAGGTCGGCGCGGCCACCCGGTCCGGGCGCGGCGAAGACCAACCAGAAGCTGATCCCGTCGGCGACCAGGAGCCAGCCGATCCACCGCTGGGCGCGAGCGACGAGAGCCCCGACGGCGACCGGGAGCAGGCCCGCCGAGGCGGCGACGACGGCGTTCACGGGACTCAGTGTCGGCTCCCGGCGCGTGGCTGTCATCACGCCCGGGAACAGTTCCCGGGCGACTCGGGACACGGGGACCATGCCGCTGGGTCATCGGGACGGCCACGGTGGGCCCGCCGGCGACGGTCGCCGCAGATGTCCACGGAAGGAGCGGGACATGCCGCTCAGTACCTTCGAGAAGGCCTTGCCCTGGTCCGGCGCGGTTGCCGGCATCCTGTTCGTCGCCCAAGAGGTGACGGCTCCGTTCGGGGAGTCCGTCACCGACCCCCACCTCACCGCCACGATCGCCGACGCCGTCGGCCGGGGCTACGCCGCCGGCTTCGCGTCCCTGCTCGGCGCACTCATGCTGCTCTTCTTCTCCGCGGCGGCGCGGTCGGCCCAGCGCATCGGGGAGGGCTCGGAGTCGTCGTACTCCTCCGTGGCCCACGCAGGGCTGGTCGGGGCCGGGGTCGGGCTCGCTGTGCAGGGCTGCCTGCAGGTGGCGCTGACCAGCGCCGCTCAGGACCGCCAGGACGCCGCCGCACGGACGCTGATGTACCTGAGCTTCCACTCGTGGCTGGTGGTCCTCGTCGGGCTGGTCGCAGCGTTCTGGGGCATCGGTCTCGGTGGCCTGCGCAACGCCACCCTGCCGACGTGGTTCTCGGTCGCGACGATCGTGCTGGGCGTGATCGGGGTTCTCGGGCCAGCCGGCGCACTGGTGCAGCTCGTGCTGCCGCTCTGGCTCATCGCCGCCTCGGTCCTCGTCGCGAGGCGCCGGCGTGGGGCGGGCCTCTCCCTCTGACGTCCTCGGGTGCCGGGGTTCCTGTCGCCGCGCAGGGCAACCGACCCGCGAGTCTCGCACCGGGTCTCGCCGATGACGGCCGCCTCGGGACGCTCCCTCCGCGGCGCCGCCACTACGCTGGCCGCGTGTCCGTCGCCGTCCGCGTGATCCCCTGCCTCGACGTCGACGCCGGGCGCGTCGTCAAGGGGGTCAACTTCCGGGGCCTGCGCGACGCGGGCGACCCGGTCGAGCTCGCCCGCCGCTACGGCGAGCAGGGGGCCGACGAGCTGACCTTCCTCGACGTCACCGCGAGCAGCGGCGACCGCGAGACGATGTACGACGTCGTCGCCCGGACGGCGGAGGAGGTGTTCATCCCACTGACCGTGGGAGGCGGGGTGCGCACCGTCGACGACGTCGACCGGCTGCTGCGCGCCGGCGCCGACAAGGTGGGCGTCAACACCGCCGCCATCGCCCGCCCCGAGCTCATCGCCGAGACCGCCGACCGGTTCGGCGCCCAGGTCCTCGTCCTCTCCGCCGACGTCCGGCGCCGGCGCGACGACGCGGGACGGCCGACCGGCGGCTTCGAGGTGACGACGCACGGTGGCCGCACCGGCACCGGGCTCGACGCCGTCGAGTGGTGCGCCCGGGCCGAGCGGCTCGGCGCGGGCGAGATCCTGCTCAACTCGATGGACGCCGACGGCACGAGGGACGGCTTCGACCTCGAGCTGATCCGCCTCGTGCGCGCCGAGGTGCGGGTCCCGGTCATCGCCAGCGGCGGGGCCGGGGCGGTCGAGCACTTCGCGCCGGCCGTCGCGGCCGGGGCGGACGCGGTGCTCGCGGCGAGCGTGTTCCACTTCGGGGAGCTGACCATCGGCGAGGTGAAGGACGCCCTGCGCGCCGAGCACCTGCCGGTCCGCTGAGCCCACCGTCGAAGGTCGTCGCCGGTCCCGGCGGCACCACCGCGGCGGTCCTACACTCGCGCTCGTGACCGCCTCCCGCGCCCGGCTGCTGCACCTCGCGGTGGCGCTGGTCGCCACGACCGCCCTCGTCCTCCAGCTCGTGCTCGTCGTCTCCGGCAGCGCCGTGCTCGACGAGACCCGGGTGCCCCCGCTGGGCCTCCGGCTCGGACGGCTCGTCTCGTACTTCACCATCCAGAGCAACGTGCTCGTCACGGTCACGGCCTGGCAGCTGTGGCGCGACCCCCTGCGCGACGGCCGGTGGTGGCGTCCGGTACGCCTCGCGGCGCTCGTCGGCATCACGGTCACCGGCCTGGTCCACTTCGTCCTGCTCCGCCCCCTGCTGCACCTCGAGGGCGCCGACTGGCTCGCCGACAAGATGCTGCACATGGCGGTGCCGCTGCTGGCCGTCGTCGTGTGGCTGCTCGCCGGTCCGCGGCCGCGGGTGTCGTGGCGCACGGTCGGGGAGGCACTGGTCTGGCCGGTCGTCTGGACGGTCTGGACGCTCGTGGTCGGGGCGCTGAGCGGCTGGTACCCGTACCCGTTCCTCGACCACCGCGAGAACGGGGTCGGCGCGGTCGTCGTCGCCTGCGTCGGCATCACGGTCCTGTTCCTCCTGCTCTTCGCGGGGGCGACGGCCCTGGACCGCCGCCTGCGCCCGGTCCCCGACGCGGCAGAATGACGGGGTGCCGACCGACCCCGCCCTCGACCCCGCCGTCGCCGCCCGCCTGACCCGCGACGCGCAGGGTCTCGTCGCCGCGGTCGTCCAGCAGCACGACACCGGCGAGGTCCTCATGCTGGGCTGGATGGACGACGAGGCGCTGCGCCGCACGCTGACCGAGGGCCGGGTGACCTTCTGGTCGCGCAGCCGGCAGGAGTACTGGCGCAAGGGCGACACCTCGGGCCACGTCCAGCACGTGCGCTCGGTCGCGCTCGACTGCGACGGTGACGCGCTGCTCGTCCGGGTCGACCAGGTGGGCGCCGCCTGCCACACCGGTGCCCGCACCTGCTTCGACGACCACGACCTCGGGGCCGCGGTCGGGGGAGCGGCGTGAGCGCACCGGCGGCCGAGGTCCCCGACCTCGCCTACGGCCGGACCTGGCCGGGCCTCGACGTCTTCGGCCTCCTTGCCCGCGACCGCCGGGTCATCCCCGTCGTCCGCCGGCTCATGGGCGACGCCGAGACGCCGGTCGGGGTCTACCGCAAGCTGGCCGGCGACCGACCGGGCACCTTCCTCCTCGAGTCGGCCGAGCACGGCGGCGTGTGGTCGCGCTGGTCGATCGTCGGGGCGGCGAGCCGGGCCACGCTCACCGAGCGCGACGGCCGCGCGCACTGGGTCGGCGACCCACCGGTCGGCGTCCCCACCGACGGCCTCGCGACCGACGCGCTCCGGGCGACGATGGAGGCGCTCGCCACACCGCCGATCGCCGGCCTGCCTCCGCTGACGGGCGGCATGGTGGGCGCCATCTCCTACGACGCGGTCCGCCGCTGGGAGCGGGTCCCCGCCGAGCTCCCGGACGAGCTGCACCTGCCCGAGCTGTCGATGATGCTCGCCACCGACCTCGCCGTCCTCGACCACGCCGACGGCTCCATCCTCCTCGTGGCCAACGCGGTCAACTACGACGACACCGACGAGCGGGTCGAGCAGGCGTGGGCCGACGCGGTGGCCCGCCTCGACGCGATGACCGAGGCGCTGGCCGCCCCCGCGCCGAGCACCGTGGCGGTCGTCGACACGGACGCGGCCGAGGAGGCGATGGCGCACGTCCGCTCGAACACGACCCGCGAGCGCTACGAGGAGGTCGTCGAGCTGGCCAAGGAGGACATCCGGGCCGGGGAGGTCTTCCAGGTGGTCCTCTCGCAGCGGTTCTCGCTCGACTGCCCGGCCGACCCGCTCGAGGTCTACCGCGCGCTGCGGGCGTCCAACCCGAGCCCGTACATGTACCTCTTCCGGCTGCCGGCGCCCGACGGCTCGCACTACGCCGTCGTCGGCAGCAGCCCGGAGGCCCTCGTCCGGGTCACGGGGGAGCGGGCCATCACGCACCCGATCGCCGGGTCGCGACCGCGCGGCAAGACGCCGGAGGACGACGTCCGCCTCGCCGAGGAGCTGCTCGCCGACCCCAAGGAGCGGGCCGAGCACGTGATGCTCGTCGACCTCGGCCGCAACGACCTCCAGCGGGTCTGCCGCCCCGGCACCGTCGACGTCGTCGAGTTCATGGACGTGCGTCGCTACAGCCACGTGATGCACCTCGAGTCGACGGTCGTCGGCGACACCCGCCCCGGGGTCAGCGCCTACGACGTGCTCGTCTCGACCTTCCCGGCCGGCACCCTCTCCGGCGCGCCGAAGCCGCGCGCCCTGGCCCTCATCGAGCGGTACGAACCGTCGCGCCGCGGCGTCTACGGCGGGGTCGTCGGCTACCTCGACTTCCACGGCGACCTCGACATGGCCATCGCCATCCGCACCGCGGTGGTCCGCGACGGCGTCGCCCACGTGCAGGCCGGCGCCGGCATCGTCGCCGACTCCGTCCCGGCCCGCGAGCACGAGGAGTGCGTGCACAAGGCGACCGCGGCCCTGCGGGCCGTCGCCACCGCCGGCGCGATGCGGACCGTCTCGTGAGGCGGCTCGGCGGGCGCGGGCCGGTCGTCCTCCTCGCGCTGCTCGGCGCCGGGACGGTCCTCGTCGCGGGCTTCCGGCCCTGGGTCACCGGGACCGTCGCCGACGCCGTCCTCGGCGGCAGCCGGGTCACCGCCGGCGGGGCCGAGGTGGCGCCGGGCCTCTCGGCCCTCGCCCTCGCCGTCGCCGCGGCGTCGGTGGCGGTCGTGGCGGCCGGCCGGGTGGCCCGGGTCGTCGCGCTCGCCCTCTGGGCCGCGTGCCTCGCCGTCGCCGTCGGGCTCACCGTGCGGGTCCTCGGCGACCCCTCCGGAGTCCTCGGACCCGTCGCTGCCTCCCGGGTCGGGCGCACCGGCACGGTCGAGGCGGTCGCCTCGGCGA
>NZ_DAOLAC010000005.1:93726-141458 GCF_035325325.1 Phycicoccus sp. | reverse complement strand
CGTGGTGGAGATGGGGATGCGCGGAGCCGGGCAGATCGCCCAGCTCGCCGCCCTCGCGCCGCCCGACGTCGCCTGCGTCACGGCCATCGGCCCGGTGCACCTCGAGCTCCTCGGGACGGTCGAGGCGGTCGCCGCGGCGAGGGCGTGGCCGTGGGGGGGCCGCGCCGGGGGGCTCGTCGTCGGCGGCGCGCTCGTCGCCGCCCTCGTCGGGAGACGCCGCTGGAGCGGTCCGTCGCGGCGCTACGAGGCCCCGGGCTCCGCCGAGGGCCACGTCGCCGGCCGCCGGGGCGAGCGGGTGACGAGCGCCTGGGACGACCTCTCCGAGGGGCGCGACCCGACCGACGTCGGTGACGGCGCCGGAACCTGACAGAATCGACCCCGACACCACGCACCCCGGGCCGGCCCGCCGGCCCCCGACTGCAGAGGCGGACCCCATGGACGAGCACGAGGACCACGGCCACAGCGTGGCGGCGTGGACCGCGGTCGCGATCATCATCGTCGCGGCGGTCGTCATGTGCGTCGCCGTGATGTTCCCGAACCCGTGGCTGTTCGTCGGTGGTGCCGTGCTCGCGGTCGTCGGCGCGGTCGCCGGGAAGGTCCTCTCCATGGCCGGGTACGGCGCCGCCGACCGCGACCGCGGCGAGGCCCCCTCGATCCGGTGAGCGGGTCCCGCCCGTGACCTCCGTCCTCGACGGCATCGTCGCCGGGGTCCGCGAGGACCTCGCCGCCCGTGAGCACGCCCTCCCGCTCGACCGGCTGCGCGAGCGGGCCGCCGCTGCTCCACCGGCCCTCGACGCCGAGTCGGTGTTCCGCCGGCCGGGCCTCTCCCTCGTCGCCGAGGTCAAGCGGGCCAGCCCGAGCAAGGGTGCCCTCTCCGACATCCCCGACCCCGCCGCGCTCGCGGCCGAGTACGCAGCCGGCGGGGCGAGCGCCATCAGCGTGCTCACCGAGCAGCGCCGCTTCGGCGGCAGCCTCGCCGACCTCGACGCCGTCCGCGCGGCGGTGTCGGTCCCCGTGTTGCGCAAGGACTTCGTGGTCAGCGACTACCAGGTCTGGGAGGCCCGGGCACACGGCGCGGACATCGTGCTGCTCATCGTCGCAGCCCTCGACGACCCCACCCTCGCCGCGTTGCTCGCCCGGGTCGGCGAGCTCGGGATGACCGCCCTCGTCGAGGTGCACGACGAGGCCGAGACCCAGCGCGCGCTCGACGTCGGCGCCTCGGTCATCGGCGTCAACGCGCGCAACCTCAGGACGCTCGAGGTGCACCCGGACACCTTCTCGCGGCTGCGGCCGCTCGTGCCGGCCGGCGTCGTCACCGTCGCCGAGTCGGGCATCGCCGGGCCCGCCGACGCGGCGGCGTACGCCGCGCAGGGCGCCGACGTCGTCCTCGTCGGCGAGGCCCTCGTCCGTGACGGCGACCCCCGCGCGGGGGCCGCCGCGATCATCGCCGCCGGAGCAGTGGAGGCCGCGCCGTGACCGAACCCACCGCCACCGACACCGACGCCGACACCGGCCTGACCGTCGAGGAGCTGCCGCGCCCGGGCCGGTTCGGCCGGTTCGGCGGCCGCTACGTGCCCGAGGCGCTCGTGCCGGCGCTGGAGCAGCTCGACGAGGCCCGCCAGAAGGCGGCCGTCGACCCCGAGTTCCAGGCCGAGCTGGCCCGGCTGCACGCCACGTACACCGGCCGGCCGAGCATCATCACCGAGGTGCCTCGGTTCGCGGCGCACTGCGGCGGGGCCCGGGTGGTGCTCAAGCGCGAGGACCTCAACCACACCGGCTCGCACAAGATCAACAACGTCCTCGCCCAGGCGCTCATCACCAAGCGGATGGGCAAGACCCGCATCATCGCCGAGACCGGCGCCGGCCAGCACGGCGTCGCCACCGCCACGGCCGCCGCGCTCATGGGCCTGGAGTGCACGGTCTACATGGGCAAGGTCGACACCGAGCGGCAGGCCCTCAACGTCGCCCGGATGAAGATCCTCGGCGCGGAGGTGGTCGCCGTCGAGCACGGCAGCGCCACCCTCAAGGACGCCATCAACGAGGCGCTGCGCGACTGGGTCACCAACGTCCGCACGACGCACTACGCCATCGGCACGGTGACCGGCCCGCACCCGTTCCCCGAGATGGTCCGCGACTTCCACGCGGTCATCGGCGAGGAGGCCCGCGCCCAGGTCCTCGAGCTGACCGGCCGGCTGCCCGACGCCGTCGTCGCGTGCGTCGGCGGCGGCTCGAACGCGATGGGCATCTTCCACCGCTTCGTCCCCGACGAGGGCGTGCGGCTCATCGGGGTCGAGGCCGGCGGCGAGGGCGTCGAGTCCGGGCGGCACGCCGCACGGTTCGCCGCCGACGCGACCCCCGGGGTGCTGCACGGCGCGATGAGCTACCTCATGCAGGACGACGACGGCCAGACGGTCGAGTCGCACTCGATCAGCGCCGGCCTCGACTACCCGAGCGTCGGCCCGGAGCACTCCTTCCTGCGCGACACCGGCCGGGCCGAGTACCGCTACGCCACCGACGAGCAGGTGATGGAGGCGTTCGCGCTGCTCTGCCGCACCGAGGGCATCATCCCGGCGCTCGAGTCGGCGCACGCCCTCGTCGGGGCGATGCAGGTCGGCCGCGAGCTCGGGCCGGACGGCCTCGTCCTGGTGAACCTCTCCGGCCGCGGCGACAAGGACATGCACACGGCCGCTGCCTGGTTCGGCCTCGCCCCGGAGGGGACGCAGTGACCACCACGACGACCGCCGAGGGCTTCGCCGACGTCGTCGCGCGCTGCCGGGCGGAGGGCCGCGCCGCCCTCGTCGGCTACCTGCCGGTCGGCTTCCCGAGCGTCGAGGGCTCGCTCGAGGCGATGCGCGTGCTCGTCGAGGCCGGCTGCGACGTCGTCGAGGTCGGCGCGCCCTACAGCGACCCCGTCATCGACGGCCCGGTCAACCAGGACGCCATGGCCGCGGCGCTCGCCGCCGGCACCCGCGTCGACGACGTGTTCACGGCGGTCGAGGCGGTCCGCGAGGCCGGCGCCGTCCCGCTCGTCATGACCTACTGGAACCTCGTCCTGCACCGCGGCGTCGAGCGGTTCGCCGCCGACCTGGCCGCCGCCGGGGGAGCGGGCCTCATCACCCCCGACCTCATCCCGGACGAGGCCGAGGACTGGCTCGCCGCCAGCGACCGGCACGGGCTCGACCGGGTCTTCCTCGTCGCGCCGAGCTCGACCCCCGAGCGGCTCGTCAAGGTCACGGCGGCGTGCCGCGGGTTCGTCTACGCCGCGTCGACGATGGGCGTCACCGGGGCCCGCACGAGCGTCGACGCCGACGCCCGCGGCCTCGTCGAGCGGGTGCGGGGGGTCACCGACCTGCCGGTGTGCATCGGGCTCGGGGTCTCGACCCGCGCGCAGGCCGCCGAGATCGCCGGGTACGCCGACGGGGTCATCGTCGGCTCGGCCCTCGTCCGCACGCTCGGCGGCGACGGGGAACTCTCGCAGCGCCTCGAGGCGTTGCGCACGTTGACCGCAGAGCTGGCCCAGGGCGTCCGGGAGGGGCACCGATGAGCACGACCGCCGACGAGGCGCAGGAGACGGACACCGTCGCCTGGTACCGCAACGAGCGCGTCCGCGACGTCGTCGGGCTGCTCGCCCGGCTCTTCCTCGGCATCGTCCTGATCGTCGCGGGGGCGGCGAAGGTGGGCCACCCGGTCACCTCGCAGCGCGCCGTGCAGGCGTACCAGATCTTCCCCTTCGAGCTGGCCGGCTCCATCGGGCTCGTGCTGCCGTTCCTCGAGATCATCCTCGGCGTCCTGCTCGTCCTCGGCCTCTTCACCCGGCTCGCCGCGGTGGCCTCGACCGTCCTCATGGTGGCGTTCATCATCGGCATCTCGCAGGCCTGGGCCCGGGGCCTGGCCATCGACTGCGGATGCTTCGGCGGGGGTGGCCAGATCGCCCCCGACGCGACGAAGTACCCCCAGGAGATCGCCCGCGACCTGAGCTTCGCCCTCGCCGGCGCCTGGCTCGCGTGGCGGCCGCGCTCCCTCGCATCCCTCGACCGCATCCTGTTCGGACACTGAAAGGCACCACGACCACCATGGCGAAGAACTCGACCAAGGGCCGGCCCGCGGGCAACGCGCGGCAGGCGAAGATCCAGGCCGCGCAGAAGTCCAGCGGCGGTGGCGCCAACAAGATCGTCGTGGCCACGGTGGTGGTGGTCGTCGCCATCGTCGCCGTCGTCGCCGGGGTGATCTGGTCCGAGACCTCGAAGAAGAGCGCCGTCGTCGGCAGCGGCAAGGAGCTCCCGCCCGGCGTCACGGCGCTCGGGGCCGGCTACCCGGCGTTCTCCGACGTCACGCCCGTCGCCGGCGCCCCGACCCTCGACCTCTACGAGGACTTCCAGTGCCCGGCCTGCAAGTCCTTCGAGGACCAGTTCGGCCAGACCGTCGAGGACCTCGCGAAGGCCGGCAAGGTCAAGCTCGTCTACCACGTGAAGAACTTCCTCGACGACAACCTCGGCAACACCTGGTCGACCCAGGCCGCGAACGCCGCGTTCTGCGCCGCCGACGCCGGCAAGTTCCAGGAGTTCCACGACCAGGCGTACGCGAACCAGCCGACCGAGGGCGCGGGGTTCACCGACGCCCAGCTCAAGCAGTTCGCCCAGGCGGCGGGGATCTCCGGTGCCGCGCTGACGACCTGGCAGCAGTGCTACGACGCCGGCAAGTACGTCACCTACGTGCAGTCGGTCGAGGACTCCTCCGCGCGCCAGGGGGTCACCGGCACGCCGACCCTCAAGCTCAACGGCACCCAGCTCGGCAACGCCGAGCTCGCCTCCCCGGACGCGCTGACGAAGGCCATCCAGGACGCCACCAAGTGACCCCGGCGCCCTCGCCGGCCGGGACCCCGTCGTGACGGCGTACCTGCCCAGCCCGACGGTCGCGGCCTTCCACCTCGGGCCGCTCACCGTGCGCGCCTACGCGCTGTGCATCCTCGCGGGCATCGTCCTCGCGGTGTGGCTCACCGGGCGGCGGCTCGCCCAGCGCGGCGTCGACTCCGGCGTCGCCCTCGACGTCTCCGCGTACGCCGTGATCCTCGGCATCATCGGCGGCCGGCTCTACCACGTCATCACGACGCCCGAGCCCTACTGGGGCAAGGGCGGTCACCCGATCGACGCGCTGAAGATCTGGAACGGCGGCCTCGGCATCTGGGGCGCCATCGCCCTCGGGGCCCTCGGCGTCTGGATCGGGTGCCGGCGGGCCAACGTGCCGTTCCTCCTCTTCGCCGACGCCGCCGTACCGGGCGTGGCCTTCGCGCAGGCCATCGGGCGCTGGGGCAACTGGTTCAACAACGAGCTGCACGGCGCGCCGACGACCCTCCCGTGGGGCCTCACGGTCCACGAGTGGGACCAGGCCGCGGGCCGGGCGGTCACCGACGCCTCCGGGAACGCCGTCGTCGCCGGGGTCTACCAGCCGACCTTCCTCTACGAGTCGCTCTTCCTCCTCGTCCTCGGGTTCGCGCTGCTCGCCGTCGACCGGCGGCGGCGCCCCTGGGCCGGTGCCCTCTTCGGGCTCTACGTGGCCGGCTACCCGATCGGGCGGATCGTCGTCGAGAAGATGCGCACGGACCAGGCCGAGCTGATCCTGGGGCAGCGGCTCAACGTCTGGACCAGCGTCCTCGTCTTCCTCCTCGGGGTGTGGATGGTCTGGTTCACCCGCCGGCGCGCCCGCCGGCGGGCCGAGGCCGGGCTGCCGCCGGAGCGGGAGCTGGCACCCGTCGACCACCCCCACGAGGAGCCGCTGGACACCCGGCCCGAGTCCCAGGATGTGGGATAGGCCGGCTCGAATGGCAAGACGGCAGGGGTCGGGGCTACGATTCCCGGACGTGGCCGTAGTCGTCCGCGCCTGACCTTGCCGTGCCCGGCCCCACCCGTGGAGCCGTCGACCCCGAGGACGGTGACCCGACGTGTCCGTCGCCCGCTTCTCCGCCCATCCCGACGACGTCGGCCTCTACCGCCGTGAGCACGAGCACGACGCCTGCGGCGTGGCCATGGTCGCCACGATGCGGGGCACGGCGGGGCACGACATCGTCGTCCACGCCCTCGACGCCCTGCGCAACCTCGACCACCGCGGCGCCACCGGTGCCGACCCGCTGGTCGGCGACGGCGCGGGCATCCTCACCCAGGTCCCCGACGGCTTCTTCCGGGCCGTCGTCGACGCCACGCTGCCGCCCGCCGGTTCCTACGCCGCCGGCATGGCCTACCTGCCCACCGACTCCGCCGACCGCGCCGAGGCCGAGCGCCGCATCGAGGAGATCGCGGCCGAGGAGGGCCTCACCGTCCTCGCCTGGCGCGACGTGCCCGTCGTCCCCGACCTCGTCGGCGCGGCCGCCCGCGCGACGATGCCGTTCTTCCGCCAGCTCTTCGTCGCCGCCCGCGACGGGCGCGCGGGCATCGAGCTCGACCGCGTCGCCTTCGCGCTGCGCAAGCGGGCCGAGCGCGAGGCCGAGGTCTACTTCCCGTCGCTGTCGGCCCGCACGACCGTCTACAAGGGGATGCTGACCACCGGCCAGCTCGAGCCGTTCTTCCCCGACCTGTCCGACGAGCGCTTCGCCACCGAGCTCGCCCTCGTCCACTCGCGCTTCTCGACCAACACCTTCCCGAGCTGGCCGCTCGCGCACCCCTACCGGCTCATCGCGCACAACGGCGAGATCAACACCGTCAAGGGCAACCGCAACTGGATGCACGCGCGCGAGAGCCAGCTCGCCTCGGACGTGCTCCCCGGCGACCTGTCGCGCCTGTCGCCGGTCTGCACGCCCGAGGCCTCCGACTCCGCCTCCTTCGACGAGGTCCTCGAGCTGATCCACCTCGGCGGGCGGTCGCTGCCGCACGCCGTGCTCATGATGATCCCGGAGGCCTGGGAGAACCACGAGGAGATGGACCCCGCCCGCCGCGCGTTCTACGAGTTCCACTCGACGTTCATGGAGCCGTGGGACGGGCCGGCGGCGGTCTGCTTCAGCGACGGCACGCTCGTCGGGGCCGTCCTCGACCGCAACGGCCTGCGCCCGGGCCGGTACTGGGTGACCGACGACGGCCTCGTCGTCCTCGCCTCCGAGGCCGGGGTCCTCGACCTCGCCCCGGAGAAGGTCGTGCGCCGTGGGCGCCTCCAGCCCGGCCGGATGTTCCTCGTCGACACCGCCGCCGGTCGGATCGTCGGCGACGAGGAGGTCAAGTCCGGGCTCGCCGGCGAGCACCCGTACGAGGAGTGGCTGCACGCCGGCCTCATCGAGCTCGGCGACCTGCCCGAGCGCGAGCACATCATCCACACCGCAGCCTCGGTCGCCCGCCGCCAGCGCACCTTCGGGTACACCGAGGAGGAGCTCAAGGTCATCCTCGCCCCGATGGCGCGCACCGGCGGCGAGGCCCTCGGCTCGATGGGCACCGACACCCCGATCGCGGTCCTCTCCGAGCGGCCGCGGCTCGTCTTCGACTACTTCACCCAGCTCTTCGCGCAGGTGACCAACCCCCCGCTCGACGCCATCCGCGAGGAGCTCGTCACCTCGCTGGCGAGCTCGATCGGGCCGGAGGGCAACCTGCTCGACGCCAACCCGGCGCACGCCCGCCAGGTGGTCCTGCCCTTCCCGGTCATCGACAACGACGAGCTGGCCAAGATCGTCCACATCAACGCCGACGGCGACCTGCCCGGCTTCGAGACCGTCGTCGTCCGCGGCACCTACGACGTCAGCGGGGGAGAGGCCGCCCTGCGGGCCAGGCTCCACGAGATCTTCGCGGAGGTCTCCGAGGCGATCGCCGGCGGTGCCCGCTTCGTCGTCCTCTCCGACCGCGACTCCGACCGTGACTTCGCGCCGATCCCGTCGCTCCTGCTCACGAGCGCCGTGCACCACCACCTGATCCGGGAGAAGACCCGCACCCAGGTCGGCCTGCTCGTCGAGGCCGGCGACGTCCGCGAGGTGCACCACGTGGCGCTGCTCGTCGGCTACGGTGCGGCGGCGATCAACCCCTACCTCGCCATGGAGTCCGTCGAGGACATGGTCCGCCGCGGTGACATCACCGACGTCACCGAGGAGAAGGCGGTGGCCAACCTCATCAAGGCGCTCGGCAAGGGCGTGCTCAAGGTGATGTCGAAGATGGGCATCTCGACGGTCGCCTCCTACCGTGGCGCCCAGGTGTTCGAGGCGATCGGCCTCTCCCAGGAGCTCGTCGACGAGTTCTTCACCGGCACCGTCAGCCAGCTCGGCGGCGTCGGGCTCGGCGTCATCGCGGCCGAGGCCGCCTCCCGCCACGAGATGGCCTACCCGCCGGACGGCATCCGGCAGGCGCATCGCAAGCTGCTCGTCGGTGGCGAGTACCAGTGGCGCCGCGAGGGCGAGCCCCACCTCTTCGACCCCGAGACCGTCTTCCGGCTCCAGCACGCCACCCGGCAGCGGCGCTACGACGTCTTCAAGCAGTACACGCAGCGCATCGACGAGCAGTCCGGGCGGCTGATGACCCTCCGGGGGCTGTTCCAGCTCGGTGGCGCCGAGCCCCGGCCGGCCGTGCCGATCGAGGAGGTCGAGCCGGTCGAGTCGATCGTCAGGCGCTTCTCCACGGGCGCGATGAGCTACGGCTCGATCAGCAAGGAGGCGCACGAGACCCTCGCGGTCGCGATGAACCGCCTCGGCGCCCGCTCGAACACCGGTGAGGGCGGCGAGGACCCGGACCGGCTGATGGACCCGGTGCGCCGCTCGGCGATCAAGCAGGTCGCCTCCGGCCGGTTCGGGGTCACCTCGCTCTACCTCACGCACAGCGACGACATCCAGATCAAGATGGCCCAGGGCGCCAAGCCGGGCGAGGGCGGCCAGCTGCCCGGCCCGAAGGTGTACCCGTGGGTGGCCCGTACCCGGCACTCGACGCCCGGGGTCGGGCTGATCAGCCCGCCGCCGCACCACGACATCTACTCGATCGAGGACCTCGCCCAGCTGATCCACGACCTGAAGAACGCCAATCCGGCGGCCCGGGTCCACGTCAAGCTCGTCTCCGAGATCGGCGTCGGCACCGTCGCGGCAGGGGTGAGCAAGGCGCACGCGGACGTCGTCCTCATCTCCGGGCACGACGGCGGCACCGGCGCCTCGCCGCTCACCTCGCTCAAGCACGCCGGCGGGCCCTGGGAGCTCGGCCTCGCCGAGACCCAGCAGACCCTCGTGCTCAACGGGCTGCGCGACCGGATCGTCGTGCAGGTCGACGGCCAGATCAAGACCGGCCGCGACGTCGTCATCGCCGCGCTGCTCGGGGCCGAGGAGTTCGGCTTCGCCACGGCGCCGCTCGTCGTCTCCGGGTGCGTCCTCATGCGGGTCTGCCACCTCGACACCTGCCCGGTCGGCATCGCCACCCAGAACCCCGAGCTGCGGGCCCGCTTCTCCGGGAAGCCGGAGTTCGTCGAGACCTTCTTCGAGTACATCGCCGAGGAGGTCCGCGAGCACCTCGCCGCGCTCGGGTTCCGCACCCTCGAGGAGGCGGTCGGGCAGATCCAGCACCTCGACGTCAGCCGGGCGGTGCAGCACTGGAAGGCCTCGGGCCTCGACCTCGCCCCGGTCCTCACCCGGGTGCAGAGCCCGGACGGCTCGGGCATCCGGCACCGGGTCAGCCAGGACCACGGCCTCGAGAAGGCGCTCGACCACCAGCTGATCGCCGCCGCCCGCGACGCGATCGACCACGGCGAGCCGGTCCGGGCCCGCTTCGGCATCCGCAACGTCAACCGCACGGTCGGCACGATGCTCGGCCACGAGGTGACCCTCGCCCACCCCGAGGGCCTCGCCGACGGCACGATCGACATCACCCTCACCGGCTCGGCGGGGCAGAGCTTCGGGGCGTTCCTCCCGGCCGGGATCACCCTGCGGCTCGAGGGCGACGCCAACGACTACGTCGGCAAGGGCCTCTCCGGCGGACGCGTCGTCGTCCGCCCGGCGCCCGGCTCGGCGCTCGTCGCCGAGGAGAACGTCATCGCCGGCAACGTCATCGGCTACGGCGCGACCTCCGGCGAGCTGTTCCTCCGGGGTCGGGTCGGCGAGCGGTTCTGCGTGCGCAACTCCGGTGCGACGGCCGTCGTCGAGGGCGTGGGCGACCACGGCCTCGAGTACATGACCGGCGGCACGGCGCTCATCCTCGGCCCGACCGGCCGCAACGTCGCGGCCGGGATGTCCGGGGGCGTGGCGTACGTCCTCGACCTCGACCGGGAGCGGGTCAACCCCGAGCTCGTCGACCTGCGGCCGCTGCGACCGGAGGACGAGCTCGTCGTCCACGACCTGCTCGAACGGCACGTGCGGTGGACCGACTCGAGCGTCGCCGCCCGCCTGCTCGCCGACTGGGGCAGTGCCCGGTCGGCCTTCACCCTGGTCCTCCCGCGCCAGTACCAGCGCGTCCTCGACGTGCGGGCCAAGGCGGAGGCGGAGGGCCTCGACCCCGACGGCCCCCAGGTGTGGGAGCGGATCATGGAGGCCTCCCGTGGCTGACCCCCAGGGTTTCTTGAGGACGCGAGAGCGCGAGCTGCCGCGGCGGCGCCCGGTGCCGGTCCGCATCCGGGACTGGAAGGAGGTCTACGAGGACCAGCCGGTCCCCGAGCTCCAGCGCCAGGCCGGACGCTGCATGGACTGCGGTATCCCGTTCTGCCACAGCGGATGTCCGCTGGGCAACCTCATCCCCGAGTGGAACGACCTCGCGTGGAGGGGCGAGTGGCGCGAGGCCATCGAGCGGCTCCACGCGACGAACAACTTCCCCGAGTTCACCGGCCGGCTGTGCCCGGCACCGTGCGAGTCGGCCTGCGTCCTCGGCATCAACCAGCCGCCGGTGACGATCAAGCAGGTCGAGGTCACGGTGGTCGACCGCGCCTTCGAGAACGGCACGATCCTCCCGCAGGCCCCGGAGCGCCTCTCGGGCAAGACGGTGGCCGTCATCGGGTCCGGCCCGTCCGGGCTCGCCGCCGCGCAGCAGCTGACCCGCGCGGGGCACACGGTCGCGGTGTACGAGCGGGCCGACCAGCCCGGCGGCCTGCTCCGGTACGGCATCCCCGAGTTCAAGATGGAGAAGGCCGTCCTCGACCGTCGCATCGCCCAGATGAAGTCGGAGGGGACGCGCTTCCGCACCGGCGTGAACGTCGGCGTCGACCTCACCGCGGCCGACCTCCGCAAGCGCTTCGACGCCGTCGTCGTCGCCGTCGGGGCCACCGTGCCCCGCGACCTGCCGGTCGCCGGCCGCGAGCTCGACGGCGTGATCCAGGCGATGGACTTCCTGCCGCCGGCCAACCGGGTCGCGCTCGGGCAGACCGTCGAGGGTCAGGTCACCGCCGCCGGCAAGGACGTCGTCGTCATCGGCGGCGGCGACACCGGGGCGGACTGCATCGGCACCGCGCACCGCCAGGGCGCACGCTCGGTGACCAGCCTCGAGATCATGCCGCAGCCGCCGGTCGACCGCGCCGACGCCCACCCGTGGCCCACCTACCCGATGCTCTTCCGCGTCGCGTCGGCCCACGAGGAGGGCGGCGACCGCGTCTACGCGACGACGACGAGCGAGGTCGTCGGCGACGAGCAGGGCCGGGTCCGCGCCTTGCGTCTGCACGAGGTCCGGATGGGGGAGAAGGGTTTCGAGAAGGTCGAGGGATCCGAGCGCGAGATCCCGGCGCAGCTCGTGCTCCTCGCGATGGGCTTCCTCGGGCCGCAGCCGGAGGGCCTGCTCGAGCAGCTCGGGGTCGAGAAGGACGAGCGGAGCAACGTCGCGCGCGACGGGCACTTCATGTCCTCGGTGCCGGGCGTCTTCGTCGCCGGGGACGCCGGCCGCGGCCAGTCGCTCATCGTCTGGGCCATCGCCGAGGGGCGCTCGGTCGCCCACGAGGTCGACGCCTGGCTCATGAGCAAGCCCTCGCGGCTGCCCCGCCCGGTCAACCCGACCGACCGCCCCCTGACCGCCTGAGCACCGGGTCCTGGGAGCGGGTGACCACGGTGTGGCCCGCGTCACGGTGGAAACGGTTGCACCGATAGGCTCGGGACCATGCGTCGCGCGAAGATCGTCTGCACCCTCGGCCCGGCCACCTCGAGCGCGGAGAACCTCCGTGAGCTCGTCAAGGCCGGGATGGACGTCGCCCGCCTCAACCTCAGCCACGGCACCCACGCCGACCACGAGCGGGTCTACCTCGACGTGCGCCGCGCCAGCGACGCCGTGGGGCGGGCCGTGGGCGTCCTCGTCGACCTCCAGGGGCCCAAGATCCGCACTGCGCGGTTCGCCGGCGGCCCGGTCGAGCTGGTCAACGGGGCCACCTTCACCATCACCACCCGCGACGTCCCCGGCGACGTCCACGAGGTCGGCACGACCTACTCGGGGCTGCCCGGCGACGTCCACTCCGGCGACCGCATCCTCATCGACGACGGCAAGATCGCCCTCATCGCGACCGACGTCACCGAGACCGACGTCGTCTGCCAGGTCCTCGAGGGCGGCACGCTGAGCAACAACAAGGGCATCAACCTGCCCGGCGTCGCGGTGTCCGTGCCGGCGCTGTCCGAGAAGGACGAGGACGACCTGCGCTGGGGCCTGCGGGTCGGTGCCGACATGATCGCGCTGTCCTTCGTCCGCAGCGCCGACGACATCCGCCGGGTCCACGAGATCATGGACGAGGAGGGGCAGCGGCTGCCGGTCATCGCGAAGATCGAGAAGCCGCAGGCGGTCGAGAACCTCGACGAGATCATCCGCGCCTTCGACGGCGTCATGGTGGCCCGCGGCGACCTCGGCGTCGAGATGCCGCTCGAGCAGGTGCCGCTGGTGCAGAAGCGGGCCTGCGAGATCGCCCGTCGCCGCGCCAAGCCGGTCATCGTCGCCACCCAGGTGCTCGAGTCGATGATCGAGAACAGCCGCCCGACCCGCGCCGAGGCCTCGGACGCCGCCAACGCCGTCCTCGACGGCGCGGACGCCCTGATGCTCTCCGGCGAGACGAGCGTCGGGAAGAACCCGTTCGCCGCCGTCCGCACGATGGCCCGGATCATCGAGAACACCGAGACCCACGGGCTGCACCGCATCCGCCCGCTCGGCACCCGCCCGAACTCCAAGGGTGGCGCGGTCACCGCGGCCTCCGCCGAGATCGGCGAGCTGCTCGGCGTGAAGTACCTCATCACCTTCACCGAGGGCGGCGACTCCTCGCGACGCCTCGCCCGGGTGCGCCCGCGCATCCCGATGCTCGCCTTCACCCCGAACCAGGCCACCCGCAGCCAGCTCGCGCTCACCTGGGGCATCGAGACCTTCCTCGTCGGCAAGGTCCGGCACACCGACGAGATGGCGATGCAGGTCGACGAGGTCCTCCTCGGGCTCGGCCGGGTCAAGGAGGGCGACCAGGTCGTCATCGTGGCGGGCTCCCCGCCCGGCATCCCCGGCTCGACGAACGCGCTGCGCGTCCACCGGATCGGCGACGCGAGGAACCGGGTCGCCCCGGCCTACGTCGACGCCGCGAAGGACGGACACGCCTGAGCCCGGCCCCCGGCCCCTCGATATGCTGGCGGGGCCCCGGCCGGGGTGGTGGAACGGCAGACACGGCGGACTCAAAATCCGCTGCCCGCGAGGGCGTGCGGGTTCGAGTCCCGCTCCCGGCACATGACCCAGAGTGCAGCCCCCGCCGCCCGTCGCGTCCTCGTCGCCGAGGACGAGGCGATCATCCGGCTCGACCTCGCGGAGATGCTCCGTGAGGCGGGCTACGACGTCGTCGGCCAGGCCGGCGACGGCGAGCAGGCCGTCGAGATGGCCCGCTCGCTCACCCCGGACATCGTCATCATGGACGTCAAGATGCCCGTGATGGACGGCCTGACCGCCGCCGAGACGATCGGCGCCGAGCGGATCTGCCCGGTCGTCATGCTCACCGCGTTCAGCCAGCGCGAGCTCGTCGAGCGGGCCCGCGACGCCGGCGTCATGGCCTACGTCGTCAAGCCGTTCACCCAGAGCGACGTGACCCCCGCCCTCGACATCGCGCTCTCGCGCTGGGCCGAGCTCAAGGAGCTCGAGGCCGAGGTCGCCGACCTCGGGGAGCGGCTCGAGACCCGCAAGGCCGTCGACCGCGCCAAGGGCGTCCTCATGAGCAAGCTGAAGATCAGCGAGGCCGACGCGTTCCGGTGGATCCAGAAGACCGCGATGGACCGCCGGATGGGCATGCGGGAGGTCGCCGAGGCGGTCATCTCCGGGATGGAGAGCTCCTGAGCGTCCCGTCGTCGGGGACCGCCGTGGCCACCGGATCCGTGGCCGTCGGCCTCGACGTCGGAGGAGTCCGTGCGGACGGGACTTCCCCCGGGGGCCGCGTCGGGCATAGTGTCCGTGGTCGGTGCGGCTCCCACCGGAGCCGGTGATGGTCAGGAGGCGAACGTGGCGCGACGTCCCGTCGAGGTGTCAGCGGTCGGGGCCGACCACGAGGCGCTGACGACGTTGTGGCGCGAGGCCAAGGTCGACTCCGGCACCTCGCCCGAGGTCTGCGACAGGGCCGTCTCCGACGGCCGCCTCGCCTCGGCCCTGCGCCGCCCGGGGGTGCAGGCCTTCGTCGCCCACCTCGACGGCGAGCCGGCCGGCTACGTCATCACGACCGACAACCCGTTCGGCCTCGCACCGACCCCCGAGGTCGCCATCGAGCAGCTGTGGGTCACCCCGACGGCGCGCCGGCACGGAGTCGCCAAGCAGCTGCTCTCGGCGGTCCTCTCCGCGGCCGAGCGCGCGGGCTGCGAGCACGTCGTCTCCAACGTCCCGACCCCGAGCCGCGAGGCGCACCGCTTCTTCGCCCGGCTCGGCTTCGGCTCGGTCGTCACCCGGCGCGTCGTCGCGACGAGCACGCTCCGGCGGCGGATCGCCCCGGAGACCGCGGAGACCGGTCTCGAGCTGACCCGGCGGCGCCGCAGCCTGCGCCAGCGGGCCTTCTCGACCCGCTCGGCCTGACGCGCGCTCCGGCGCGGGGTCAGGCGCGGGCCGCGAACATCCCGAGCCGCCCGGTGGGCACGCCAGGCAGGACGGTCGAGGCCGTGAGGCCGCAGCGCTTCTCGAGGATCTCGGCGAGCACGACCCGGTAGTCGGTCGTCGCCCGGAGGTCGCCGGCCTGGAGCTGGTCGGCGGCGAGGCCCGGCCAGCTGCCGTAGACCGTGCCGCCCCTGACCCCGCCGCCGAGGACGAGCGAGACGTTGCCGTAGCCGTGGTCGACGCCGCCGGAGCCGTTCTCGGCGACCCGCCGCCCGAACTCCGAGAGCGTGACGAGGGTGACCCGGTCGGCCGCCGTCCCGAGGTCGGTCATGAACGCGGCGAGCGCCTGCCCCGCCTCGGTCAGCTGGCGGAACATCCAGCCGCCGGTGCTGCTGCCGAGGTCGGAGTGCATGTCCCAGTTCCCGGAGTCGATGGTGACGGCGCGCAGCCCGACGCCGGCCTTGACCAGCCGTGCCGTGTCGCGCAGCGCGTCGCCGAGGCCGCCCGAGGGGTAGGTCGCGCCGGTGGCGGGGGTGTAGCCGGCGGCCTTGAGGGTCGCGGCCGTGCCGAGCGCGTCGAGGGTCGTGCGGGCCGGGACCCCGACGACGTCCGGGGCGCCGGCGTGCAGGGCCCGCAGCGCGGTGGTCCAGCGGGCGGTCTCGGTGGCGTCCCAGGCGCCGCTCAGCGCGAACGAGTCGACCGAGCGGAGCGCCAGGTCCGGCTGCGGTCCGAGGAGGGAGCGCGGGGCGCTCGAGCTGCCGATCGCGGTGCCGGCGAACGGTCCCGGGGTGGTCGTCGCGCCGACCATCCGGTCCAGCCACCCCGTCCGCAGGGAGGAGCCGGGAGCGGCCCGCTCCATCTCGTCCAGGTCGGTGAAGTGCGAGCGGGTCGGGTTCGGCTGGCCGACCGCGTGGACGACGGCGAGCTTCTTCGCCGTGTACAGCGGGAGCAGCGGGGCGAGCGCCGGGTGCAGGGCGAAGCGGGTGTCGAGCTGCAGGCCGCGCGACTGGGGCACGGCGATCGACGGACGCGCGGCGTAGTACGCCGGGTCGCCGACGGGGGCGACGACCGAGAGCCCGTCGATGCCGCCGCGGAAGGACAGCACGACGACGGTGTCGCCGGTGTACCCGGCGTCGGCGAAGGTGAGCCGGGTCAGCGCCTCGGCGGGGGAGGCCAGCGCCAGGGTGGCCCCGGCCGCGCCGAGGGCCGAGGCTCCGGCGAGGACGATGCGCCGGCTCGGGGCGAGCGGGCCGCCGCCCTCGGGGCAGCCGCACGCTGCGTGGGCGGGGGTCGCCGCGTCGGAGACGGAGGTCGTCGGGGTCGTCATGTCGTCCTCAGCGGGTCGCGAACTCGGGCGTGTCGAGGACGAGCGCCACGACGTAGGGCAGGCGCCAGCCGACGGCGGGGTCGGTGGCCTTCAGCGGGGCGGCGGCCGTCTTGTCGAGGAAGGCGCACACCGCATCCCGCTTGGCCGCGGGCAGCGGCCCGAGGAGCAGCCGGGCCGCCAGGGCGTCGACGAGCCCGCCGTGGGTCGCGGGGAGCGTCGCCGGGAGGAGGGTGCGCAGCGCCGGGTAGGCGACCCGGGTCTGCGGCACCGCCGATGCCGTCCAGCCCTGGCCCATCGTCCAGTTCCAGCACGCCAGCGTGACGCCGGCGCCCGCCCACGCGCCCGCGACGTCGGGGTAGCCGTTGGGCGCCGGCCAGCCGAGTGGCGCCTGCCCGGCGACGCGCGCGTTCCACACGAGCTCGGAGAGCCAGGCGCGGGTGTCCGTGCCGGGGGCGACGCCGAGGGCCCGGCTGGTGGAGATGATGCGCTCGAGGGGGCGCTTGGTCTTCTGGCCCGCGGAGGCGGCGAACTCGGCCGAGGTGAACAGGGCCCGCAGCACCGGCGCGACCTGCGTGCCGTGGTCGAGGTAGACGCGGGCCAGGGTGTCGACGAGGCCGGCGGGCGGGGTGTCCGAGACGAACCGGACGGCGAGCTTGGTGGCGACCCGGCGGGCGGTGCTGGGGTGCTGCGCGAGGTGGCGCAGGTACGCGATGCCGACGCCCTCGCCGCGCGGGGACGCGTTGGCACTGGACCAGCCGAGGATCGACAGCGGCCCGGTGTGGTGGCGGATGTGCCGGTAGAGGTACTCGCCGGACTCGTCCTCGGTCGAGATGCCGGTCAGCGCGAGGGCGGAGGTGCGGACGTCGGACTCGGCGTAGCCGCCGTCGACGCCGACGGTGTGCAGCTCGAGCACCTCGCGGCCGAAGTTCTCGTTCGGGGCCCGCTTGCTCGAGGACTCGTTGTCGAGCTGCGCGAGCATCGCCGGGTGCATCGCCGCCGCGACCAGCAGGTCCGAGTAGCGCCCGAGGGCGTGCCGGCGGATGACGTCCTCGTGGTAGCGGTGCACGCAGTCCCACGTCTCGCCCCAGGGGGCGGTGACGACGAGGTGGTTGGTCCAGAAGTCGACCATCACCTCGAGCAGCTGCCGCTTGGACCACAGGGCCCGCGCGACGTACGCCTCGACGACGTCGGTGCCGAGGTCGCCGGTGCTGTTCGGCCAGTACCGGTCGCGCACCTGCCACGTCTCGAGCCGCAGCCGGGGGAAGAGGTTCGCGAGCAGGCCGTCGACGACCGGGTCCGCGATGCCCTGCGGGCTGAGCTGCGCCTCGAGCCACGCGGCGCCGCCGACGGCCGTGATCTCGTCGACGAGGGCGGGCGTCGCACCCCAGGTGGCCCGGCGGGCGAGGTGGAGGGCGGCCGCGTCGCTCGTCGAGCCCTTGGCGAGGCGTGGTGCGGTGGCCCGCAGCGCGGTCGTCCGGGGGCGGGTGGCCGCCCATCCGGTGACCGCCGCCCGCGGGGTGTACGCGGCGTCGACGGCGCGGGCCGCCGCGGTGGTCGACGGGGCCGTGACGGCGGCCGGCTCGCTCCTCGGCGCGGCGGGCGCCGGGACGGGCGTGCGCGCCGCCGTGGCGCGCGCGGCGGCGCGGGCCGTCGCGGACGGGTCCGGGACGACCGCGCCGGCGGCGCCGAGGGCGGCCTGCAGCGCGGCCGAGCGGCGGGTGACGGGGGAGGACACCCGATGATGGTCCTCGGACCCAGGGGGGTGTGGCCTCGGCCGTTCGGACGGCCCCGGGTGGCCCCAACGGACCGCGGCACAGGGGTTCTGACCTGCGCTTTGCCCTCCCCTTGCCGGCGCCTGACGAAACCCTCAGGAACCGGGGGCGGCGTCCCGGATGAGGCAGGTGATGCGGCTCGTGCAGACTCGGCGGCCGTCCTCGTCGGTGACGACCACCTCGTAGCAGGCGAGGGTGCGGCCCAGGCTGAGCGGCGTCGCCGTGCCGGTGACGAGGCCGGAGCGCGCCGCCCGGTGGTGGGTGGCGTTGATGTCGAGCCCGACGACCGCCTTGTCCTCGCCGGCGTGCAGGGCGGCCCCGATCGACCCGAGGGTCTCGGCGAGGACGACCGAGGCGCCGCCGTGGAGCAGGCCGTATGGCTGGGTGTTGCCCTCGACGGGCATCGTCGCGACGAGGCGCTCGGGGCTCGCCTCGACCACCTCGATGCCCATCCGGTCCATCAGCGAGTCGGGGTTCATCGCGCGCATCCGCTCGACGCCGGCCATGAGGTCGGGGGCGGGGTCCGGGGCGCCGGTGGTGTCGGTCATGGTCGATAGGCTGCCACGCGTGAAGCTCCTCCTCCTCGACGGACACTCGCTGGCCTACCGGGCGTTCTTCGCCCTCCCCGTCGAGAACTTCTCGACGAGCACGGGGCAGCACACGAACGCCGTCTACGGCTTCACGGCGATGCTCATCAACGTCCTGCGCGACGAGGCGCCCACGCACGTCGGCGTCGCCTTCGACGTCTCGCGGCAGACCTTCCGGCTCGAGGAGTACAGCGAGTACAAGGCCGGGCGCAGCAAGACGCCCACCGAGTTCTCCGGGCAGCTGCCCCTGCTGCGCGAGGTCCTCGACGCCCTGCACATCCGGCACGTCGGGGTCGAGGGCTTCGAGGCCGACGACGTCATCGCCACCCTCACCCGCCAGGCCACCGAGGCCGGCCACGAGGTCGTCATCTGCACCGGCGACCGCGACGCCTTCCAGCTCGTCACCGACAAGGTCACCCTGCTCTACCCGGTGCGCGGGGTCTCCGAGGTCTGGCGGATGGACCCCGCGGCCGTCGAGGAGAAGTACCTCGTGCCGCCGGAGCGCTACAGCGACCTCGCCGCGCTCGTCGGCGAGTCCAGCGACAACCTGCCCGGTGTCCCCGGGGTCGGTCCGAAGACCGCCGCGAAGTGGCTCGGCCAGTACGGCGACCTCCAGGGCGTCGTCGCCCACGTCGACGAGATCAAGGGAAAGGCCGGCGAGAACCTGCGCGCCCATCTCGACGACGTCCTGCGCAACCGCCGCCTCAACCGGCTCGTCGACGACCTCGAGCTGCCGCTCTCGGTCGCCGACCTCGAGCGCCAGGGCTGGGACCGCGAGGAGGTGCACCGGGTCTTCGACGGCCTCGAGTTCAGGGTCCTGCGCGACCGGCTGTTCCAGACCTTCGAGGTCGAGTCCGACGAGGTCGAGGGCGGCTTCGACCTCGGCGGCGAGGTGTTCACCGCCGACGACCTCGTGGTGCGCTTCGGCGACGGCGCCCCCGGCCGCCGGGTGCCGCACGGCCTCGTCGTCTCCGGCCACTACCGCGCCGGCGCGGGCGACGCCGGGGCGGTCGCCCTGGCCGGCGAGGACGGCGCCACCGGCTACCTCGACCTCACGACGCTCACCCCGGAGCAGGAGGCCGTGCTCGCGTCCTGGCTCGCCGACCCCGACGCGCCGAAGGTCCTGCACGACGTCAAGCCGCAGCTGCAGGCGCTCTCCTGCCGGGGGATGACGCTGCGCGGCGTCACGAGCGACACCGCGCTCGCCGCGTACCTCGTGCGCCCCGACCAGCGCTCCTACGACCTCGAGGACCTCGTCGTGCGCCACCTCGGCCGCGAGCTGACCGCCGAGGGCGACTCCACGAGCGACCAGGGTGCCCAGGTCACGTTGTCCTTCGACGTCGACGCCGACGACGACACCGCCGAGCGTGACGCGATGGTGCGCGCCCGGGCGGTCCTCGAGCTGTCCGCGGCCCTCGCCGAGAAGGTCGCGGAGACCGGCGGCACGGCGCTGCTCGCCGACCTCGAGCTGCCGCTCGTCGACATCCTCGCCGAGATGGAGCGCACCGGCATCGCCGTCGACGAGGACGCCCTCACCGCGCTGGAGGCCGACTTCGCGGCGAAGATGCGCCAGGCCCAGCAGGACGCCTACGACGCCATCGGCCGCGAGGACGTCAACCTCGGCAGCCCGAAGCAGCTCCAGGAGGTGCTCTTCGACCAGCTCGGCATGCCGAAGACCAAGCGCACCAAGACCGGCTACACGACCGACGCCGACGCCCTCGCCGACCTCTTCGTCAAGACCGAGCACCCCTTCCTCGAGGCGTTGCTGCGCCACCGCGACACCAGTCGGCTGCGGGTCACCGTCGAGGGGCTCATCAAGTCCGTGGCCGCCGACCGGCGCATCCACACGACCTACCTCCAGACCATCGCGGCGACCGGTCGGCTGTCCTCGACCGACCCCAACCTCCAGAACGTCCCGATCCGCACCGAGGAGGGCCGCCGGATCCGCGAGGTCTTCGTCGTCGGCGAGGGCTACGAGTCGCTGATGTCGGCCGACTACAGCCAGATCGAGATGCGGATCATGGCCCACCTGTCCGGCGACGAGGGACTCATCGAGGCCTTCCGCACCGGTGAGGACCTCCACCGGTACGTCGGGGCCCGGGTCTTCGCGGTGCAGCCCGAGGACGTCACCCTCGAGATGCGCAGCAAGGTCAAGGCGATGAGCTACGGCCTCGCGTACGGCCTCTCGGCGTTCGGGCTCTCCAAGCAGCTGACGATCAGCACCGGCGAGGCGCAGGGCCTCATGGACGAGTACTTCGACCGCTTCGGCGGGGTCCGCGACTACCTGCGCGAGATCGTCGTCCAGGCCCGGGCCACCGGCTACACCGCGACGATGCTCGGCCGGCGCCGCTACCTCCCCGACCTGCTGAGCGACAACCGCCAGCGTCGCGAGGGGGCCGAGCGGATGGCCCTCAACGCCCCCATCCAGGGCTCGGCCGCCGACATCATCAAGCTCGCGATGAAGGGCGTCCACGCGGCCCTGCAGCGCGAGGGCGCGAGGAGCCGGATGCTGCTCCAGGTGCACGACGAGCTCGTGCTCGAGGTCGCGCCGGGGGAGCGGGCCGACGTCGAGTCGCTGGTCCGGCGCGAGATGGGCGCCGCGGTCGAGCTCGACGTGCCGCTCGACGTCAGCGTCGGGGTGGGCCGCTCCTGGCACGACGCGGCGCACTGACCCCCGGCTCCTCGCGGGCGGGCCGCCGGGCGGCGCCGTGCCGCACGAGCAGCGCGACGCCCCAGGCGACGACGACGAGACCGCCGGCGAGGAGGGGCAGGGCGACGTCGGCGATGCCGCCGTGCCGCCATCCGACGACCGCGACGACGACCGCCGCGACCGTCCACACGACCAGCCCCATCCGGTGGTCGCCGCGGGAGAGCCGCCAGTAGACGAGCACCTGCGCGACCGACCAGGTGGCCCCGACGGCCGCGAAGAGCGGGGCCAGCGGGGCGAGCTCGGCGTACCGCTCCCCGCCGACGACGAGGACGAGGGGCCGGGCGAGCAGCGCCGCGCCGCCGACGACGGCGACACCGATGCCGGCGGTGGCCCAGACGGCCGCGAGGGCCGCCCGACGTCCGGAGCCGGTGGCCATCCGCGGGTAGAGCAGGGTGGCGAGGAACGCGGGTCCCCAGTAGGCGGCCTTGGCGAGGACCGCGAGCACGGCGTAGCGGCCGGCGTCGTCCGGGTGGAGCAGCGCGCGGGCCAGCGGCACGTCGAGGTTGGTCACGACGAGCAGGGCCGCGGTGGCCGTCGTACCGCGCAGGACCTCGCCGACCCAGGTCGGGCGCGCTCGCGCCCACGCGGCCGGCAGCCCGTCACGCACGAGGACGAGGGCAAGGCCGGCGGCCAGCCAGCTGGCCAGGACCGTGAGCCCGAGGACGCCGCCGACCCCCCAGCCGAGGCCGCCACCGACGACGGCCGCGGCGAGGCGGCCGACCGCGACGGCGACGAGCACGGCGCCGAGCGCGACGAACCGCTCGCGACCCTGGAGGCAGCCCTGCGCGGCGTAGGCGAGGTAGACCGGCAGCACCGCGAGCGCGAGGAGCACGGCCAGCCAGCCGCTCGGCAGGTCGAGCACGGCCGACAGCACGGGCGCGAGGGCGAGGACGACGGCGGTGCCCCCGAGGCCGACGACGAGTCCGGTGCGCAGCGCGCTGCCGACCGCGGCCGGCAGGTCGGCCGGAGGTGTGGAGCGGGTGCGTGCCACGTGTCGCGCCGTGACCAGCTGCAGGGCGAGGGCCGGGACGCCGGCGATGACCAGCAGGTTGCCGAGCGCCGAGAAGGCACCGAGGTCGGCCGGCGTGAGGGCCCGGGCGAGCACGAGGAACACGCCGTAGACGAGGACGTTCGCGCCGAGCGTCGCGGCCGCCATCACGCCGGCGGAGGCCCGCAGGCGTGGACGGGCCGGGCTCGGTTCGGACACGCGCACAGGCTAGGGGCACCGGCCCGACCCCGTGCCCGCCTAGGCTTCCGGCGTGCCGAGCCTCACGTCCGACCCGCCGGGACCGGCCAGGACCGGTCGGCCCGTCGCCGTGGCCGTCGTGGTGGGGGCGGTGACGACGGCCGTGCTGCTCTTGGGGAGTGTCGGGTCCCGGATCCGCCTGGTCCGTGACGACGTGACCGTGCCCGACCCTGCCCGGCCGCTGCACGGGTGGTTCCCATCGTCGGCAGCCGAGCTGCGGGCATGGCCGCTCGACGGCGTCACCTGGCTGCTCACCCGGGTCGCGCCCTCGGGGGTGGTGCAGTCGGGCGTCACCGTGCTGGCCGTCCTCGGGGCCGGCGTGGGGGTCGGCGTCCTGCTGCGTCGGCACGGCGCCGCGGCGGTGGTCGCCGGAACGGTCGCCGCGACCTGGAACCCCTACGTCGCCGAGCGGCTCCTCGTGGGCCAGCCCGCGGTGCTCCTCGGGTACGCGGCGATCCCGTGGGTCGTCCTCGTCGCCCGGAGCACCACGCGGCTCGGCCGTCGCCTGGTGCTCCTGGCGCTGGTGGCGGCTCCTGCCGCCGTCACGCCCTGGGGCGGCCTCGTCGTCCTCGGGGTCGCGCTCGCCGCCTCCGCCTCCCCGCCCGGACGGGCCTGGCGGGACGTCCTGCCGGTCGGACTCCTCGGCACGCTCTGGTGCGCACCATGGCTGGTGCCCGCGCTCGTCGCGGGCGGGGTCGGGGCCGACCCGGACGGCGCGGCGGCCTTCGCCCTCGCCGACGACACCGGCGGCGGCGCGTGGCTCTCGGCCGTGCTCGGCGGCGGGATCTGGGCGACGGGCGCCGTCCCGGGGTCCCGCGCGAGCGTGCTCGCCCTCGGCTGCTCGCTGGCGCTGCTGGCCGCGGCCGTCTGTGGTGTCGTCCTCGTCGCCCGGCGCGACGGCAGGCGCGGGGTCGTGGCCGTGCTGCTGCTCCTCGGGCCGGCGACGCTCCTGGCCGTCGCGTCCGGTCCGGCACTCACCCTCGTGACCCGGGCGCAGGCGATTGCGGGCGTCGCACTGTTCCGGGACCAGCACCGACTCCTGGCACCGGCGGTGGTGGCCACCGCCGTCCTCGTGGGGCTCGTGGCCGGCCGAGCGGCGTCGTGGGGCGCCCGCCCGGTCGGTACCGGCGTCGGGCTGGTCGTGGTGGCGCTCTCGGTCGGCACCGTCGCCGACCTGCCGACACTGCTCCGGGAGTCCTACCGACCCGTGTCCTTCCCCACGGACTGGCCGGAGGCCGTGGGCGCCGCCGGCGCGGGCGACGGAGCGGTCCTCTCCCTCCCGTGGCAGCCCTTGCGGCGCCCGGGGTGGCGCGGTCCCGGCCCGGCGTTCCTCGACCCGACGCCCCGAGCGGTCGGCACGCCCGTGCTCACCTCGGTCGTCCTCACGGTCTCGCGGGACGGTCGGGCCGTCGAGGTCGACGACGCGCCCACGGCCGACGGGACGGACTGGGCCCGCGGGGTCGTGTCGGACGAGTCCCTCCGGCGGCACGGGGTCACGCGGGTCGTCGAGTGGCTCGACACCCCGGGGGCGCTGCCGGTCCCGGGACCCGGGTGGGTGTTGCTCCACGGGGGGCCGGCCTTCCGTGTCTGGGACGTCAGCCGGGCTTCCCGAGCGTCGTGACGGACCCGGTCGGCGAGTCCGTGGTGGTCTTCCGGGGGACCCGCTACGATGCGCAGGATACTGATGAGTAGGAAGGCCCTCTTCGCATGAGCCAGACCCCCGCGATCGGCGCAGGCCGCGCCGGCATCGTCATGCTGCTCCTGAGCATCATCGTGGGGCTGGGGATCTCGTTCGCCGCCGCGGCGACGATCATCCAGGCGAACGGGCCGAAGGACTCCAACGCGGTGACGACCGGTCCCCAGGACGTGCTTCCCGCCGACCAGCTCCTGGGCTACGGCAGCTGAGACCCGAGGGCCGCGGCCGGGTCCACCGGTGACACGGTGTCCGTCCCACCGACGGGCACCGCCCCCGCGACCTGCGCCGCCAGCAGCCGCTCCCACGCCGAGACGGTGGCCGGCCAGGTGAAGTGCTCGGCGTGCAGCACCGCCTCGGCCCCGAGCGCCGCCCGTGCGTCCGGGTCCCGCAGCAGGGCCTCCACCGCGGCCACCATCTCGTCGAGGTCGTCGACGAGCCGGCCGGTGTGACCGTCGACGATGGACTCCGACAGGCCTCCGGCATCGCGGTAGGCGACGGTGGGGGTGCCGTGCGAGGCCGCCTCGACCACGCACAGCCCCCAGCCCTCCTTGACGCTCGGCGCGAGGGCCAGCCAGGCCGACGCCAGCTCCCGGTGCTTGGTGACCTCGTCGACGTGGCCGAGGAGGTCGACGCGGTCCGCGACGCCCAGGGCCTGCGCGCACGCCCGCACCTCGTCGGACCACCACCCGTCGCCGACGACCCGCAGCCGCAGGTCGGGGTGCCGGTCCGTGAGGCGGGCGAGCGCCTCGACGGCGTGCTCGACGCGCTTGTGCGGGACGACCCGGCCGAGGACCACGACGCGGGGGGACGGGTGCCGGGGGGTCCCCGTCGCGAGGGCCGGCTCGGTGCCGTTGTGGATCACCGTGACGCGCTCGGGCTCCACCCCGAGCTCGGCGAGCTCGGAGCGCGTCCGCTGCGACACGGCGACGTACTGCAGGCCGCGCAGGGCGACCGGTGCGAGCCGGGACTCGACGAGCCAGCCGATCCGGGACTGCACCGGACCGAAGACGATGGGCCACTGCTCGCGGTGGACGTGGTGGACGAGCACGACGACGGGCGCGCGGGTCGCCAGCCGGGCGAGGAAGGGGACCCCGTTCTGGGTGTCGACGACGACGTCGAAGGGACCCTCGGTGCGCTCGAGGCGGCGCAGGGCCCGCAGGCTGGCCGGGTACACCCCGAGGCGCCCGCCCTGACGGAGCACCCGGACCCCCTCGCGCAGCTCCTCGGTGCGGGCGTTCCCGTGGTGCGCACAGAGCATCGTCACGTCGTGCCCGCGGGCCGCCAGACCGGCGCAGACGGTCTCGGCGTACTTCTCGGCGCCCCCACCCTCGGGGTGTGTAGAGTCGCGCCAGTTCAAGAAGGCGATGCGCACGTGTGCCCTTCCAGGAGACCGGAGACGGATGGTACCCCACGCCCTCGCGCTTCCCGGTGCGCGTGATGGACGTGCGACGCTGGCTCGCTCGGTCGCCCTCTTCCGGGCCTTTCGCGTCGAGCAGACCGACCCCGACCACTTCTACGGCGCGCTCGCGGCCGACTCGGTGGCGATGATGCGTCGCTGGGTCGCCCTCAGGGGTGCGAGCGTCCTCGACGTCGGCGGCGGGCCGGGGTACTTCGCCGACGCCTTCGCGGCGGCCGGAGCCCGGTACGCCGGACTCGAGCCGGACGCCGGTGAGCTGACCGCTCGTGGGGGCGTCACGGGCAACACGGTCCGGGCCTCGGGGCTCGCGCTGCCGCTGGCCGACCGCTCGCTCGACGTCGCCTTCTCGAGCAACGTCCTCGAGCACGTGCCGGATCCGGTCGCGATGGCCGAGGAGATGCTTCGCGTCACCCGCCCGGGGGGTGTCGTCTTCCTCTCCTGGACGCCCTGGCTCTCGCCCTGGGGTGGGCACGAGACCTCGCCGTGGCACTACCTCGGCGGGCACCGGGCCGCCGACCGGTACGAGCGCCGCCACGGCCACCGGCCCAAGAACGACCTCGGCCGCACCCTCTTCGCCTGCCCGGTCGGGCCGATGGTCCGCTGGGCCCGCGGGGTCGCGGACGACGGCCGCGCCGAGCTGCTCGCCGTCCTCCCGCGCTACCACCCGTCGTGGGCGCAGTGGGTGATCCGGGTCCCCGGACTGCGGGAGGTCGTCAGCTGGAACGCCGTCATCGTCCTGCGGGCTCGGGCGGAGTGAAGCCCCAGCTCGGCGATCGCACGAGCCCCGACGACGTGGAGCTGCGCGCCGACCAGCAGACCCTGTGGCGGTTTCGCCTCGGGGCGGGGGTCCTGCTGCTGGCCGCCCTGTCGTTCAACCAGTCCGGGGGGCGCGTCGTCCCGGATACCAAGCTCGACCTGACCGCCGACCCCGGGCCCTTTCTCGCGCGCGCCCTGCACATGTGGGACCCCTCGGGCGCCTTCGGCCAGCTCCAGAACCAGGCGTACGGGTACCTGTTCCCGGTCGGCCCGCTGCACTGGGCCCTCGGCGTGGTGGGAACACCCGCGTGGATCGTCCAACGGCTCTGGTGGACCGTGGTGCTCGCGACGGCGTTCGTCGGGTTGTGGCGGCTCGCCGGCGCGCTGCGGCTGGGGACCCCCTGGAGCCGGTACGTCGCGGCGCTGCTGTTCGCCCTGTCACCACGGTTCGTCTCGGAGGTGGCCGTCACCTCGGTCGAGGTCTGGCCGATGGCGCTGGCCCCGTGGGTGCTCCTCCCGCTCGTGGACCCGACGCCGCGCAGCTGGCCCGCCCGGCTGGCACGGTCGGGGGCCGCGGTGGCGCTGCTCGGGGGCGTCAACGCGGTCGCCACGGGCGCGGCCCTCGTGCTGCCCACGGTGTGGTTCGTGACCCGCCGTCCCGCCGGACTCGCCCTCCGACGCCTCGCGCAGTGGTTGACGGTCGTCGTCGCCGTCAGCCTGTGGTGGCTCGTCCCCCTGCTGCTGCTCGGGCGCTACAGTCCACCGTTCCTCGACTGGATCGAGAACGCACCGGTCACCACGCGCTTCGCGAGCCCCTTCGAGTCGCTGCGGGGGACGACGACCTGGCTGTCCTACCTCAGCGGCTCCGGGGGCCCGGCCTGGCCGGCCGGGTGGCAGTACGTCACGGTCCCTGCCCTGGTCCTCGCCACCGCCCTCGTCGCCGTCGCAGGGCTGGTTGGCATCGCCCGGGTGCCGGAACGGCACCGTGCGTTCCTGGTCAGCGCCGTGCTCGTCGGTCTCGTCCTCGTCGGCCTCGGACACACCGGGCCTGCCGCGTCACCGCTCGCACCGTCGCTGCAGGCCCTGCTCGACGGTGCGCTGGCGCCTCTGCGCAACACCCACAAGTTCGAGCTCGTCCTGCGCGTCCCACTCGCCCTCGGCCTCGCAGTGGCTGGGGGGTCGATGAGCGCGGCGGTCCGGCGCACCGGACTTGCGCGCTGGCTCGCTCCCGTCGTCACCACCGCACTCGTCCTCATTGTCTGCGCGCCAGCCGTCGTCGGGGGCATGGCCAAGCCGGAGGGATATCGCGCAGTCCCGACGTACTGGCACCAGGCCGCGGACTGGCTCGATGAGCGGGCGGAGCCGGGCACGACACTCGTCGTCCCGGCGGCCGGCTTCGCTGACTTCGTCTGGGGCTCGACGAAGGACGATCCCCTGCAGGCGCTGGGCTCGGCGGCGTTCGCGGTCCGCGACGCGGTTCCGCTCGGCAGCGCCGGCGGCACCCGATGGCTCGACGACATCGAGAGCCGACTGAGGTCCGGCCGTCCGGGGGACACCCTGAATGCCGAACTGGCGTCGGCCGGAGTTCGGTTCGTCCTCGTCCGCAACGACATCCGCCCCGACGCAGCTGATCGCTCGAGCGGCACCCTGCTGCGCCTCCACCAGTCGCTCGCGGTGGCCGGCCTGCAGCGCGTCGCGTCCTTCGGCGCCCCGGTCGGGGTTCCCAAGGGGGTGCCGGAGTCGCCGGACACGACGACCGACCAGCGATCCCTCCTGCCTTATCCCGCAGTCGAGGTGTACGCCACCGGGACCGGCGCCGACGCGACGTTCGTCGACGGCGGTGGCGTCGCGGTCGTCCGGGGCGGCCCCGAGGACGCGGCGGACGTCGTGGCCGCCCTCGGTGGTGACCGGGTCGCCGTCCTCGCGAGGGATGCCGGTCCGCTGGGTGCCGTGCCGGAGGTCCTCACCGACGGCGACCTGGACCGCGAGGTGTTCTTCGGCCGGGCCGCCGACAACACCTCCGCCGTGCGCACGCCGGGGGAGGCGCGTCGGACGCCTGCTCGAGTCAGCAGCTACGTGGTCGACCCCCCGGCGCCGCTGACGGAGCGGGCGTGGACCGGTGACCTCGCCTCCATGTCGGTGTCGTCCGCAGCCTCGGACGCGAACGCCTCGCTCCGACTGGGGCCGGGTTACGGGGCGCAAGCCCTCGTCGACGGGGACCCCGCGACTGCGTGGGTCTCGGGTGATTTCGGTGCGTCGGTCGGGCAGTGGGCCCAGCTCACGATGCGCACCCCGGTTGACCCCGCAGGTCTCTCCGTCGGGCTCGAGGGTGCCGTACGCCTGGCCCAGCGCCCGACCCGCCTTCGGGTCGACACGGACCGGGGCTCGCGGACCACCGCCGTACCCCCCGGGGTGAGGACCGTCGTCTTGGCGACTGCCCCCGGGACGACGAAGCGGATCCGAGTGACGGTGCTCGGGACGGATGCGGGGCTCGGGGGTGCCGGCGTCGCCCTGACCGAGGTCACGGTGCCGGGCGTGCAGGTCGGGTCCGCGCTCGTCGTCCCTCCGGCGGTGGGGAGTCGTCCCACGGCGCTCGTGCTGCGCCGCGCCGCAGATGGTCGCTCGGCCTGCCCCCTGGTCGGGCCGCGTCCGCTGTGCCTCGCGGGCACCGGACGACAGCCGGAGACCGAGGGAGGCCTCCGCCGTGTCCTCGACCTCCGCGCTGCCGTGACCGGCGACGCGAGCGGCACCGTGACCCCGCGACCGGGCGCCGCGCTGGACCGTCTCCTCGACGGATTCCAGAGGGTCTCGGTGACGGCCTCCAGCCGGGCGGTCGCCGACCCAGCCGGCCGGCCCGGCGCCGCGGTCGACGGAGACCTCGGGACCGGGTGGGTGGCCGGTCGAGACGACCAAGAGCCCCGGCTCACCATCACCTATCCCTCGGCCGTGACCTCGGACGGCCTGCAGCTGCAACGAGACGCGAGCCTCGCCGGCTCGGCCGCGCGCGAGGTGGCAGTGACCTTCGACGGTCGCGGCACCCGCCAGCTGCGCGTTGACGACGAGGGCTTCGTCCGATGGCCGGCCACGACCTTCAGGGTCCTGGAGGTCCGCGTCGTCTCGACGACGCCCCTCCGATCGACCGACTCGGTGTCCGGTTTCGTCGACACCCTGCCGGTCGGCGTCTCCGAGCTCGTGGTCCAGGGGGCTCCGCCGCCCCGCGCAGTACCGGTCTCCATCCCCACGGGGGCGCCCTGCGGTTTCGGGCCCGACCTCGTCGTCGGGGCCACCTCGTACGCCACCCGTGTGACGGGGACGGTGGGCGACCTCCTCGGTGGCCGGCGCCTGCGGTGGAGCACGTGCGGCGCGGGGATGGTCACCGTTCCCGCTGGACGCTCCGACCTCGTCGTCGCCCCCTCGGCCGAGTTCGACCCGAGCGAGGTCGTGGTTGCTCCGGCGGTCCCCCGTCCGGATCGGGCCCCGCGCAGCGTCGTCCTCCACCGGAAGGATCCGGCGACGGTCCAGGCCAACCTGACCGCGCGCGACACGTGGGGGCTGTTCGTCATCCACCAGAACGACAACCGCGGCTGGACCGCAAGGGACGCCACAGGACGCACCCTGACGCCGGTACGGGTCGGTGGCTGGCAGCAGGGATGGCTGGTGCCACCAGGGGATGCGACGACCCTGACCGCCACCTTCGCTCCGGACGGGGCCTACCGCGCCGGCCTGCTCGGCGGCGGAGTCCTGGCGCTGGTGGTGCCGGTGGGCCTGGCGTGGCTCGGTCGCCGTGGCACGGAGCCTGTCCTCCCGTCACGGCGGCCCCGCGGCACCGGCTGGACCCTGGCGGTCGTCGGCCTCCTGTTCGTCCTGGCCGGAGGGTGGGGACTCGGGTCCGTCGGAGTCGCCGCGCTTGCCGCGCTCCTACTGCCGCGCAGCCGGGCGGCCGTCGTCGGGACGGTGGGGCTGCTCGCGGGGCTCGTCGCGGCATTGAACCCCTGGACACGGGGCCTGGCAGGTGTCGACGGCCTCGCGCCTCAGGCGCTCGCGTTGGTGGCGGTCGCGACCGTCGCCTGGGGGGAGACCCGGATCCGCCGCGTCCGGCGGCCGCGCCTCATCACGGGCCGCTCGAGGAGGTAGTGGCTCGCCGCAGCGACGACGAGGGTGAGGACCACCGTGGGCACCCACAACCGGAGGAAGCCACCCGAGAAGATCCTGTAGTCCATGGCCTGTTCGAGCAGGCCGAGGACGATCAGGTGGTAGCAGAACACGCCGTAGGAGACGTCGCCCAACCATCGTGCGACCCGTCCGCCGAGCGGACGCACCAGGGGAGGCACCGACTCGGCCGTCGCCGTCGCAGGGAGGACGACGAGGAGCGCGAAGACGGCATAGAGCAGGCTCTTCGAACCCGCCTCGAACGGCGTCGGAGGAGCCAGCGAGTACGGACCGGCGACCGGCGAGGCGAGGACGAGGAAGAGGGTCGCGGCGAGCGCCCAGGCGGTGGACGGGCTGCCGGCCAGCAGGTCGAGGCGGCCACCCCGCAGGAGCCCGGCCTCCCGTGCAGCCTGCCAGAGAGCCAGTGCCATCCCAACGCCGAACCAGCCGACGAACCCCGGCAACCAGACGGCCATGAGCGGATGACCCGCGGTGGACGAGAACGCCATCCAGGCCGCGCCCGCTAGGGGTGTGGCGAGCAGGACGAGCAGCCTGGCCCCGACGGCGCGCGGCGTCGGCCGCCCCCGGGTGACGACGTAGGCGGCAAGAGGCAGGAGTACATAGAAGGCGCCCTCGGTCGCGAGGCTCCACATCTGCGTCAGGCCCTGGGCCTCGTTGCCCCCCGTGTAGATCTGGGTGAGCGTGGCCGTCCGCAGGTAGGCGGCCAGCGGCACGTCCCGCTGCTCGAGGAGGAGTGCCGAGCCGAGCACGGCGAGCCACAGGGCCGGCAGGATGCGCAGGGCTCGGTGCCTGAGATAGGTCATGAGCCGGGGGCCCGGCGCGCCCTCCAGCCATGCGACGACGTGCGGCCGAAAGAGCAGGAAGCCGGACAGGACGAAGAAGATGGCGACGCCGGAGTCCATCCGAGACAGCAGCCCGCGGAACTCGGTGTTGAGCGAGGCCCCGCTGTGGAAGCCCACGTGCGTCGTGACGACGAACAGGGCACCGACCGCGCGCAACCCGTCGAAGGCCGGGAAGCGGCGTCGGGACCGTACGGGCCGCGTCGTGCTCACTTACCGACCGGATTCCCGACCTGGACGTCGCCGACACAGACGTTCACCCGGGGATCCATCCCCTGGAGCTCGACCTGCGGCCCCGACCCGACGAGGGGGAGATATACCTCGCCGAGCCCCTCGCGGAGGTGCACAGTGCCGGTGCCCGTCCCGAGCCGCACCGTGGCGGTGGTGTCCCCGTCGGCGAGGTAACCGATCCGGACGGCCCATCCCCAGGCGAAGACGTCGCTCCCCAGCGGGACAGTCACCGTGCCGTTGCGGGCCACCCAGCCGCAAGCTCCGGGGAGGGGAGCGGGCGAGGCGGCACCGTCGACCTTCATCGGGACGAAGTGTCCGGACGCGTCGAGGATGTACGGCTTGGTCAGCTCGGGGCGGGGGGTGAGGTTGCGGCGGTTGGCGGAAGTGATCTGAGGTTCGATGAAGCGGCTGACGAGGTTGTACTCCTGAAAGATGGGGCCCACGATGTCGACAGGCAAGGCGGTGTCGTACAGCTGCGCGTCCCGGGGGAGTGTCCGCATCGACGCCGCCGTCGACTCGACGAACGGCCGGTAGGGGTTCGCCGAGCTGATGGAGGCATAGGCGTTCATGGAGTACAGCGACAGCGCGAGGACCGCGACGAGGGACAGGGCGCCGACGCGGCGGGCCGAGCGGCGCAGTTCGAGCAGGGGGCGGGGTACGGGGTACCACGCGTCGGGCTCGCCACGCAGGGGCGAGAGGGCGGCCCCCAGCGCGACGGCGAGCGGGACGGCCGCGTCGCCGAGGTAGCGCGTTTCGAGCGCCATGATCGCCCCCCCGAGAGCCACACGGCCCGCCGCTAGGGCGGCGAGGCCGAAGACGACGTAGGTGCCGAGCGCCGCCCAATGACGAGCCATCCGTCGCCGGAGCGCAACCGTGACTGTGATGACCAGGGCCGCCACCACGAGGGCGACCCAGTCGAACAGGCGCGGTGAGTCGACGATCGCCCCGCCGTAGCCGACGGGGGCCCAACTCCACGGGCCGCCGAAGGAAGAGGGCACGAAGGTGCGGAAGACGCTGAGATAGGTGAAGTCCCACACCTGCCCGGCCGTGGGCACGTAGAGCGATTCCGCGCCCTCGTCCCGCGCCAGCGAGACGGCGTAGGCCACGAGGTAGGCCCCGGTGAGGACGGCGTACAGGACCCAGACCGTAGGGCGACTCCGGACCACGCGACGCACCCCGGAGAGCGATACCCGGGAGCGGGGCAACACCGCGAATGTCAGGACGACGAGGTAGGGCAGGACGACGAGCGTCTTCTCGAAGGAGAGGAGCCCCAGCGCGAGGAACAGCACGGCCACGACGGCGTCGCGGACCCGACCCGTCCGCAGATAGCGCACGTGCCATTTCGTGGTGCCGGCAACCGATGCCATGAGCGGCACCCAGAGGATCGCGGCCGAGAGCCACGTCGTGGCGGGAAGGGTCAGGGGCGTGAAGCAGAACAGCCCGTACGGCACGAGGACGGTCCACCGGCGACCGAACAGCTCGACGAGGAGGGACCAGACGAGGAGGAAGACGACGAGGAGGCCGGCGAGCATGACGGCGACGGCGGCACCCCAGTTCCACGGGGCTACATGGGCGAGCACCCACATGACCGCGAAGCCGACGGGCTCGAAGTGGCCGGTGTGGACCCGTCCGAGATAGTCCCACCCGAACGGCGACTCGACCGCGCGGGAGGACAGCATGAAGTCGTCGGTGATGAAGAAGCTGTCCCGCAGGACGTTGAACCGCACCGCCAGGGCGATGACCGTGACGAGGACGAACACCGTGCGCAGGGGATCCCTGAGGAGCCACTGACGGTCCGCGCGCTCGCGCGACCGGAGGGGGTCGGGCTCGGCCCACGGCTCGTCGAAGTGGTCATCGGTGGGAGTGGCTGGGCTGGTCACGAACACCTTCGGACGTCGAGGGGGCGAAGCGGCTGCAGCCTACCCTCGGCGGGGTGCGGACACGCTGCGCTACTCACTGGTAGGGTCCAGCCACCATTCATGCAAAGGAGCGTGACCATGCGTCGGGTTCTGGGGTTCGTCCTCATCGGCCTGGGGGCCCTGTTCCTGGGGCTCGGCATTCTCGCCAAGCCGTACCTCTACAAGGGTCTGGCCACGGTCCCGCTCAACCAGGACTCGACGTCCGTCTCGGAGGGGCGGGGGATGTCGGTGCTGTACGCCCACGTCGCCGACGGAGCGCCGGCCGTCGACAAGCTGACGGACGTCGACGTCAAGAGCACGCGCGAGATCCGGGGCATCCCCGGTCGGGTCCCCGCCGACAAGCGCGACAAGAACGTCTTCTGGCAGACGACCGTTCGCTCGCAGGCGATGGTCGACGGCGCGCCCGTCGACCTCAGCTACAGCGATGCCGGGGTGTCCCTCGACCGCGTCAGCGCCGAGGCGTCGAACTGCTGCGGCGACTACCGCTCGGTCGGCGACCTCACCGACCCCACGAAGACCGAGAACGCCACCTACGAGGGCCTGTACTTCAAGTTCCCGTTCGACGTCCAGCAGCGTGACTACCAGTGGTACGACACGACGTTGAAGCGTGCCGAGCCCATCAAGTTCGTCAAGCAGGACTCGATCGACGGCACGCCGGTCTACGTCTTCGAGCAGAAGCTCGGGCCCGAGGCGGTCCAGACCATCGACGCCCCGGCGAGCCTGTTCAGTGACGGCGCCTCGGGCGACGTCACGGCGACCGAGATGTACTCGAACACCCGCACCCTGTGGGTCGAGCCGGTCACCGGTGTCCTCATCGACGGCAGGGAGCAGATCAACGACGTCTACCAGGCGGAGGGCTACGACCCGGTGGCCAAGACCGTCGGCACGATCGGCTTCAACGAGCAGACCGTCTCGGCGAACGCCAAGGACTGGGGCGCGAAGGCCAAGCTCCTGTCCTTCATCGACCACTGGGTCCTGCTCGTCGGCGTGGTCATCGGGATCCTCCTGCTCGCCCTCGGTGGGTTCCTCGTGCTGGCGGGGTCCCCGGCCCGACCGGCGGCCGGGCCGCGGGCCGACACGAGGGTGCGCGCGCGGGCCTGACCCCGCAGCGGACGACCGGCGCTCAGGCCGGCTTCTCGGTGACGAGGATCGCCGTCCCGGGCAGCAGCCGGCCGCGCAGCGGCGACCAGCCGCCCCACTCCTCGGTGTTCCGCTCGGGCCACTCCGGCTCGACGAGGTCGAGCAGCACGAGACCGGCGGCGACGACCTGGCGGACCAGGTCGCCGAGGGTGCGGTGGTGCTCGACGTACGTCGCGACCCCGGCCTCGGTCTCGACGTAGGGCGTGCGGTCGAAGTACGACTGCGACACGGTGAGCCCGGCCGGCCCGGGCACGTCCGGGAACGCCCAGCGCACCGGGTGCGAGGTGGAGAAGACGAACCGGCCCCCCGGACGCAGCACGCGGGCCGCCTCGCGCAGGACCGCGCCGCTGTCGGCCACGAACGGCACGACGCCGTAGGCGGTGAAGACCCGGTCGACCGAGGCGTCGGCCAGGGGGAGCGCCGTGCCGTCGCACTGCAGCAACGGCAACGCCGCACCGCCGGCCGAGGCGTCGAGGCGGCGGGCGGTGCGGAGCATCCCCGCGGAGAGGTCGCTCGCGACGACCCGCACGTCGTGGGCGCCGGCCAGCCAGCGCGAGCACTGCGCGCCGCCGGCGCCGATCTCGAGCACGGTCATCCCGTCGCGCACGCCGAGGAGGTCGAGCTCGGCCTCGGTCCAGCCCTCCGGCCCCCAGACGAAGCCGGCCTCGCCGAGGAAGGCGCCGTGCTCGGCGTGGTAGTCGTCCGCCTCGCCGTCCCACCACGAGCGGTTGGCCGAGCGGGTCTCCGCGTCGTCGGCCCCGCGCCGGCCGACCCCCGCCGTCACCGCCGGACCCCCGGCCCGGGCGTTTTGCCCGGCACCCGCCGACCCGAGTAGGCTGAGCGAGCACTCGTGTGCCCGTCGTGGGTCACGCGTGCGCGCGAACCATCCCACCGAGTCCATCTGTCCACATCGGAGTTCCTACTACATGACTGCCAGCACGGTCGACACGACCGCCCCTCAGGTTGCCATCAACGACATCGGCACCGAGGAAGACCTCCTCGCCGCGATCGACGCGACGATCAAGCACTTCAACGACGGCGACATCGTCGAGGGTCGCATCGTCAAGGTGGACCGCGACGAGGTCCTCCTCGACATCGGCTACAAGACCGAGGGCGTCATCCCCTCGCGCGAGCTGTCCATCAAGCACGACGTCGACCCCAACGAGGTCGTCGCCGTGGGCGACGAGGTCGAGGCCCTGGTCCTCCAGAAGGAGGACAAGGAGGGTCGGCTGATCCTGTCCAAGAAGCGCGCCCAGTACGAGCGCGCCTGGGGCACGATCGAGAAGATCAAGGAGGAGGACGGCGTCGTCACCGGCACCGTCATCGAGGTCGTCAAGGGCGGCCTCATCCTCGACATCGGCCTGCGCGGCTTCCTCCCGGCCTCCCTCGTGGAGATGCGCCGCGTCCGCGACCTCCAGCCGTACGTCGGCAAGGAGATCGAGGCCAAGATCATCGAGCTCGACAAGAACCGCAACAACGTGGTCCTGTCGCGCCGTGCCTGGCTCGAGCAGACCCAGTCCGAGGTCCGCACGACCTTCCTCAAGGAGCTCGGCAAGGGCCAGGTCCGCACGGGTGTCGTGTCCTCGATCGTCAACTTCGGTGCGTTCGTCGACCTCGGCGGGGTCGACGGCCTCGTCCACGTCTCCGAGCTGTCCTGGAAGCACATCGACCACCCGTCCGAGGTCGTCGAGGTCGGCGACGAGGTCACCGTCGAGGTGCTCGACGTCGACATGGACCGCGAGCGTGTCTCCCTGTCGCTCAAGGCGACCCAGGAGGACCCGTGGCAGCACTTCGCCCGGACCCACGCGATCGGCCAGGTCGTCCCGGGCAAGGTCACCAAGCTCGTCCCGTTCGGTGCGTTCGTCCGCGTCGACGACGGCATCGAGGGCCTGGTCCACATCTCCGAGCTCGCCGAGCGCCACGTCGAGCTGCCCGAGCAGGTCGTGCAGGTCGGCCAGGAGATCTTCGTCAAGGTCATCGACATCGACCTCGAGCGTCGCCGCATCTCGCTGAGCCTCAAGCAGGCCAACGAGGACGGCGCCAACCAGGTCGAGTTCGACCCGACCCTCTACGGCATGGCCGCGGAGTACGACGAGAACGGCAACTACAAGTACCCCCAGGGCTTCGACCCGGAGACCCAGGAGTGGCTCGAGGGCTTCGAGACCCAGCGCGAGGCCTGGGAGAAGCAGTACGCCGAGGCGCACGCGCGCTGGGAGGCGCACCGCGCCCAGGTCGAGGCCGCGGTCAAGGCCGACGCCGAGGCCGCGGGCGAGTCCGCCGCCACGTCGTACTCCTCGGAGAGCGCCGACGAGAGCCCGTCGGCCCGCCCGGCCGCTCCGGCGTCCGAGGGCACGCTGGCCTCCGACGAGGCCCTCGCCGCGCTCCGCGAGAAGCTCACCGGCAACTGAGCCACCGCGCCGCCCGGCGCACCGGCTCGCCACGAGGGGCCCGGACCACCACGGTCCGGGCCCCTCGTGCGTGCCCACGACCTGCGGGTGTGCCCAGTTCCCGGTGTTCCACCGCGCGACGGAACTCGTTCACACGCAAGCCCCCACGGGGTAACCGCCGCCGTTAGGGTCGGCGGCGTGCAGTCGACGTCGACCCCCGAGCCCGACGTCGCAGTGGGGGGGAGGTCCGGTCCGCCGGAGCCGGTGGGCCCCCCGCCGCGGCGGTCCTCCGGTCGTGCGTGGGAGTGGACCCTCGCGGGCCTGCTCCTCGCCCCGAACCTCGTCCTCCTCGCAGTGTTCACCTACCGGCCGCTCCTGGACAACATCCGGCTGTCCTTCACGGACTGGAACATCTCGGCCCCGATCGCCAACCCGGTGGGCTTCGCGAACTACGTCGAGTGGTTCGGCCGCGACGACACCCGCACGGTCCTGTTCAACACGCTGGTCTTCACGGTCGCGACGGTCGGCATCTCGATGGGCCTCGGCCTCGCCCTGGCGATGCTGCTCGACCAGCGGCTGCGCGGCCGCAACCTCGTGCGCTCGGCCGTCTTCGCGCCGTTCGTCATCTCGGGTGCCGCGGTCGGGGTCGCGTTCCAGTTCGTCTTCGACCCCAGCTTCGGCCTCGTGCGCGACCTCCTGGCCCGGATCGGGGTCGAGTCCCCGGACTTCTACCAGCGCTCGGGCTGGGCGCTGTTCATGGTGACCTTCACCTACATCTGGAAGAACCTCGGCTACACCTTCGTCATCTACCTCGCGGCCCTGCAGGGCCGGCGCGCCGACCTCGACGAGGCGGCCGAGATCGACGGCGCCTCGCCGTGGACGCACTTCCACAGGGTGCTCCTCCCGCAGCTGCGCCCGACGACGTTCTTCCTCTCGATCACCGTGCTGCTCAGCTCGGTCCAGGTCTTCGACATCATCAACGTGATGACCCGGGGCGGGCCGGTCGGCAACGGCACGATGACCCTCGTCTACCAGGTGTACCGCGAGACCTTCGTCAACCAGCGGGCCGGCTACGGAGCCACCGTGGCGACGGTCATGTTCCTCATCCTCCTCGTCGTGACCATCGTCCAGGTCCGCGTCATGGACCGGGGGCAGCGCTCGTGAGCGGGTTGGCGCACGGGGCCGAGGCCGCCTCGCACCGGTCGCGGGGGATGACCGTCGCCGGCTACGTGGCGATGGTCCTCGTCCTGCTCGTCGTCGCCGTGCCGTTGTTCTGGATCGTCATCACCTCGCTCAAGGAGCGCCAGGACATCTACGTCCGTCCGGCGCAGTGGTTCCCCCAGCCGGGCACGACCGCGAACTACCACGACGTGACGACGCGCATCCCGTTCCTCGACTACTTCCGCAACTCGCTGGTCATCACCCTCGTGCTCTCGGCGTCGAAGATCGTCCTCGGGGTGATCAGCGCCTACGCCCTCTCGCTGCTGCGCTTCCCGGGGCGGGGTCTCGTCTTCCTCGTCGTCATCGCGGCGCTCATGGTGCCGAACCAGATCACGGTGATCAGCAACTACGCCCTCGTCGCGCAGCTCGGCTGGCGCAACACCTTCCAGGGCATCATCGTCCCGCTCGCCGGGGTCGCCTTCGGCACCTTCCTCATGCGCAACCAGTTCCTCAGCCTGCCGGGCGAGATCATCGAGGCCGCCCGGCTCGACGGCGCCGGCCCGCTCAAGCTGCTCTGGCGGGTGGTCCTCCCGATGTCGTGGCCCACCCTCGTCGCCTTCTCGCTCATCACCGTGGTCAACGAGTGGAACGAGTACCTCTGGCCGTTCCTCATGTCCGACGACGAGCGCACGGCGCCACTGCCGGTCGGCCTGACCCTGCTGCAGAACAACGACGGCGTGACGAACTGGGGGCCGGTGATGGCCGGCACGGTCCTCGCGATGCTCCCGGTCCTCGTCCTCTTCCTCGTCCTCCAGCGCCAGATGATCAAGGGCCTCACCGCCGGGGCCGTCAAGAGCTGACCCGCACCGACCACCCACACCACCGACCCCGGGCACAGCGCCCGGTCCACCAGGGAGGGCACCACCGATGAACAACCTCACCCGCCGCGGCTTCCTCGGCCTCGCCGGAGCCGCCGGCGTCACCGGGCTCAGCGCCTGCGCCGGCACCGGCACGAGCGCGACGTCCGACAAGGGCGGCTCGAGCAACACCATCGAGTTCTGGAGCAACCACCCCGGCAACAGCAAGCCGGTCGAGCAGCAGATCATCCAGGCCTTCCAGAAGGAGAACCCGGACCTCACCGTCAAGCTGGTCGACGCCGGCAAGAACTACGAGGAGGTGGCGCAGAAGCTCAACGCGGCCCTCGTCGGCGGCCAGCTGCCCGACCTCGTCGTCGTCTCCGACGTCACCTGGTTCAACTTCGCCCTCAACAAGCAGCTCGCCCCCATGGACGACCTGCTCTCGAGCGCGAAGGTCGACACCTCCGACTACGTCGACGCCCTCTTCAACGACTACAAGTACGCCGACGGGCACTTCGCCCTGCCGTACGCCCGGTCGACCCCGCTCTTCTACTACAACAAGGAGCTGTGGTCGAAGGCCGGTCTCGAGGACCGCGGCCCCAAGGACTGGGACGAGTTCAAGCAGTGGTCGGACGCCCTCAAGGGGGCCGTCGGCTCGGGCAAGCACGCGATGGAGCTGGCGGACGGCTCGAACTACCTCGACTGGTACTTCCAGAACATGGTCTGGGACTTCGGCGGCGCGTACTCCAAGGAGTGGACCCCGACCTTCTCCGACCCGAACACCGTCAAGGCCGGCCAGTACCTCCAGGACCTCGCGAAGAGCGGCGTCGTCAAGTTCAACGCGACCCCCGAGGCCGACTTCTCCGCGGGGCTCGCCGGCTGCATCCTGCAGTCCACCGGCTCGCTCGGCGGCATCTCCAAGGACGCGAAGTTCGAGGTCGGCACCGCCTTCCTGCCGGGCACCGACAACTGCCCGACCGGTGGCGCCGGCGTCGGCATCCCGGCCAAGATCTCCGACGAGCGCAAGGCCAACGCGGTGAAGTTCGCCGAGTTCCTCACGAACGCGAAGAACACGGTCACCTTCACCCAGGCGACGGGGTACATGCCGGTGCGCAAGTCGGCCGTCGACACCGCCGAGGAGAAGGCGTACCTCGAGAAGAACCCGAACGCCAAGACGGCGATCGACCAGCTGCCGCACACCCGCTCCCAGGACAACGCCCGCGTCCTCCTGCCCGGCGGCGGCGCCCGCATCGGCAAGGCGCTCGACCAGGTCGCCCAGGGCCAGGACGTCACGAGCGTCTTCGCCGGCCTCGACAAGGAGAGCCAGCAGGTGTTCGACAACCAGATCAAGTCCAAGCTCTGAGGAGAGCCACCCGATGGCAACGGTCTACTTCGACGCGGCGACCCGCCGGTACACCAAGGACGGCCCGCCGGCGGTCGACGCCGTCACCCTCGACATCGACGACGGCGAGTTCCTCGTCCTCGTCGGCCCGTCGGGGTGCGGCAAGTCGACGACCCTGCGGATGCTCGCCGGGCTCGAGCCGGTCGACGACGGGCGCATCCTCGTCGACGGGCACGACCAGAAGGGCGTGCGCCCGAGGGACCGTGACATCGCGATGGTCTTCCAGAGCTACGCGCTCTACCCGAACATGACGGCCGCGCAGAACATGGCCTTCGCCCTCGACAACTCCGGGGTGCCGAAGGCGGAGACGCGCTCGCGGGTCGAGGAGGCCGCTCGCATCCTCGAGCTCGGCGACCTCCTCGACCGCAAGCCGGGGCAGCTCTCCGGCGGCCAGCGCCAGCGGGTGGCGATGGGGCGGGCGATCGTCCGCCAGCCCAAGGTGTTCTGCATGGACGAGCCGCTCTCCAACCTCGACGCCAAGCTGCGCGTCTCGACCCGCAGCCAGATCGCCGGGCTGCAGCGGCGGCTCGGGGTGACCACGGTCTACGTCACCCACGACCAGGTCGAGGCGATGACGATGGGCCACCGGGTCGCCGTGCTGCGCGACGGCCGGCTCCAGCAGGTGGCGAGCCCGGAGGAGCTCTACGACCGCCCGGTCAACACCTTCGTCGCCGCGTTCATCGGGTCGCCGGCCATCACCCTCGTCGAGGCACCGGTCCGCGAGGGGCGTGCCGACGTCCACGGGGTCCCCGTCGCCCTCGACCGGGAGGTGGCCGCCGGTGCGGGCGACCGGGTCGTCGTCGGGCTGCGGCCGGAGTCGTGGCGGCTCGTCGGCGCCGACGAGCCCGACGCGCTGGAGCTGACCGTCGAGCTCGTCGAGGCGCTCGGGTCGGAGTCGTTCGTCTACGGCCGCCGCCCGGGCGCGGGGGAGGGCGACGACGAGCGGGTCACCATCAAGACCGAGAAGCGGGCCGGCGTGGAGGTCGGCGAGACCGTGCGTGTCCGTCCGGTCGACGGCGAGGCGCACGTCTTCGACGCCGCCTCGGGGGAGCGGCTCGCCGGCTGAGCGAGTCGCCCCGGGTCGCACCCGGCCGGCGGCTGACAGGGGAGGGGAGCCGCCGACCGGGTGCGGGTCAGTGCAGCCGGACCCGGGGGTCGAGGACGGCGTAGACGGCGTCGACCGCGATGTTCGCGACGACGACCGCGGTCGAGGCGAAGAGGACGATGCCGATGATCACCGGCAGGTCCTGCTGGTTGATGGCGTCGACCGCGGTCTTGCCCAGGCCCGGCAGGCTGAACACCTGCTCGGTGACGATCGCGCCGCCGAGCAGCCCGGCGACGTCGATGCCGAACTGGGTGACGACCGGGGTCAGGGCGCTGCGCAGGGCGTGCCGGACGACGACCCGTCGCTCGCTGACGCCCTTCGAGCGCGCGGTGCGGACGTAGTCCTCGCCGAGGACGTCGAGCATCGAGCCGCGGGTCAGCCGGGTGTAGGTCGCGGCCTGGACGAGCGCGAGCGTGAACCACGGCAGGAGCAGGTGCTGCAGCCACGTCCCCAGGCCACCGGCGAGGGGCGAGTAGCCGCCGGCCGGCAGCACCGCGAGCCCGTGGAGGGTCAGCTGGTAGTAGAGGAAGTACAGGAGGACGAGGCCGAGGAGGAAGCTCGGCATCGAGTAGAAGAAGAGCGAGAAGACGGTGAGCGAGCGGTCGGTCACCGAGCGGGGTCGCACGGCCGAGAGCACGCCGTTGGTCACGCCGAGCCCGACCCAGATGACCGCCGCGCCGAGCACGAGCGAGGCGGTGACCGGCAGCGCCGCGCCCATGATCGTGGTCACTGGTACCTGGTGGTAGTAGTCGTACCCCAGGTCGCCGTGCAGGGCCCGCCACACGAAGTCGAGGTACTGCTTCCAGATCGGCTGGTCGAGCCCGAGCCGGTGCGAGATGAGCGCGATCGTCTCGGGGGACGCCTGGCGCCCCGCGAGGGTGCGCGCGACGTCGTTCGGCGCGATGTAGAAGAGGGCGAAGACGGCCATCGTGATGAGCCACAGGACGACGACGCCCTGGAGGACCCGGCGGAGGAGGAACCTGACCACGGTGTCCTCCTCAGTGCCCGATGAGGCGGTCGCTGCGCGGGTCGAAGGCGTCGCGCACCCCGTCCCCGAACAGGTTGAAGGCGAGGGTCGTCACGAGGAGGGCGAGCCCGGGGAAGAAGACGAACCACCAGGAGGTCGTGTAGTAGTTCGTCGCCTCGTTGATCATCCCGCCCCAGTCCGGCGTCGGGGGGGCGAGGCCGAGCCCGAGGAAGGAGAGGGAGGCCTCGGTGAGGATGACGATCGGCACGAGCAGCGAGGTGTAGACGATGACCGGCGCGAGCACGTTGGGCAGCACGTCGACGAACATGATCCGCCGGTCGCTCGCGCCGAGTGAACGTGCCGCCTCGACGAACTCGCGCTCGCGCAGCGAGATCACCTGGCCGCGGACGATGCGCGCGACCGCCGCCCAGCTGAAGAAGCCGATGACGACGATGGTCACCGTGAGGCTCGGCCCGGTGATCGACACGAGGGCGAGGGCGACGAGGAGGAACGGCATCGACAGGACGATGTCGACGAGCCGGGCGAGGACGGTGTCGACGACGCCGCCGACGAACCCGGCGACGATGCCGACGACGACCCCGATGGCGACGGTGAGGGCGGTGGCGACGACGCCGACGAGCAGCGACACCCGCGCGCCGTACGCGATCCGGACGAGCACGTCGCGGCCGAGGTCGTCGGTGCCGAACCAGAACTCGCCGTTCGGGGCGACCGGCAGGCCCTGCGGCGACAGGCCGGTCTCGCGGAACTGCTCGTTCGGCGGGTGCCCGGTCACGGCGGCGACCACGGGGGCGAACACCGCGACGAGGACGACGAGGACGATGACGCCGAGCGAGGCCATCGCGACCCGGTCGCGACGCAGCCGCTGCCAGGCGAGGGCCCACGGCGAGCGGCCCTCGATGCGGCGGCCGGTGCCCGGCGGGGACGACGTCGGCTCGACGTCGTCGGGGACGGTACGGGGGTCCTGGTCGATGGTCATGCCGACAGCTCCTCCTCGGTCGCGGTGATCTCGCTGTCCCCGACGGCGGGCCGGTCCGCGGCGAGGTCGTCGCCGTCGCCGAGCGGGTGCAGGCAGGCGGTGCGGTGCTCGGGCCGGTCGCCGAGCACGGGCTCGACCGGCGGGACGGTGCTCGCGCAGTCCTCGCGGGCTCGTGGGCACCGGGTGTGGAACCGGCAGCCGGCCGGCGGGTTGGTCGGCGTCGGCAGGTCGCCGGCGAGGACGATGCGGCGCCGGCTGTCCGAGACGTCCGGGTCGGCGACCGGCAGGGCCGAGAGCAGCGCCCGGGTGTAGGGGTGGCGGGGCTGGGTGAACAGCTCGGCCGACGGCGCCACCTCGACGACCTTGCCGAGGTACATCACCGCGATCCGGTCGCTGACGTGGCGCACGACGGACAGGTCGTGCGAGATGAAGACGTAGGTCAGCCCGAACTCGTCCTGGAGGTCCAGGAGGAGGTTGAGCACCTGCGCCTGGATCGAGACGTCGAGGGCGGAGACGGGCTCGTCGCAGATCATCAGCCGGGGTCGCAGCGCGAGGGCCCGGGCGACACCGATCCGCTGCCGCTGGCCGCCGGAGAACTCCGCCGGGAAGCGGTTGTAGTGCTCGGGGTTGAGGCCGACCCGCTCCATCAGCTCCTGGACCGAGCGCTTCCGCTCGGCCGGGGTGCCGACGTCGTGGATGACGAACGGGTCCCCGATGATCGAGCCGACCCGGCGCCGCGGGTTGAGCGACCCGTAGGGGTCCTGGAAGACCATCTGCACGTCCCGCCGGACACCGCGCATCCGGGCCCGGGAGTGGTGGGTGATGTCCTCGCCGGCGAAGACGATCCGTCCGTCGTCGACGTCGTGCAGCCGGGTGATGCACCGGGCGAGGGTCGACTTGCCGCAGCCGGTCTCACCGACGAGGCCGAGGGTCTCGCCGGGCATCACCTCGAGCGAGACGTCGTCGACGGCGTGGACGCGGTCGGTCCGGCGGCGGAACAGGCCCGCGCTGGTCACCGGGAAGGTCTTGGTCAGGTGCTCGAGGGAGAGCAGGGGCTCGGTCACGGTGCCTCCTGGAGCTCGCGGGCCGCCGGAGCGGGCACCTCGCCGGTCGTGGTACCACGCGACGGGGGCAGCCAGCACGCCGAGAGGTGGTCGGGTGACCCGCCGACGGGCCGCAGCGGCGGCTGGTCGTGGCAGTCGGCGAAGGCGTGCGGGCAGCGGGGCCGGAACGGGCACCCCTGCGGCGGGTCGAGGAGCGACGGCGGCGCGCCGGGTACCGGGACGAGCCGGCTGCCCGGCTCGCCCCGCGAGGGCAGCGAGCGGAGCAGTCCCTCGGAGTAGGGGTGGTGCGGGTGGTAGAAGAGCTCGCGGCGCGGCGCGACCTCCATCGCCCGCCCCGCGTACATGACGACGACCTCGTCGGCCATCTCGGCGACGACGCCCAGGTCGTGGGTGATGAGGACGATGGCCGTGCCGAACCGGTCCTGGAGCTGCTGCATCACCTCGAGGACCTGCGCCTGGACGGTGACGTCGAGCGCGGTCGTCGGCTCGTCGGCGATGAGCAGGTCCGGGTCGAGCGCCACGGCCATCGCGATCATCACCCGCTGGCGCATCCCGCCGGAGAACTGGTGCGGGTAGTCGTCGACCCGCCGCCGGGCCCGCGGGATGCCGACGAGCGAGAGCAGCTCGGCCGCCCGCTCCCGGGCCATGGCCCGGGTGACGGTGCGGTCGTGCGCCCGGATCATCTCCGCCACCTGCCAGCCGACCGTGTAGTACGGGTGGAGGCTGGAGAGGGGGTCCTGGAAGATCATCCCGATCCGGGCGCCGCGCACGGCACGCAGGGTCTCCTCGGAGGCGCCGAGCAGCTCGGTGCCGTCGAAGACCGCCGAGCCGGTGACACGGGCGCCGCGGGTCAGGCCGGTGATGGTCTGGGTCGCGACCGACTTGCCGGAGCCGGACTCGCCGACGACGGCGAGGGTGGAGCCGCGCTCGACGTCGAAGGACAGCCCCCGGACGGCGTGGACCACGCCGTCCGGGGTGTCGAACTCGACGTGCAGGTCGCGGACCTCGAGTAGGGCCATCTCACTGCTCCTCGTGTCTGTCCCGCGGTCCGTCAGCCGCCCTGCATCCCCGGCGCCAGCCAGACGTTGGTCGGGTCGAAGTTCTGGAAGGCCGGGATGTAGACCGCCCCGTGCACCTGCGCCGCGTGGTAGTTCGGGGTGCGCGGCTCGGTGATCGGGAAGAAGGCCGCGTCCTGCATCACGAGGTGGTCGGCCTGGGCCCACAGCGGCGCGGCGTCCTGCGGGGTGGCCGCCTCGGAGGCCTTCGCGACGAGGGCGTCGACGGCGGGGTTCTCGTAGAAGCCGAAGTTGCTGCCGGCCGGCGGGTAGGCGGCCTTGCCGTTGAAGAGCGGGCCGAAGTAGGACAGGGCGGCGTTGCCGTACCAGTCCGGGCCCCACCCGGAGATCGCGACGTCCCAGACGCCGCGCTGGGCGACCGTCGGCACCTGGAGGTACTTCGTGTAGAAGTCCGCGTTCGGCGAGGCGACCCCGACGACCGTGACACCGGCCTTGCCGAGGTCCTGCTGGAGGGTCTGGAAGGTCTTCGTCGCCCCCTCGGAGGCGTTGCGGTAGAGCACCTTGACGGTCAGCCCGTTCGGGTAGCCGGCGGCGGCGAGCATCTGCTTGGCCTTCGCCGCGTCGAACGGGTAGTCGTCGAAGGAGTTCTCGCCGCCGACGATGCTCGAGGGCAGGACGTGGGTCAGCGGGCTGTTGAGCAGGTCGCCGCCGAGGACCTGGACGATGTTCGCCCGGTTGATCGCCGTCGAGAGGGCCCGGCGCACCTCGACCTTGCCGAGGGCCCCGCCGTTGTTCGGGGACTTCGTGTTGTAGACGAGGTAGGGGTTGCTCGACGCCGTGTCGCCGATGTGCAGGTTCGGGTCCTTCTTCGCCACGAGCGCCGGCACCCGGGAGGCCGGGGTGAGGTTGTCGAACTGCATGTCGGCACTCGGCGTGCCCGTCTCGAGCTGCTGCTGCGTCGAGTCCTGGCTCACCGTCTCGTTGACGAGGATCTTGTCGACGTAGGCCTTGCGGACCGGGTCGCTGGCGGCCTTCCACGCGGGGTTGCGCTCGAAGGTGATGCTCTTGGTCGGCGTGTACGCGGTGATGCGGTACGGCCCGTCGGAGATGGTGTGCTGCGCCAGCTCCGCGCTGGCGGGGACGTACGCGTCCCACTCGGCCGGCGCCGCGCTGAACGCCGGCAGCGTCAGCATGTCGACGAGGTAGCTCGCCGGCTTGGTGAGGTGCATGACGACGGTGCTGGGATCGGGGGCCTGGAGGCCCTCGACGTCGTGGCCGTTGAGGTAGTCCGCGATGGCCGAGGCGGTCGGCGCCACCTTGGCGAAGCCGTCGCAGAAGGCGCTGAACCCGACGATGAGGCTCTCGTAGTCAGGCAGCCCGCCGAACGGCTGCGCCGGGTTGCACGTGCGCTTGACGCCCCGGACGAAGTCCTCGGCGGTCACCGCGCGGGCCGGCGTCGTGTCCCACATGACGCCCTGCCGCAGCGTGAACGTGTACGTCTTCCCACCGTCGCTGATGCCCTTGCCCTCGGTGGGGATCGACTCGGCGAGGTCGGGCACCGCCGTCGTCGCCTTGCCCTCGACGGCGGGGTAGGTGAACAGCTGCCGGCTCCACATCCGCAGCGCGGTGTAGCCGTTCGAGTAGTAGCTGATGTTCGGGTCCATGTAGTCGACGTCGCCGCTGCCGAGGAGGTTGAGGGTCCCCCCGCTGACCGGCTGGCCCTCCGCGGTGGAGCCTCCCGCGCTCGGTCCCGAGGTGCTGCAGCCGGCGGCGGCGAGGCCGGCGACGCAGAGGACGGCGAGGGTGGCGAGACGGGACGGTCGTGGTCTCATGGCATCTCCCTGACGAGTGGGTGCCGGGCGTGCCGGCGGTGCGTGGGTCGCACGTGGCGGCACCGTAGGATCGGCGGTGCACCCCCGGGGAGGGGCACGGGCGGAACGACACGCGACCGACACGGTTCCGTCACAGAGGGAAACGGTCGTGTGACGGAACGGTGTCGGGCGGGTCTCGGTCGTGACATGCCCGGCGCA